>CAIWCT010000333.1 GCA_903911225.1 uncultured delta proteobacterium
CAGGCCGCGAGGGGCTTGTGCGCAATCTGACGGTAGCCGAGATTTTAAATCAGGTCCGCGCCATCATGCTGCTGGAGCCGTTCGGCGAATCGATGCCAAATCTGGTTTTCATGGGTATGGGCGAGCCTTTGGCTAATTATGATAATACGGTCCGGGCCATCCGCATGCTTTTAAGCCCTTGGGGCTTAAATTTTTCCCACCGCCGCATCACTGTTTCTACTGCGGGCCTTGTGCCTCAGATGAAGAGGCTGGGAGAGGATGTGCCTGTCAACCTGGCCATATCCCTGAATGCTTCAAATGACGAGACCAGAAGCAGTCTTATGCCGTTAAATAACAAATTTCCCATCCATGAGCTGCTGGCTGCTGCCCGCCAGTTTCCCCTGGCCGCCCGCAAGAGAATTACTTTTGAATATATTCTCATAAAGGATATTAACGACGCTGCCGTCAATGCCCGTGAACTGGCAGGGCTTCTCAAGGGCATACCCTGCAAAATAAATCTTATTCCTTTCAATGAACATCCGGCAGTTAATTTTAAAAAGCCCAGCGAGCGCTCGGTCATAGCATTTCAGAAAATCCTTCACGACTTGAACTTCACAGCACCCATCCGCCATAGCAAGGGCTCTGATATTGCAGCGGCCTGCGGCCAGCTCGGCGCACAGCTTGGCAGCACGGAGAAACCCTGAGCTGACTGAACTGTTTATAGTAATGCGCAATATTATAAAAAAGATGGGCTGCCGGTTGACAAAGAGTTTTTTTAATTCTATAAATTGTGTAGACTGGAACATTTAGAGATTTAAAATATTATAAAATTGTAAGAATTTAACTGGGGTTATGTAATTGGTTTCAAAGATAACAAAAAATTAAATTTTTAAAGAAAGGGCTGATTTTATGAAAAAATATTTTTTTCTTTTTGCAGGGGTTGCTTTTTTTCTGTTTGTGGGTGCTCAAAACGGTTTTGCGCACTCGGTTATGAGCCAGGGCTGTACTGTTTCCGGTTGTCATTCCCAGGCCACTGTTCATGCCGGCACGACCCATGCTACGCTTACCTGCGACAAATGTCATCAAACCGCAGCCGGAGGGGGGGATGCCTATCCTTCAAAATGCATTGCATGCCATCCCAGGGGTAATGTAGGCGCATGCAATCTGGTCAAGTTTACTTCCCATGCTTCAGTTTCACCAAGCTGCATTTCCTGCCATGGAGATAAGAATGTTGTTACTACACCTTGTTCTACCAGTAGCTGCCCGGCGGCAAAGGTTCTGGGCGATGCGGATCCTCGCCTGGCAACGTTGCGGCAGTTCCGCGATAAGGTGCTGGCAAAAAGCGTCTTTGGCAAGGGGATTATAAATATGTATTACAATAACGCAGATGCCATCAATGCATCTCTTGAGAAAAATCCGACGCTGAAAGCCTTCTCCTACAAGGCGCTGCAGTCATTTATTCCTGTTGCGGAAATTTTTATGTAATAACTAATTGGTAATAAATAGGCCGGATGCAGTGTGGCATCCGGCCTTTTTGTTTTTTTGCAAGCTGCGTGCTTACCAGCACCAGTCCATGCCGCCGTCAACGCTCAGGTTCTGGGCGGTAATATAGGAGGCCTCATCGGAGGCCAGAAACGCGATGGCAGCGGCGATTTCCTCAGGCTTGCCCTGCCTGCCGATAAGCAGCTGCCCGTTTGTGACCGACTGCTCTATGATATAGTCGACAAACGTACCGCGTTCGGCCATCATGGCATCCTCAATCGCGTCCCAGATTTCCGTGGCCACAACGCCGGGCGACACGCAGTTGACCCGTATGCCCGCGTGCGCAAAGCACTTGGCCAGATTTTTTGTAAGCTGCACCACCGCCGCTTTCGAGGCCGGATACGCGCCGGTTTCTGTTTTGGTGCCCCGGGCCATGGCCGAGGAAACCGTGACGATGGAGCCTGCGATGCCATTGTCCACCATGTTCATGGCGCAGGCGCGGCAGAATAAAAACGAGCCGCGTGCGTTTACATTCATGATGCGGTCCCACTCCTCCACCGTGAGATCAGCGGCCGAGGGCTGCTTCTCGTTTATGCCGGCATTGGACACGGCGACATGAATCGGGCCGTAGGTCGCAACGGCCTGCTTCACCAGATCGTCAATTGACTCGGGATTGGCCACGTCGCAGGAAATATAGCAGGCCGTGCCGCCCTTTTCCTGTATTTCAGCCGCCACTCGCTCGCCGTTTGCCCTGTTGCGGTTTGCGATAACGACCTTGGCGCCTTCATCGGCAAAACGGTTTGCCGTGCTGCGGCCGATTCCCGTGCCTGCGCCGGTTATGATTATATGTTTGTCTATAAATCTTTGTGAGCCGGTAGTCATCAAGAAACTCCCTTTTGAATGTTAGTGGATTTAATTCTTCTTGTTCAGACTGCGACTTGTCTGTCCGTCCGGCAATTTTGCTGGCATTTTATTAATTGGTTATCTCCAAAGCTCCAGTTGTATGTAGTAACGAATTCCATGCGCCCGCTGGGTTCCCGCCTGCGCGGGAATGACAAGTTTTTTCAATGTATTTTTTTATCTTGCTGTCATCCCCGCGAAGCTTGTCCTCGACCTGATCGGGGAGCGGGGATCCATAATCAGGGTTTACTGGAGCTTTGTGGATAACCATTTTTTATTATTTGAAGCTTATACACGCGGCAGCGCTTTTAGGTATCTGCGTTCATAGTTTTCAGGCTCTTCAATAGTTTCTGCAAGATCGGCCTGGTTCTGCTGAACTCCTATTAAATTTCTCAGCTCTGCTATAAACTGTTTCATTTCATCTGATTTTGCCTTGAGTTCCTGCGCCGATGAGGCATATTCTTCTGCATTTGCAGCGTTCTGCTGGGTTACCATATCCATTTGAGTGATAGCTTTGCTGACCTGCTCAATGCCCTGGGCCTGCTCCTGCGAAGCAGAGGCGATTTCGCTAACCAGCAGGGCAACCTTTGCCTCCATGGATGCCACTTCGCCAAAGGATTGATTTGCGGTCTGCATCATATCCTTGCCGTCATTGATTTGAGTAACAGTTGATTCTAGCAGCCCCGCAGTGCTTTTTGCCGCCTCAGCCGCCCGCATGGCAAGGTTTCGAACCTCATCGGCGACAACCGCAAAACCTGCTCCTGCTTGACCCGCCCGCGCTGCCTCTACAGCCGCATTCAGTGCAAGCAGATTGGTCTGGAACGCAATTTCATCAATTGTTTTGATGATTTTTGATGTTTCACGGCTTGATTGCGAGATTTCAGACATGTATCTTGTCAGCCCGCTGATGGTTGTATGGGTGTTTGCGATAACCTGACCAGCCGTTTTCATAAGATTGTCGGCCTCTCGTGCATTATTGGCATTCTGCCTGGTCATAGAGGACATTTCCTCAAGCGATGAGGAGGTCTCTTCAAGAGATGCCGCCTGCTCGGATGACGCCTGCGCAAGTAAATGGCTTGATTCGGAAAACTGCCGGGATGCGGCATCGACCTGGCGGCCGATTAAAGCAAGCCCCCGGGTTGCCGAAGCGATCGGCTGGGCAACAGACCGGCCAAGTATGAAAAAAGCAGATATTACGGCTATGGAAAATATGGCAAGAATCACCAGGGCAACATTACGGGCTCCGCTCATGTCCGCAATCGCATCATCCAGATAAAAACCGGCTCCAAGCACCCAGCCCCAGGGCTTGAACATTTTTATGTAGACATATTTTTTTACCGGCTTCTCAGCGCCGGGTTTTTTAAAGTAGTATCTTGTTTCGCCTTCGCCTCTGTCACGGCCCAGGGCTGTCATATCAAGAAACGCCTGCTTGCCGTCGGAATCACGGTAGCTGCTCATATCAGCGCCATCATACTCTGGCAGCAGCGACTCAACTATCATTTTACCGCTGCTGTCATGAATCCAGAAGGCTTCATTTTTTGCAAGGTGAACATTCTTAATTTCAGATGCCACGGCCTTTTGAGCTTCTTCAAGGGTCATTTTGCCGCTTTTAACAAGCTCGTCATGCCGCGTTAACAGCATAAGGGCTGAACTAACCGATTTTTGCAAACCCGCCATCTTTCCCTCCACAAGCACTTTCTGCACACTTATGACAAGAAAAACAAAAGAGCACAAAAAAAAGACCATGAATCCGGCGCTGAAAATTTTTACTTTTTTAGAAAGGTTCCATTTGCTCTGCATAGCTTGCCTCAATTTAAAATGGTTTGAAGCGTGCAGAATTTTATTCTGCGCTGGACACCCACTGGCCAAATAAGGACCTTGTTAGCCGGTGAGTCCAGCACCATCATATACCAAATCGATGATATCGTAAACAGGCAAAGGAGCTTCAAGCCCCTGCGCCGCCGCTTCAAGATTTGTCTCGCAAAACGGGCAGGCTGACACAATCGCCTCAGCGCCGGCCTCGTGCGCAGCCTGCACAGCTTCGCGGCCCATGTCCTGCGCAAAAGCGCCGCCCTCAAAAAGGCGCATGCCGCCTCCTGCGCCGCAGCAGATGGTGTTTTCCCGGGTGGCGGCCCGTTCGACAAGGGTGATGCCGGGCAGCGCCTTCAAAATGGCCCGTGGCGGGTCAAACACCCCCAGATGCCGCCCGAGATGGCAGGGGTCATGATAGGCGACGGTAAGCCCCCGGCTTTTCGCAAGGATGATTTTTTTATCTTTTATGAGCCGCGCCAGATATTCAACAAGATGATAGACTTTGGCCGTAAGGCCCGTATACTGTGTCTTCAGCATGTTGCAGCATCCGGCGCAGAGCGTGACGATTGTCTCGCAGCCGGTGTTGTTGAGAAGCTTTATGTTGCCGGAGATCATCTCTGAGGCGAGCTCCGTGTCTCCGATGCGTTTTTGCACGCTGCCGCAGCAGGGTTCAGCCGCGCCCAGCATAGCGAAATCGACCCCGGCTGCCTGCAGGACCGCTGCCGCCCTATGTGCCCGGCGTGCAAGTTCCGGATTCAGGCCCATGGTGCATCCGACAAACAGCAGAACATCGGCATGCTCCTTCTGCGCATCTTTGATCGTGAGCCCCTTTGACCACTTGCCGCGCGCCGAGCGGGGCATGCCCCAGGGGTTGCCGTACTGGCGGGTATGGGCAAGCACGCGGCGGTAGGCTTCATCTATAAGATCGGGGCATTCACGCAGCAGGTCGGCCCGCATTGCTTCCACAACGGCCGTGTTGTCCACAAGGGGTTTTCTGGTGTCTGGATCGGTTGCGCCGCACTGGGTCATGCAGTTGCCGCATAATGTGCAGCTGTAGGCTGCACGGGCAAGCCCTGCCGAAGGCTGGATCTGCCCCTCAAGCAGCGCCTGCGCAAGCAGCATTTTCCCCCGTGATGAGAAATTTTCGAATCCCGGGCTTGCCTTCTTCACCGGGCAAACATAGGGAACCCTGCCCGTCATCTTGTACCGGCACACACCACATTTTCTGCAGCTGTAAATATAGCCCCGGACTTTTTCAAGCTCTTTCATGGAAGATTTTGTCATGGTCATTCTCCTTGCTCGTTAAGATAGCTTCCAACCCACTGCCCCGGGTTCAGAATACCATTGGGGTCAAGGGAGGCTTTGACCAGCTCAAACAGGCGCTTGAAGCCGGGCGACCAGCATGAAGCGTTCAGGTCTGCCATGAAGCCCTGGTTGTAAACGTCTATGGACCCGAGGCTGTGGGCATACTTTTGAAAGTCGGCCATCAGCGACCGGATAAATACGATGGCTTCGGGATTATCGACATCGGTAAAGAAGCAGTCGATTTCCCCAATGAGCGTACTGGCATCTGTGGGGATGAACATATCCCAGGTCGTGCGCAGGTGCAGGCCGAGCCTGTCAGCCTCTTTGAGCCGCTCATCGCGCCAGGCAAGAAGCTTTTTATATACCCCGGCAAATCCCTGGCGCGGCAGGGTAAAGGGCAGCCAGGCAGGCAGGCCGAAGGAATTAAAGATGGCCATCCAGTCCATCTCGCTGTCCTCACTGGGTGTTGCCATTGATTCTGCCATGGCATCAAGCAGGAAGTTATGCCCGCCGCCGCACTGCTCGGCAAGCCGGTTTAAAAAGGCAAGCTTTGCCTCAAGCTCTGCCACGTCATGGCCCTGTATCATGGCCTGCACGGTAAACGGCGCCACCTCGTCGTCATCTCCCATGAAATTTTTCATCGCCCCGGCGGCGAAAACCATCATCGGATCGAAACGTTGCAACGTGCGGCGCTCCACATGCAGGCGCACCAGCTCCAGCGCCGGCTCGATCTCGTCGAAGGCGAAGATGCCTGCCCGTATCAGGGGCGGATATTTCGTGATGCGGACCGTTGCTTCGGTTTTAATGCCGAAGGAGCCACCGTCGCCGATGAAAAGCCCTGCAAAATCGGGTCCGCCAAGATTGCGGTTGTAAAATATAGGCTGATGCACATTGGTGCCGGGGCCGCCGCCGGTTTTGACGATGGTGCCGTCGGCGAGCACCACGGTGATGCTCACGATATCAGGCCACAGGCTCGCCGACCCCGCTGCGCCCGACATCCAGCCGCCAAGGGATACCATATGCACCGGTGCAAAAGGCGCATACACATAGCAGCCCTCTTTTTTGCAGGCATACACGAGTTTGTCAATGATGATGCCCGCTTCAGCCGTGACGGTCATGCCGGCGGTGTTGACCTCAATTATGCGGTCCATGCGCGTCATGTCCAGCAGCACGGTGCGGTCCGGGTCGCCCTTGCACTGGCCATAAATTGTGGCCCCGCCCCCGCGCATCACAAGGGGCACGCGGTGGCGGTTGGCAAGAGCCGCAATGCGCGACACCTCTTCGGTTGAACCGGGCCGCACAACCAGCGCTGACTGCGTGCCGCCAAAAAGGCTTGCATCCTGCGTATAGGTAAACCGCGTAACCGGATCATCGGTCACATAGTTGCAGCCCACGATTTCTTCTAGAGCCTTCTTAAAGTCACCTGATAAGCTTTCCGTCATGGCGTCTGGCCTTTCATGTTTTTTTTACTACAAACTTGTCAATTAAAGCGGTGATACCCGCTTGTACATCCTCTTCGGTATAACCCATAATGCGCCTGCCATGGCTTTCAAGCAACAGCCCCTGGTAGAGCATCTGGCTTGAGCCGCCGATGATTTGGCGGATGACCTGTGGCTTCAGCGATGTATCGATAATACCCTGCCGCTGGCCGTCGGCAATGAAGCTGTCCAGGGTCAACTGCATCTGTCTGGCGCCTGCGATAATCCGGGCATATTTTTTTTCCAGCTTGGCATCCTTCATCTTTTCGGCATCCGGGAGTACCTCTTTGAGAATATGCCCCCAGTAGAGATTCTTGTTGTTTTGCGACATCAGCTCCATGAGTCCATTAAATACGGCATGCAGCCGCTCCACCGGCGTCGTGCACTGCGCGATTTTTTGTTCAATAAGCGCATTGACACTTTCAATAAAAAAAATAATGACCTCAAACAGTATGTCGAGCTTGCTTGCAAAGTAGACATGCACCAGACCCTTTGAGACTCCTGCCTCCTGCGCGATTTCGGCGACCGTGGTGTACTGGTATCCTTTAAAAGCGAAGATCTTCATCGCAGCGCTCAAGATACGCGCCTTCTTATCCTGTTCGGCCAATAGCTACTCTCCTTTCTCTTACAGCATATCGCTAAGTGTCGCACCGCTGAGGCTGATGATCTTTGCATGCAAATCCGACCGCTCGCTTTTGATATGGCGTAGTTCTATCTTCTCGTGGAAAAAATTGAATTTGGCTTCAAAGCCAATAGCCGTTTTATTATGTATAGGCTTTCTTGTTTGCTGTCAAGTGTGTATGCGATTGCATGTGATTATTTATGAAGAAACCTTGGTGCCCTCGTACACAGTCTGCAGGCCGGTGAAAACCGGTGCCAGGGCTTTGTAACTATCTGAAATTTTCAGATACCGGTGTTCGACGGTATGGCTGCTTTGTTGAATTTTGACTTTTTACGAGAGCATCAAGATTGGTGTGCGCAGTTTTGTTTTTATGTTTAAACAAATAAAGCTGGTCCCGTATGTTCCCATCCTGCAAGGTTTTGTTGATAGATTGCATGCCGCTATGCTTAGACCCGATATATGATTCCTTCTTGAGGTTTTTTGAGAAAAGAAGCAGATTCGTATTATCTGCGGACAATTACTTATTGACACGAGAAATTGTATGGTGTAATTTTATAGTTGTAAGTTCAACTAATTCAGATGCTGCAGCGGACCTTGTCGGAGGGCTGCACGTCTGATGTTTCCTGGAATATCATTAACTGTAAAAATATTAGCTTGGCTATCTCAACAATGGACTATACAAAAGAATTTAACATAAATGATTCGTTATCGTATCTTCTGGACAAGACAGCAAGAGCCCAGCTATGCCGTTTACAGAATATTTTTACAAAAGCCAACTACGATATAACCGTTGAGCAGTGGATGATTTTGCTGCTGCTGTGGAAAGAAAACGGCCAATTTCAGCAGCAGCTCGCAGATGGCATGTGTAAAGATAAAACAACTTTAACGCGTCAAATAGACGGACTTGAGAAGCGCAACATTATTGTGCGTGTGCCTGATAAAATAGATCGAAGACAAAAACGTATTTATCTAACCAATAAAGGTAAAGAATTGGAACAAGAACTGATACCGTTGGGCATTGCAAACGGCTTATGCGCCATGAAAGATATTTCCCTTGAACATCTTCAGATTTGCAAGGATGTACTTCGTAAGGTTCATGAGAATTTGACAAACGGGAAATTATTATAAAAAGTAACTAGTTGCGTAGCCAACTGTTACTACAACAACCAATATAGGGAGATATAAATGGAGCAAAGTGCAAAAAGATTTATAAATAAGCATATCATTATTACAGGAGCGGCAGCCGGCATCGGCAAAGGTGTTGCCCGCCGATTTGCCGACGAAGGCGGCAAGGTTATTATTGCTGACAGGAGCCAGGAAAGCGGTGAAGCAGTGGCGAAAGAAATTACAGAATCCGGCGGGACAGCTGCGTATATTCGCGTTGATGTGGCTGATCCGGATTCAATTAATGAACTCATAAAAAAAGCTGTGGGCGTTTTTGGACCGATCGATATCGCTGTGTCAAACGCGGGCATCAGCGAAACGCAGTCTTCAGCCCTTGAAATTAGCGTCGAGGAATGGGACCGCGTGTATGACATAAATACGCGGGGTTCATTCTTTTTCTGCAGAGCCTGCGCTGAGAATATGATGAACAATGATACCAAGGGGGCAATAGTGACGCTGGGATCGCTTGTAGCCCGCAGCGCGAAAGGCATGTCGGGGGCCTACGCCTCTTCTAAAGCCGCGATCATCATGTTCACGAAAACACTCGCCAAATGCCTTGCCCCCATGGGCATACGGGTAAACTGTGTTGCGCCGGGGATCGTTGCAACCGAGATATACAGCGGTGTCGAAAAAGAGATGATGATGGAGAAAGATTCCTTTGCCGACTGGCTGGTAGAACAGTCGATTGCAAGCGGGCAGCTGCTTATACCCCGCTGCGGCACGGCAGCTGATATCGCCGGGGCTATTACCTTTCTGGCCTCTGATGATGCAGCCTATATCACGGCCCAAAACCTAAGCGTTGATGGCGGTATGGACTGGTGCTGGTAATGATGTCACGTGCTGCTTAATTTATTAAGGAGGCTATCATGACGAAAGTTGTTGGAAAAGAAATCCCTTGGGAAAAGCAGAGGGATATGCTGGTTGAGATGGCGGCTTTAAAGGCGCCGATGCAGTATCAGTCGCTTGTTAAGGTCTACGGTCCGGAAAAAGGGAAAGCGATCTATGAAGCAGTTTATGAAGAAAATTTCAAGCTGCGGGCCGCTCGTTTTGAGGGCAAGAACATAGGCGATATCCTGATGGCCGAAATAGATATGTTCCCGGCAATGGGCTGGAAGCTCTGGGTGGAAAAGCTGGAAGAAAAGGGGGATGTTGCCTGGTATGAACATCTTGAGAAATGCCCGCATCTTGAGGCGACAAGAAAGTATAAATTGCCTGACCCCTGCCCTCTGCTCTGTGACCTGGATTGTACCCTGGGGGAAAAATACAAGGTAGCCCGCTGGGAAAGGATGAAACACATGCCCGCAGGCGATGATGAATGCTGCTTCAGGATTACCAGGTGCCCATAAAAATGTGGTTGTAGTTGCTACTCGTTGATAGAGCAATCTGAATCAATAAATTTATTACTAGGAGGCGATGTTACACATGACTACTGAAAATGCAGCTTCAATTTTTAAAGTGGATGAAAGTCTTTGCATTGGCTGCGGGCTTTGTATTGATGCCTGCCCCATGAAAATTCTGGAGATCCAAGACGGGCTGTGCATTATGACGGACCCGGAAAAATGCCTTGAGTGCGGCACCTGCGAGCGGGGATGCCCTGAAAAAGCCATTACCATTGTCGTGGGCGCCGGCGCAAAAGCGAAAGCTAAATTAAAAACCGGTACCGCGGGCGCCACGGAAAGCGCGCGGGCCAAGTTCTACCCCATACTTGATGAACTGACGGAAATGATACAGGTGGCCAGCCCGAAACAGATATTCACCTTCGAGGGGCAGGATATCACGAGCCTCCACAATTTCGAAATCGATAACGAGCCCTCCTATTACCGAGCCTATACGGCGGATAAAATCGATAAGCTGGGCATATCAAGCTCGCTTTTCTTCGGGATTATGACCGCCGATGTGCTGGTCCTGACACCTTCCAAGGAATATGATATCCCCTATTTTATAATGGACTGGGATGAGTCGGAAGAGCATATCTTCTTCATCTGCGATCTTATGCCCGCCGATGATCCGGGAAGAAATAGCGATTATCTGAACAAATATTACTATGAGCCCCTTGAAGAGCTGTACATGAATTACATCATGTCCATACCCGGCCTGAAAAGCAGCGTGTTCCACTGGGTACGGGCAATCCATTCACCCTATATCATCACGGGCTCTGTGGAAAAAACCAAAGAGAATATTGAAATGCTTGCCAACTGCGCCCGTGACTACCTGAAAGCCTGGATCGAAATGTGGAAAAAAGCAGAGCCGCAGGATCCCAATTCTCCGTATATGAAGCTCGTGCATGAGCGGAGAAAAAACATCCGGGAACTATACAAAGAGAACGACCCCGGCGCCGGATCGCTGAACAAATACCTGGGCAAAGAGATGGGGGCAACTGCCATTTCCTTCATCGAGCCCTGATGCGTGGCAACCGGGTTGCGCAGCATCATGATCAATAAGGACTAAAACAATTTAATAAGGAGAACTTCCATGTCAGAAGCAATAC
>CAIWCT010000334.1 GCA_903911225.1 uncultured delta proteobacterium
CGGCATTGGTTTCAGGTGAAGCCTCGCAGGCTTGATCATCAATGACGACTTCTTCAAGAGTAGCATCATAAAAGGCGGGTTCAGGGGATGTAGCGATGAACTGATTTTCAAACAGGGGCTCTTCCTCTGTTTTCTGGTATGCCTTAATGTCAAGTGAAGCATCGCCGAGCTGATCTCCTATCATGGATGCTTCAGACACTTCCTGTCCAGACACTTTTTCTACAGCAGCCTCATCTGGCTGATATTTGCTCAATTCTTCAAAAGGTATGCTTTGCAGTTCCTGAATATCGGCGGCAGATGACCTGGTAGTATCATCCTCCTGTGCTGCAGGGATTGGTGTTGCCTGCGTTTTTTTGATCAGGGTGTCGCCAAAAATGTTTTCAAAAGGAATCCTGCCTGTCTCCACAGCCGGAATTACCTCCGGTGGCTGGCCGAAAGTTTCTTCTATTTTTGCCGCAAGCGTATTAATTTTTTGTTCGAAAGAACTTGTAATGGCAGGCTGTTCTTTTATTTCCATGTTATGTGAGGCAAACAGCTTAGATGCCGCGCTGTCTTCATGTCGCTCACCTGATGTGGGCGGCGCTGGCGGAAAATCCTGTGCTTCCCTCTCTGGTTCCGATTCATGCTCTCCAACCAGGGCAGTAGTGGGTGCTTTATACTGACTTGTTGATGCTGAAACCTCAATGCTCTGACCCGCAAGGGCCAGCGTAGCCTGTTTCAGCGCTTCTTCCAGCACTGAGGGTTCAACGGGGAATTTTGTATTGCACTGTTTGCAGAATGCAAATCGATGCTTTTTTATGGCATCGTAGGGCACTTTTTTATAGTGCTTGCCACAGTGTGGGCAGGTAAGAGCAATATGACGAACTGATTGATCGCTGTGCATCAATTTTTCATCCTTGATAATTGCTTATTCTGGGAGACCCTGAAGCCGTTATAATTTCGTCAATAATTTTTATAGATGCTTTGCAATGCATGACAGCAGGGCTTCATCCTTCAGCGGTTTGGTCAGGTAGTCGTCTGCCCCCTGCTTGAGTCCCCAGAAACGATCGCTTTCCTGGTTTTTCTGGGTGACCATAATTATTTTAATATCCTTTGTCTCCGGCGATGTTTTCAGCTGGCGACAGACCTGAAAGCCGTTTTTTTTCGGCAGGATGACATCAAGCAGAATCAGCCGAGGGTGCATGGCAGTCGCTTTGGCAATAGCGTCATCGCCGTCAATTGCGGTGATAACAGTAAAGCCTCTTGATTTCAGCAGCCCCTGCATCATTTCAAGTTCAGGCGGGTTGTCATCTACCACTAAAATGGCGTTTTCGGCCATGGCATTCCTCTGATTGTCGTACGGATTTACAATAATATATTTATTAACTTAACCGGTTTTTAACTGAAAAAGCAATGGCTTTTAATTGGTTGACAGCTTTTAATACATTCTTCCGCGACATTATGCTTGCATGAAGCTTGTGGTGCTGTTCGGAGTCTATGATGTCGGACACACCACTAACTGATAAGGAATCGTGTGCCGCATTTTTTGCAGCGTGCATACTTGCCTATATGTTCAGGTTTTATATTAGTATATACAGTGCCGCATCCGGTGCAGGCTGTTTTTATGCTGCTTGTCTGTTGTTGCGCTACTGCGCGCAACGGTGGCGGTGAAGCCGGGCCTTGCGCAATAAATGGTTGTGCTGCAGGAGGAGCCTGCGGCTGTGTTTGCGGTGCTGCATGATTCTTTTCTGCTTCAGACTGTGCGCTGCGAATCTGCTGGGCCTGCCAAAGGGTCGTTGGAGGTGAAGCGTTGTTCGGGATTTGATTCGCTGTTGTTAATGATGCCTTAGTTCCTAATCCTGCGCTGGCAGTATGTTGTGCGGGCGGCGCAAATGGTTCTGAAACAGGGCGTTTTTGCCCAGGCCTATTCCCATCAAAAGGCTGTTCCGTCGGAGAAGGGGCGCCTGCATGTTTAGGGGGCTGAGCAGCATCGGATTCGTTGTGATAGAAAATTTTAATTTCCGGCTCATCGCTATGCTTTGGCGTGGGCCGTTTTGCTCCAGGTGCTTGAGCCGGAGCTTTGCCGGAAGTTGTTTGATTGACGACTCCTGCGTGCAGGCTGGCTCCTTCGGGCATAGTCTGGCTTGAGCCTGTATTGCCGGAAGAAATAGCAGCCGGCGGTATGTATATCCCGGAAAGCTTTTTTGAAAGCTGCTTGGCCGCTACGGAATCGACAGGCTTAACAATGGACCCTCCCTGAGCGGTAGCGGGCTTCTGTGCGGCAGTTGCCGGCTGCCTTGATGGGGCAGGGGGGGGCTGCGCATAACCTCTGTCTATTTTAACAAATTTTTCAATTTCCTTTACCAGATAGTTAGGCTCAAATGGCTTAGTGATGTAATTGGCAGAGCCTGCCATTTTACCGCGCACTTTGTCGAAAAGACCATCATTGCCGGAGAGCATTATGACTGGAATATGTTTTGTTTCTTTATTGCTTTTAACGACCTTGCAGAATTGATAGCCATCAAGCTTGGGCATGGAGATGTCAGAGAGAATGAGATCAGGCAGACCCTCATGCATTTTCGCAAGCCCATCCACGCCGTCGCAGGCTACAACAACGCCATATCCCCTGCTTTCAAGGGTCATTGAAACCAATTTTCTTATGGTTGGGCTGTCATCTACGACAAGTATGGTTGCCTTTGCCCGCGGTTTGGTGGATGCCGGCCTGTTTTCCTGCATTTTTTTTCCCTTGTTGCTATGGGCTGAAACTTTCAGTCTTCACATGGATGCTATACACTGCAGCGCTAATGGATTTTTTGCTGCAGCAAAAAAGCACTTGTCGCGTTGCAGATAGCTGAACCGATAGTGCATGCAAGCTGAAACATATGATTATAAAATCATTATTAAGCTAAAAA
>CAIWCT010000335.1 GCA_903911225.1 uncultured delta proteobacterium
AATGCGCTTTATTGATACTGCGGGAATTCGCAAAAAAAGCCGTATCAGTTATAGTCTTGAAAAATATACGGCATTTCAGGCGCTGCGCTGCATAAACCGTTCATCAATCTGCATTCTCATGCTTGATGCCTCACAGGGGGTTACCACGCAGGATGCAAAACTGGCTGCGGAAATTTATGATCGAAAACGAGCCTGTATCATTTTGATTAACAAATGGGATCTTATTGAAAAAGAGACAAAAACGCATGAGGCTTTTGTTGAGAATGTTCGCGCCGAGCTTTCATTTATTGATTTTGCTCCAATTTTAACAATTTCTGCTGTTACGGGCCTTCGGGTGAGGAAGCTGTTTGAGGTGATTGAAAATCTTAGCTCCTGTTATACACGAAGAGTTCCTACCAGCGAAGTGAACCGTGGTATTGAGCAAATCTATAATCAATATCAGCCTCCTCGAGGGGCCACAAGCCGAACGCGGATTTATTATTCTTCACAGGTTGCTACCTCACCGCCTACTTTTAAAATTTTCACAAATCACCCGGATGCATTTCAGCCCGCCTATTTGCGGTATTTTGAACGGGCCTTGCGTGAACATTTCGGCTTTGACGGCATTCCGATTCGAATTGAAATCGCAGCCCGCGCTAAAAAAGATAAAGATTAGACCTTCTGTAAATAATGCGTAAAATGCGGGCTGTTCATTTGCATGATAATTGATGCTCCGATATTAGCAAACGGTATTGCTGGGCTAAAAGAAATTAGAAAAAAATAAAATTATTTATTGTTTGACATTTTGTTTAATTCCGTGTACATTGTTTTCGTATTACAACTAATCACCAGACGTTGATTGAAATTCCAGTATCTTTTGATAAATAAAAGCCCGCGGGATTTGAGTTGATTCCATGGGCTTTTCTTCTATTCAGCGTCCCTAATCACTAATTCAAGGTCGCAAGGAGCATACAGCAGGCAATGTAAAATCAGACAGGTTACAGTAACACATACCGTCATGCATGCATGGCACACACTTTTAAGTACAGCACGTATTAATTAAAAAGAGAGAACAAAAAAACTATGAATTTTGAAACATTTAATTTTGACGAAAAAATTATGATCGGCATCAAGTCTCTGGGCTACAGCATTCCTACGCCTATCCAGAAGCAGGGCATGCCACCGATTCTTGAAGGCCGCGATGTTATGGGCACTGCCCAGACCGGCACAGGAAAAACAGCAGCCTTTGTGCTGCCCATATTGCAGAGCATGATGAACAAAGCACGCGGCAATGTCCGGGCTCTTATTATTGCCCCCACACGCGAGCTCACCGAGCAGACCAATCAGGTGGTTCGGGATTTAGGACGCCATACGGCGCATCGCGGCATGAGCATCTATGGCGGTGTGAGCATTCAGCCCCAGATTCAAAAACTTCGCAGCGGCGTGGATATTGTTTCAGCTTGTCCGGGAAGGCTTCTGGACCATGTGGAGCGCGGCACCATCAATCTTGGCACTGTCGAGGTTCTTGTGCTTGATGAAGCCGACCAGATGTTTGACATGGGATTTCTTCCGGACATCAGAAGAATCATCAAGCGGCTGCCGAAAGACAGGCAGACACTTCTTTTTTCAGCCACCATGCCAAGGGAAATACAGACCTTGGCGCGCGATATCCTGCGCGATCCAGTCACCATACAGATTGGCCATGCAGCGCCGGCATCAACCGTGACGCAGGCATTTTATGCCGTGGAGTCGGAGGGCAAAACAACGCTTCTGAAAAACATTCTTAATAACAACGGTGTCTCGTCCGTGCTTGTGTTTACACGCACAAAGCACAGGGCAAAAAGCCTTGCGCAGCAGCTTGAAAGAACTGGTGTTGAGGCTACATCTTTGCACGGCAATCTATCTCAGCTCAAGCGGCAGCAGGCCCTTGACGGTTTCCGAAAAGGAACCTACCGCGTACTTGTGGCTACAGATATAGCCGCCCGCGGCATTGATGTGGCAGATATCTCTCATGTCATCAATTACGATATGCCGGATACCGCTGATGCTTATACGCACCGTGTTGGCCGTACCGGTCGCGCTGAAAAAACCGGTGAGTCATACAGCTTTGTCACGCGAGACGATAAAGATCTCGTGCGCTGCCTTGAACGGTCACTGGGGGCAAAGCTTCAGCTCCAAAAAACAGAAACCACTGCCACAGAAGCCTATGCTCACCTGAAGCCGCCTGCAAGCCACAAGCCGCAGCAGAAGCCTGCGCCTCGTGCGCCAAGGCCAGGGCAGAAGCCCGCTTTTCGCGCTCAGAAACAGCAGCCTTCGCATCGCCCTGAGAAAAAAGAATCCTCAATGCCAAGGGAGCGAACAGAGGGTAAACCTAAAAAAGGTTTTTTCAACAGCGCACGCCGAGCTTTCGGATTTGCTGCAAACGCCCGCTAAACATAATCTTACAATTTGCGCATTAAGAGCTGGAGAGTGTATCTTCAGCTCTTTTTTTTTAAATAGAGTACGATGATAGCTGTAAGCTGAGTAGGAAAACTTAATGCTCTATTAAAAATAGATACTGCATATCAGCCCGGTCTGCCGCCGACTGCGGCCTGACGCGCCAGAGCTTAACAATGATTTTAGTCGGGGCGTCCCGCTGCAGGAGTGATATCCACCCTTTTGGATCTTCCGGGCTTATGTTGTTTTTCCCTTGCTTGGGGAGCATATTGTAATAGGATGATTGGCTGAAAATTCCACCTACAATGCTTCCGGGCTTTGTATCCAGCTTTATGTTTTGTGACTGCAGCGTATCAATGCTTGCAAAGTAATAACCGCTGTCATAGGCATTCACCATAACGACCTGCAGAGTTCCAGGAAGCGGCGCTGCTTCCCCGTATGCCATATCAAAAAAGCACCGTGCGCTTTCACCTTTGAGCATTTCTTCAATGCGGCCATCGCTGTAGTTGATCTCACTATCATGGCAGTGAAGATTTATGGGCATAACGCTACGGGCGCATGACAGTATAATGAGGCAGTAAGGATTGGCTATGTAAAAGGGTGCGGTGCCGTTCCATTTTGCCCCCGGCGCAATGCTTGTATAGATTCTTGCGCTGCTGCCCTGAAGCGGATTAAAGCCGGCAGGAAAAATATTAAGTGATTCGTATTGCGCCACCTTTGCGATCCTGAAATCAGCGATTTCCTGCAGATCCATGCCGTCGAGTGCGGTGGGCGCATCATTGTCTTCTGTTGCGGTCGCAGTATCTATTGCGATAATCTCAGCGCCCTGATACAGCTGTTCATACCGTACTGTTGAGGCGAGTTCTTGAGGCGGCTGGTCATCGGAGGGCTGTTTCAAAAATTTGCTGCTGATGAGCTTAAACGTATACTTGACTTCTGTCGTAAAAAAAACAGCCAGGCCAATGAGGATAAGAAATAAAACAACCGGACGAAATCGCTTATTCATACACAATGCCAGTATTACAAGTTGTTAAAAATTATTATTTTCATATACGACAAACAGACAAAACTTGCTACAAATAGATTTAATAGTTTGCATTAGGAGAGCATTACTCATTTAATTGAAAAGATGACGTATGACAATGAATACAAGAACCGCATGCGAATAAAGGTCAGTATTTTCTGACTCCGCTTAGATAGTAATGAAATATTGTGTAGAGTATTTTCCAGCCCGCCTTTATGCTTCCTGTTAAAGTTCCGGATATTTTTGAGGTGCCGATCCTGTGCCTGTACCGAACCGGCATTTCCTGAATGCGCAGCCCTTGCCGTACAGCTTTAATCTGCATCTCTATGGTCCACCCAAAGTCACGGTCGCACATACCCAAAGCTTTCAGTGATTGGGCACGTATTGCGCGAAACGGGCCAAGATCGGTAAATTTGAAGCCATATAAAAGGCGCAAAAGAAATGTTGCCAGCCGGTTACCCCAGTAAGCCTGGGGCAGCAAAACGCGTCTGACGTTAGCACCAGCCATGCGCGATCCGATGACAAGATCCGCCTCGTCATTTATAATTGGTTCAGCCAGCAGGCTCAGCTCGTCGGGATAGTCGCTGTAGTCACCATCCAGAAAAACAATAATATCGGGTTTTTCTGCGGAGGCAATACCTGCAAGGCATGCTGCCCCATAACCCCGGTGCGACTCATAAACAACACGAGCACCAGCCTGACGTGCAATGTCAGCAGTTCCGTCGATTGATCCGTTATCGACAACGATAATTTCAGATACCATGCTTTGCGGAATGTCCCGAATAACATGGCTAATGGATGCTGACTCATTGAGGGCAGGTATAATGACTGTAATACGGGGAGTGTGAGCAATCATAGTATCATGCCCAGTCCGCGATAATATGCAAGATCCTCAATCCTGTCTATATCGCGTAGTTCGGGCAACAGAACATAGCTGCGGTGTAATGCGGTGCACCGCTCAATGGTCTGCTTGAGAACAAGCTCTGTGCTCCAGTCGATGCCGGCAAAGAGCTTTGGTTCAGAACGGCAGAGACCGATGAGGTAGTAGCCACCGTCATACGCCGGGCCTATAACAACATCATGGGACTTAAGTTTTTCCAGGGCGGATATTATTAACTCATTTGTAACTGCCGGGCAGTCGCTACCGATGATAATAATATTTTTATAGCCCCGGGAAAATCCGTCCGAAAAGGCTTTCTGCATCCGTTCTCCAAGGTTTGCGCCTGACTGGGCGATGAGCTGTAAACCGCTGCCCAGCCATGCCCGCATTTCCTGCGCAGCCTCTGCAGGAGAGTAGGTAACAGCTATTTCATAGCAGGCATCTTTGGATGGCTGGACAATTGCAGAAATCAGGTTCTCCGTGACAGACCGATAGACTCGCGTGGCCTCAATATCGCCAAGTTTGAATGCAAGACGGCTTTTTACATAGCCTGGCCTGGGGTATTTTACAAACATTATAAGTAGATTATCATGCATAGCCTTATGGGGTCTTGTCCTGTTGAATGATATTGCCCATGGGATCAAATATCTTGCGAAGCATCAGGCGTCCATCTTCGTAACTGTCCTGGTAAAGCACCTTGCCATTTTCATAATAGGTATATGCCATGTCGTTGGGCTTGCCGCTGCTGCCCTGAGCTTCATACTTTAGGTTCCCGCTTTCATAATATTCCCGGCCAGCTCCATTCCAGCTGCCTGAAACATATAAATAGTGAGATTTAAGATTACCGCTTTCATAGAAAGTTTTTAGATCACCGTTTTGAACACCGTTGTTATAGGTGTATTCAGTCTGAAGGTTGCCGCTTGGATAGTAGATTGTGCTTTTACCTTCCAGCAGGTCGTCGTGGTATGTCTGAAAGGTCCTGACGCTTCCGCTTTCATAAAATTCGCGGGCCGCTCCGTTTTGTTTGCCGGACAGCCATGTCTCTTCTTTAATAAGATTGCCGCTTTCATAATAGTTTTTACAAAGGCCAACTTTAACTCCCGTGCGATGCATGCAGTCGGACTTGAGCCGTCCGCTTTCATAATAGCTGCGCGCAGGACCGTCGAGCATATTGTTTATATACCCATGCTCAGTTTCAAGCCTTCCGCTTGGATAATAGGTTTTAGCCATACCCTCAATAAGATTATTTACGTAGAACGTTTCGCTTTTAAGTTTACCGCTTTCGTAAAAGTTTTTTGCGAGGCCGTCTATCAAACCATTTTTGTAAATAGTAAGAGTTTTCGTAGAACCTATTTCGTAGTACTCCTGTGCTATTCCTTCAAGCAGCCCATTCTGATAGGAGCAGCGGCTTTTAAGCAGTCCATTTTCATAATACTGAATCTCGCTCTTTTTTTTTCCATCAACGATATCCGTTTCGCTGCTAACCCGTCCCGTTTTGTAGTAGTCACGACGAAGCTCAGCCGAGGATCTTGCGCTGAAGCACAAAAGAAAGCTGAGAATAATAGTTATTATAAGAGTCTGCATGCCTTATGATGCTGCCTTGCTAGTTAAAGCGACCGGGTTCAGGTGTCCAGTTCCATGGTGTATAGGTGAATATTGGTTCAACATCATGGCCGATAATATTAAAGCGCCGAAGCAGTTCGATAATTCCTCGCCGCTTTCCAAAGTCATCTGGAAACCAGCTGAAAAGTTCAGGCAACTGCACTACATTTGTTTTAGTATCATAGATTACGGAGGTTGTAAGATAATTGAGTGTAGCCTTATCAAGCTGCTCGTCTATTTTTAAGGGTTCATAGAATATAATTGGCGGGCAGCTGTGCGCATTGCAGTTCAGGGCAAAGTGCATGCGCGGATCAATACGGGATAAGCTGAGGCGGCGCATGTAGCCTGACATAAAGAAAGGCCGTATGAATTCGGGCAGAAAGGCCGGTTCAGAGCGGCGAAGCATTCTGTGCTCTATATCATCAAGACTCAGTCTGTGTCCGGCAACAATAAAATTTTTAGATTTAAAGAATGAAATTTTATCATTATACAGTTCAGCATTTTGTTGCATCTGAAGCTGAGCAAAAACATTGTAAATATTTATCCAGAAGGCTTTTTTGCTGACGTCTGTCTGTAATTCCCTGTAAAGGACTGCAGGTTCAGCTATCTGGAGGGAAGTCAGTTCTGCGGTATGGGGCTCGCCGTATTTAACGTGTTCAAGCAGCCGCTGCGCAAGGTCTGAGTAGATGTGACTGTCTCCTGTGGCACTGCAGATTGTGCAGCCAAGGGCTAGAAGTACGAAGACTGTCAGGGCTGTAAAGGCACTGCGCATGGTTTGTTCCTTTTGCGAATTCGTGAAAGCCAATCATACAGCAGAAGCATAAAAAAGGGAATATACTGCAAGTACAGTACCAAAGGTGATTCCAGCCACTGGCCCGTAGCTGCAAAGCCTCGGAGTATCCAGTAGGACCAAAATACAGCCCCTGATAAAAAAAGCCAGGCCCTGTTAGGGGAAATTGCAAGAAATGGCACTATCCAGCAAACATACCATGGATGAACAACAGGCATACAGAGCAGGAAAGCACCTAAGAGCTGAAAACAGGCATGATGTGTTGAAATTGGTTCTTCTCTGTCTAGCTGTTTAAAAAATCTGTAGTAGATACATGAGGCAATAGCAATAAAGATGAAGGCAGCAATGCGCCTTGCGAGTTGGTTGTCCTGCACAACCTTCAGAAGCAGAGTATGCAAGGCGCTGTTAAACATCCAGTCCTTTGCATAAATGCCAAGAGAGTGAAATAATCCTTGCCCGGCATTAAGAAACGGCAGAAAAGCAATGGCGGAAACACAGAAGAAGATGAGTGCTGCAGCAGCTTTTCTTGTGCGTATAATTGCAGGCAGCAGAAGCAGGGGAAAAAGCTTTACCAGAAATGACAGTGCAAATACTGCAGCTGAGCAGAGACTTTGTCGTTTTAGACAAAGATACAGTGCAAGCATCATGAAGCATATGCCGGCGCTATCAAGATGACCGCTTCCGGCAAATTCAACAATAACCAAGGGGTTGATCGCATACAATGCCACTCGCAAAGGATTCATGCTCAGGGTATTAAGAGTTAGCAGCAGCAGACCTATGGTGGCAAGGTCAAAGATAATGAAAGCAGCTTTCATCGAATAGACTGAATAGTTAACGACCGATGCTGCGGCAAAAATAAACTGAGCCAGTGGAGGATAAATGGTCGTCAGGTTTGGCCGTGAGATAAGGGGGAAAATCGTTGCATCCCGAAGTTGTGCAAGCGCGGGAGAGTCTGGTGCAAGGGCAAAGGGATTAAGCCCTTCGGATACGACTCTGCCTTCCCAGACATACCGGTAGATGTCGTCTGAAAGCGAAGGAATGCTCGGCAAAAGTATGCAACGAAATAATAGCGCAAGTGTTAGGATGGATAGCAGATATTTTTTTTTAATAATGTTAGGCTGAAAATCAGTATTATTTTCTTTTGGCAGTATGAGCAGCGTCAGGATATACAACAAAAATAATACTGCAAAAAGAGCCAGAGCTGCAGGTATATGCTGTCGAAGATTCCCGATTCGCAGAAGACTCAGATAGCACAATGTTTGGCCAAGTGCGGCTGCAGCAAACAGAAAAGCTTTCACTTAGTGATCCTTCCCAGCACCTTCTCCATACCGCCGACATATTTCTTGAAAACTGCGGCAAGGGCAGGGTTGTCCTGCACCCGCATGCTGGTGTCGTGTTGAGGATTTGCATCGTTCTGCCATGCAGCGTTCCACCAGGCAAAACCAATCACATGGGGCCATCGGCCAGCAGTAAGTCCCTCAAGCGCATGCTGAGCCCAAATGGCCTGGCTGCCTCCTGTAGAGTTTGCAGAAACACCGAATTCCGAAACCATAATGGGTTTGTTGTTACTTAACTTTTCAAGGCGGTGATAAACCGGTTCCATAAGCTCACTGAATTCCGGCCACTGCGCCTGTATTGGCTGTTGTGCGCCGTATATGCTCACCGCAAACCAGTCGATATAGTCATCACCGGGGTAGTAGTTTTCAAAACGGTTCCACGATTTATTTGGCCAGTCATTGTAATTGACATGAAAGACCCACAAAATATTGTGGGCACTTGCTTTGCGCATAATATCTATTATATGTCGGTAGGCGTCACGAAACCGCTCAGGTCCGTCAGGAAGCGAAGGATCACCGTAGCTCTTTGTTTCACCGCTGCCGTTCCAATAACCGTTCCAGGGATACCACCAGCCATTCATCTCAGGGCCGAATTCAACAATAAGGGGTGAGCCAAATTCTCCGGCAGCAGCAGCCCAGGCGAGGAAATCATTGTCAAAGGTTCCCTTTAAAATTGCGTCAAGGGTGAAGAGTGGTTCCTTCTCATGTTCTTTTTTTGTACTCCAGAGCATAAGACGGATATAGGGAACGCTCCCTCCGGTGCGTATCCATGCTGCTGTAGGTTCAGGAAATTTCCGGTTAATAGCCCAGTGCTGTGAAATATCGACCCAGGCAGCAGGTTTACCTGCAGTCTTTTCATATGATGTAAGATCATCTGTTGATATATCTTCATCACGTGATGACAGCGGCATGGGATGTACGCCGTGGTAGAGCTTTCCGGCTGGTGGAACAGGAATCATTAATGGCCTATTGCCGGGTTTTTCTGCACACGAGCGGTTAGCAAAGTTGATTAGAATCGCTCCGATACAGTAAAGAAACGCGATTACAATTAAGATAGATCTAAAAATACGCATGTTCGTATTATGCATTTTATTGAAGTATGTACAGATGACTGTTTCAGTGCTCAACCTTATCGAAGGCGACATGTTTTTGCAAGAAATTCATAGTAATTTAAAATGTACAATTTGTATGATTTAGAATTTTGTTTAACTTAATCTTACAGGACAAAGACTTCTTTCAAATAATGTGGAATATTTACGTAATGGTCAAGAGAGCAGTAATGTGGAATTATTGGAGACCAAGCACGACAACAAGATATGGCATTCTCTATTCATTTTGAAATAAATTAACGATCGCCGGTTATCTTGGAATAATCGTTCATGATCATGAGCCCTTGTAAGCTCAAGCTTTAACAAAGGAACTTATGTTACTGGATTTGCAATAGCGCATATTTAAAACATTTGTGTATGATGCAGGTTTGTATTATTGCAGGACACTCTTCAATGGACAAATCTTGTTTATTTATTTTTAACTAGCTGAATAAACATCATTTTAATTATTAAACCGTATTGGCACAATACTTGTATTTGTAATTATGCATGGATGAAAAAGTTCTGAATCTAAATGTCCGATAGGTTTTTTTTTGATTAGATTATAAAATAGAGGTTTCAAAGTATTAAACTGAAAAGAGCAAACCAGCTGTAAGGCTGGGACGCAAAACCTCCGGTCCTCAAAACAAAGGATAGCGGGGCTGCCGGTTATAGAAGTTTTTGTGTGGCAGACCCCTCCATTCAGTCAGGAGGGGTTTTTTATTGCACGCGTCACATAGCTTTGCTCGTATAGATACTACTATGGCGCAATGTTATTTAAGCTATTACAGAAGCGCTGATCCATGGATTAATATGACTATAAGTTTTGAAAAGCCGCGTATACTCATTGTCGATGACAGTAGCGATATTCGTGATTTGATAAAATCGTTTTACGAAGAATACGACCTTGAGCTGATCGAGGCGGTTAACGGACAGGAAGCAGTTGAGATGGTCCGCACATGCCCCCCCGACCTGATACTGCTGGACATACAGATGCCTGTTTTGAACGGATACGAGGTGGCAGCCATCCTAAAAAATGATGAAGCTGTTCAAGATATTCCAATACTTGTTATTACAGGTCAGGAACGTTGGGAAGTGGAGGAACAGATCGAGGGAATGTATGACGGGTACGTGAGTAAACCCTTCAAAGAGGTCGATCTGATTAAAGCGACCATGCAATGTTTGCCGGGAATAATTAACTAACACGTAAAAGCAGGAAGCTATAAATAAGTGAATGTATAATCAGGTAAGTTTAACAACGTAATACGGTTCTGATTTGTAAAATCCCAAACCAGTAGAGGGGGCAATGCAGAAAATGGAAAAATCATTGTATGAAAAGATGCGCGGCAAGGTACGCTTCAATGTCGAACTCAATGCCACCTATCGGATCAAGGGTCAGAACATGCAGCATCAGCAATGCCGGATCGCAAATCTGAGTGCAAGCGGTGCGACAGCCCGGTTCCCACGCACTGAAAGTCTGAAGAGCGGGGCTGTTCTTGTAATGGATATTGCCATACCCAACACGATCATGCGTGTTGAGACCGAAGCTGAAATCATGTGGACCAGGCAACGCTTCAGTGAGTTGATCAGTGGCATCAAGTTTACGGGTATGCTCAGTGACAGTATGATTCAGAGGCTAGTTAAAAAGACCCCGTAAATCTCTTGCGATTATTATTTTGCAAGCAGCACGTTCACGGCTTTTACGATTACCTGTACCTTATCCCCTTTTTTTAATCCCAACTCCTTCAGAGAGTCAAGCGTGAAGACCGACGACATGGTTCCTTTGGAATCAAGCGCAATTTTTACCTGACAAATAAGCATGCCCTTCTTAATTTCTGCTACTTTTCCTGTTAACTGATTTTTGGCTCAAAACTTCATGCGGCACCGCCTTTATTGGTTTATATTTTTAAGTACACTATAAGTTTTAGTATAATTTTAAATCAGCTCTGCATAGAAGTTAAAAAGCCCCGCCAAATGGCGGGGCTTTTTATTAACAGGAGAAAATCAGTCTGATTATGGTGTCGGTACTGTTGTGTAGCCGTACACATCCTTCCATTCATTAACGCCGCCCTGATAGCGGTACTGCTTCGTGTAGCCAAGTTTCTTTCCCGCACTGCAAGCTGTTTTGGATTTTCCGCAAGCCCAGCCACCGCAATAAAAAATAATTGGTTTTGTTTTGTCAGGGCATACTGTGGTGAGAGCCGTTCCATTATCGATCAATGTACTGCTGGTGCTGTCCCAGAATTCTGAAATGTCAACGGCCTTGGCACCAGGTATTATACCCTTTGCATTGTCTGCGGTATCGGTGGTCCACACGTCAACAATGTAGCTGGAATTATCGTTTGCGTCAACGATCTCCTTAATCCTCTCGGTTTCCATGACAAGGTAGCTAGCAGTCTTCCATTCGTTTATACCATTAGTATAATAGCGCACATTCTGATAGCCAAGAGTTGCTGCTTGGTCTGCAAACTGTTTGTCCTGGCCATAGCCGTTGCAGTAGGTAATGATGGGCGTGTTAATGTCAGGCACCAGGTTGAAGAGTATCTCAGGGCGGCTGTTATCCATTAAATCAGCCCGAGAAAGGTTGAAAGCGTCCTGAATGTGACCCTGCACGAATTCCGATGCGTCACGTACATCGATCAGAAACTTTTTGGGAGGCACCGGCAGGTCGGCATATGTCAGGTAGCTGGCAGGTGTTGTATACTTCCAGATGTAGCCAACCGATGTATAATAGTTTTGAGTTGCAATTTCCTGTGTAACATTATCTTTCAAAATTTCCGTTGCCATACCGGGTGTGTTAATTGAAATTGAAATTGATGTGTCGGCCTTTGCACCCTTCAATGTAAAAAGCTCAAGCTTTACTGTTGTAATACCTTCTGCGCCTGCCGGGACCTTTGCTTTCGTGATGGTGTTTATGGTGTAGTTATCTGACGTTCGGATGAATTTTACCAAAAATGTTTTGCCTTTAAATCCGTCAACGCCTGTTGCAGACGTGCGGCCAAACAGCAGCATGGGTTTGTACGATGTTGTTTCAATTTTAGCTGAAAAGCGGATTGAATCGCCATCCTCAAAAAGCATTTGTTGATCGCCGTTTTCATCCAGTGCAGCCATGCTCTTTATGGTAAAAGAGGCATTATCTGATACTGTTTCCATCGCCTGGGCAGAACTGTTGAGTGTGCAGGCAAAAAGCAGGGCCAGCAGGGGCCGTAGTAGTGTGGTGTTGCTCATTCCGTGTTCTCCTCTTATGATGTTAATAAATGGGGTGAAAATATTTCATATTTTTATTGTTAGTGTAATTGGTAACATAGCGATAGTTAGTGTGCAAATATGTAATATCTATCATTAGGTACCATTGAATAGATTAAGCCTATGTTGTTGTATTTATAAAAAATGTTCTGATTCAAATATTTGTTTGCCATAGAAAAAAACGATTGCAACAGTCCTGACAATTGAGAATATCAATTTGTTTGTTATCATTATTTTTAGGATAATTAGTAAAGATATGCAGACTGTAGGTAATAATAATTGTTACAGAAAGGGAGATAGCATGAAAAATAATGTCTTTAAACTGACTGCGATAGCAGCGCTGGCTTGTCTGGCGTTTCTTCAAACAGGATGCAAGCAGCTAAATGTCACATCAATGAAAGATGTCGCTGATTTGATAGTAGCAGGCAATACTGCGCCCGATACGCAGAACCGCGTCCTGATCGTGGATGTACGCTCAAGCACTGACTTTATACAGGGTCATATTAAAAATGCACTGACAGCGCCCCTTGACCAATTTACAAAAGACGGTGAAGCATTGTACACCAATAGCTTTGATACAGTGAGTCCTACGGCTGCAGAGGGAATAGCCAATTCCTGGCTTGCCCATATGCTAATCAATCAGCTGGTGAATGATTTTGCATCGACCTATGCAGATTCCCGAATTATTTTTTATGGCGCAACGATTAAGCAGGCAAATCAGGCTGCCCGAATTGCCCGCAAGATCGGCTACACCAATGCAACTTATATGTTCGGCCCTTATGACTCTTGGGTCAAAGCTCATGGTGACCAGACAGGTCAGTACTACGACGGCGTTGAAGCCGTTGATGAGGATAATGGCACATTTGTTATGACCGGCTTCATTAATGATACCAATTTTGACAACTGTTCAACCTACGGAACTCATCATGGTATCATTTTCAAAGGCGGCGGGCTGCACAATAACGGACTGCTGCAGGTAAATATTGCACCATTCTGCTTTCAGGAGCTATTAACCCATTTGGGGGCAAGCCCTGAGGGCAATATGGCAGACGGCATTTATTACGGCACGGATGAAGAATATTCAGCAAAACATACCGATGGCCAGAAAATTCAATACTATATAACATGGGACAATGCCAGCAGGTATTATGCTTTTTCAGAGCTCTATATAGAGAATCACTCTGCATTCGATCCAGACAATGCAACCTTTGAACTCCTCGGCATTGAGTCACACATCGGCGGTACTCGCGATTCCAACCTTAACTGGAATCCGGGCTGCATCTTCTGCATGTACTCTTGCGTATGCGGTATCACCAGCAATTCAAAAGCCAATGAAAACACCTGGTTTTCCGATGGGGGCACTTATGATATGACTTCTGCATCGACCAACTTCTATGCCGGCCGCTATTATCCCCGTATGGACATACTGCCAGGACAGGGAACAGTCATGAAAATAAAAGTAAAGATAGTAGAGTAACCGGGGTGTTGTTTTGCCCCTCCTCCGGGCGCAACGGCTTTTCCCGCTGCGCCTTTATTTTATTTTGCCAGCAGCACGTTTACGGCTTTGACGATCACCTGAACCTTATCTCCCTTTTTTATTCCCAATTCCTTCAGTGAGTCAAGTGTGAAGACCGATGACATGGTTCCCTTGGGGTCAAGCTCAATTTTTACCTGGCACATGAGCATGCCCTTCTTAATTGCTGCTACTTTTCCTGTTAACTGATTTCTGGCTCCAAACTTCATGCGGCACCTCCTTGAGAATTAAAGTTTGATTGTTTACCATACTGTAAAATATAGCATTAAATTTCCAGTTTCGATGGGTATTATGAGTATAAAAAAAGCACTCATTGTGGGAGTGTGGGGTAGCGGGGCGGTCAAATACCTCGACAAAAATGACAACACAGGCTATATGGACTTTATAACAAACCATTGTTGATAATTTTTCCATACTGGGAAAGGAGTAATTATGAAATGGGATGAAGATGCGCGGCAGGTTGTTGATGCGATTCCGATCCATGACATTATCAAGAATATGATTATCCTGTGGGCCGAGCGGTGCGCGCGCAAGGACCAGCGGGATATGGTGACGCCGCAGGATATGATCAAGACTCGGGATGATTATTTTGAATGGTTCGGTGAAGAAAAGATAGCTAAAATTCAGCAGGCCCGCGATGAGGGGCAGGCCGATACCGACCTTGATCCGGAGATCGGCCTGAATAAAGACCCCGCTCTGTATAAAATCGAGCTCTGCCACTCGCGTTTTTTCGGCTGCGACAGGGATCTGATAAACGTCCGGCAGCTGGGCCCAAAGATAAAGCAAAAGCTTGAGGAACTGAAAATTACGGAGATTCTGGCGGACAAGGCCTTTGAGGTGCTCATGCCGCACAGTGTTTTCACCGTTTCCATATCAGGCTGCGGAAATCTCTGCGCCGGAGCCGAATCAAAGGACATTGGCATGCACGGAGCGGCAAAACCAAAAGTAACCGATAAGGAGTGTATCCAGTGTAAAAAGTGCGCCCATGCCTGCCTTGACCGTATCATAAGTTTTGAAGACGGAAGGCCTGTCATCAATGAAGATGCCTGCCGTGTCTGCGGCAACTGCATCAAGGTCTGCCCGACAGGTGCAATCGTTGCCGAAAGGAAAGGCTGCAGAATTATGGCTGGCGGAGCGTTCGGACGGTTTGCAAAACACGGTACAGAGCTATTCCGGCTGACAGATATTGATACCATCTACCCGATCCTTGAGGCTGCGGTTAACCTCATAAAGGATGAGCTGAGCGAAACCCGTGAAGACAACTTCAGCCTGGTCATGCGGCGCACTGGAATAGCACCCATATTTGAGCATTTGGCAAAAGTGGAAAAAAATTCAAAAGGCAATGTCGAAGTCATACCAGACAGTGCTTCATGACACCCCTCAAGGAAAATATATTTAGAGGGAGGGGAACAAAAACAGCACTTCCCTCTGAGTGAGAAGGTCGGGGATAGGTGTGAAATTGAATTGTTATTGCCTTCTATTTAAGATTGTATGATTCAACTAACAAATTGACAAGCAGTGCCTTGCGTGCTATTTATTTTTCTTTCGTAATACTATAATGAACGGAATATAATGACAACTCTGATCAGATTCGGCGTATCGTTGGAAAAAGCTCTGCTGGACAAATTCGATGCTCTGATACACGAAAAACAGTACACTAACCGCTCCGAGGCTATCCGGGATCTGCTCCGGGAGAACCTTGTCAAAAAAGAATGGGAAAGCAACAAGGAAGTTACCGGCGCTATTACCCTGGCCTACGATCACCATAAGCGTGAATTGGTAAACCACCTCATGAACGTACAGCACGATTATCATGATACGATTATTTCGACACAGCATATTCATCTCGACCATCATAACTGCCTTGAAGTTTTGGTGGTGAAGGGCAAATCGCAGAACGCTGAAACGCTTTTCCATAAGTTAAAATCCGCCAAGGGCGTTAAGCATGCTGGATTCACCATCACCACAACGGGTAAAAATTTACACTGATAGCAGAAAAATTTTTTTATGCAGCAATGGCACGATTATAAATTTAGTAGCACTAATCAAGGGGCATATCATGCACCATAAATTCGTCGTATTCCCGTTTACCGCCATCGTCGGGCAGGAATTGCTGAAAAAGGCCCTGCTCATAAACGCTATAGATCCCAGCATCGGCGGCGTCCTTATTAAAGGAGACAAGGGCACGGGGAAATCAACTGCTGTCAGGGCATTGGCATATTCGCTGCCGAAAATAAAAATCGTTTCAGACTGTCCGTTTCAGTGCCACCCCGAGAGTCTGAAGCTTATGTGCAAGTCATGCCAGCACCGGTTCGAGCACGGTGAGAAGTTCGCCTGGAAAGAAAAAGCCATGGAGATCGTGGACATGCCCCTGTCGGCAACCGAAGACATGGTCGTCGGGTCCATCGACATCAAGCGTGTGCTCTCAGACGGCATCAAGGCCCTTGAGCCGGGCATTCTTGCCCGGGCAAACAGAAACATCCTGTATATCGATGAAGTTAATCTGCTGGATGATCATCTGATAAATATTCTGCTTGATGCCGCCGCCATGGGGGTCAACAGCATTGAGAGGGAAGGCATATCACTGTATCACCCGGCGCGCTTCATGCTTGTCGGGACAATGAACCCGGAAGAGGGGGAGCTGAGGCCCCAGATTCTTGACCGTTTCGGTCTGTGCGTTGACGTGCAGGCCCTGACCGAAAAAGCGCTGCGCCTTAAAGTCATCAAAAGCAGAAAGGCCTTTGACCGCGACTGCTGGGACTTTGAGGAGGGTTTCAAGGCCGACCAGAAAAAACTTAAAAGCTCTATCGCGAAGGCCCAAAAACTCCTGCCGGACATCATCATAGCCGATGAAAATCTTGAAAGAATAGTCGAGATCACCAGCGGCCTGGGTATAAAAACACATCGCGCCGATATCGTCATTGAGAAAACGGCCTGCGCTCTTGCAGCCCTTAAGGGTCGTAAAAGCGTTACCGAAGACGATATTATCGAGGCTGCAATGCTTGCCCTGCCGCATCGCATGAAGCAGCAGCCTTTTGAAAAGACCGCGCCCCTTGACCGGCAGCAGCTGGAGCAGCTGCTGCAGAATCAGCCCGAAGAAGAAGTCGTTCCCCTTGAAAAAAAAGGGGGCTTAAAAAAAAACTTCGCATTCCTGAACAGCACGGCAGAAGCACGCGGGTCTGAGACCCGCCGTGAAGCAACCAGCCAGGGTCAGTATATAAAGGCTCAGCCAAGTGAGTCTCCGGCAAGCCTTGCTGTTTTTCCAACCATTAAGAAGGCCGTCACCCAGACCGGGGCGCTGCAGGTGCTGCCCGAGCATCTAATGGAAAAAGTGCGCAGCGGCAAAGGGGAGTGCCTGTATATTATCGTGCTTGATGCCTCGTCCTCAATGCGCATCGACAAAAAGGTCAGGCTTGCAAAGACCATGTCATGGCATGTGCTTAAGCAGTCCTATGAAAAGCGCAACCGCCTGGCCCTGATCGTGTTTCGGGGCGAGGAAGCACGGATAACTTCAGCGCCGACCCGCAATTATGAACAAATTCAGGACATTCTGGAACAGCTTCCCGCGGGCGGCAAAACACCGCTCACGCCTGCGATCTTTAAGGCCTTCGAAATGGCCAATAAAGAGAAGCGCGCCGCAGTGACGATCGTGCTTATTTCAGACGGAAGGGCAAATGTGTTTTTAAAAGACAATTTGGAGAATGACCTTGCCCTTCTTCAGCAAACACTGGAAAAGCCCGATCTGTTCATCATCAATGCCGAAGCCCGGCACCGCAGCATTGGAACGCTTGAGGCTATGGCCCGCACGTTCCAGGCCCGGCACATCTATCTTGAGGAGGCACTGTGAAAGAAATTCTTTTACTGACCAGTCTTGACACGACCCTGGCCCTGAAGCATGCACTTGCACATATCACGACCGGTTATGGCCCGGTCTGCAGCTTGAAAAAATTTTACTTTTCGGATTATGAAGCACCCGATGCGAGTTTTGACGATATACAAAACGCCATAGCAGCTGCCGACATCATAATAATTGATACCCGGTCAGATACGCGGGTAAGCCGGGCGCTGCCCGCCTTACTCAAGGGAGTTCGTAAAACGGTTGTAGTACTCATAGGCGTGAGCGCTGAAATATTTGCACTGACCCGGATGGGCAAATTCTCCGGCGAAGCGATGTTTAAAAACGCCGGCGACAAAGAGTTCACCATTGAATCCTATGTAAGGACCAAGCGCTTCTCGGGGCTCACGAAAATGCTGGGCCGGCTGCTGCCCGTCGGGATGCTCAAGGACATGCGAGTATGGGTGCTTGCTCAGGAGTACTATGCCGAAGGGGGCGAGCAGAATCTGGTAAACATGCTCCTTTTACTGCTCAAAGAATATGGGGGGCTTAAACAGATAAAAAAAGTGTCCCCGCCCGAGGTGCGGCCGGGGTTTGGCCTGTGCAGCCCCGATGGCGCCGGGTACACCGACCGTGCCGCCTATGCTGCGGCCATGGGCCACACGGAAGGCCTGCCGCTGGTTGC
>CAIWCT010000336.1 GCA_903911225.1 uncultured delta proteobacterium
CCCCAAAATAGGGGCATGCTGGAGTTGCAAACAGATAAAATAAAAACACCGACAAAACTATTGGTCGAAATTTGATCAGCTTGTCCCACGGATTTTAGCTGTTCACTTGGATGTCAATTTTAAGTCCGACAGACTCCTAGTATTTTAATAGCATAAAAGTTGCTTCAGTCAAAGGATAGTATGCAAAATGCAAGCCCAGACAGCCCCCCGATGGAGTCAAACCGTTATGTAAATTTTTAAATGCACGCAATTTATTTTTGTTTACAATAATTATATAACAAGTACAATACGAAAAAGCCACCGGCAAAAATCCCCGTGCCAAGTTTCTAAACTAAAGAATAACCCCCTAAAGGCACCTACATGCAGAGAATAAACATATACTGTATGCTTGTACTTTTTTCTGCACTGCTGTTTTCAGGATGCGCACAGTTGCCTTTTTGCAGCACCGGCGCCAGTGCTCTGCTTGATAAGGATGATGTCGACCTGAACGGATGTTTAAAAAAGGGCAAGGACAGAAATCAGGCGCTGCTGGATGCGGCTCTTGAAAAATGCGAAAAAGCAAATCGCCTCTATGAAAAGGGCAAAGCCGACGATGCCATTGAGACGCTGGACAAGGCCTATATCATGGTGCTCGAGGTAAGCAAAGACGCCGATCAAAGCATTCTGCAGCAGCGCGAAGACCTCCGTTTTTCCATAACAAAGCAGATTACAAAAATTTACACCTCTCGATTTAATGTCGCCAATGGCTACAACAAGGCCATTCCGCTTGTGATGAATGCAGACGTTAAGAAGGCTATCGAAACATTTCAGGGCTCGCAGCGCAATTTTTTTATGGATACCTATGCCCGGTCCGGGCAGTACCGGCCCATGATGGTGAAAGCGCTCAAGGCAGAAGGTCTGCCCGAAGAAATTTCATGGCTGCCGTTTATCGAAAGCGGCTATAAGCTGCGGGCGCTGTCCTGCGCGCGGGCTTTGGGCATGTGGCAGTTCATAGCTTCCACGGGCTATAAGTTCGGCCTGGAGCGTAATGAGTGGATTGATGAGCGCATGGACCCGAAAAAGTCAACCAAAGCCGCCGTCGCCTATCTTAAGGAGCTGCACGGCATGTTCGGCGACTGGTCAACGGCCCTTGCCGCCTACAACTGCGGCGAAGGCGCGGTGCTCAGAGTCATACGGACGCAGAAGGTCAACTATCTTGATAATTTCTGGGATCTCTACCGGCAGCTGCCCCCGGAAACAGCAGCCTATTTCCCCCAGTTTCTGGCCGTGCTGCATATCGTGTCAAATCCCCAGAAATACGGCTTTACGCTGCCGGCCCTGGACAAAGAGCTTACCTATGAAGAGGTTGCCATTGACCGCCAGGTGCACCTGGATACCATCGCTCAAACCATGGGCGTATCCGTGGACGACATGAAAGATCTCAATCCCGACCTTCGCCATGATGTGACCCCGCCCGACCCCTATACGCTGAAAGTGCCTCATGGCAAAGCCAAAGTCCTGATGGCCAATCTTTCCGATATTCCGCTCTGGGTTCCGTCGAGTCAGACCTATGCCGTACATAAAGTGCGCAAGGGCGACAGCGTTTCAACGCTGGCTGCAAAATATAAATCGTCGGAAAAGGCTATTATGGCCATGAATAATATAAAACCCGACAAGCCTCTGGTTGACGGAACACGCGTGAAGGTACCCGCTGCCCACAGCATTTCTTCACCTGATGTTCAGGAGCCGATCCATTCGAAAGTCATCAAAGATAATTTAATAGAGTATGTTGTAAAGCAGGGCGATACAGTCTGGAGTATTGCCGAGCAGCACAATACTTCGGCCAAGGTCATTCAGTCACTCAACCAGCTTTCATCAACAAGTCTCATGACGGGCCAGGTGCTGCAGATTACTGCAAGCCCCGATACCCTCAAAAATCGCAAAACGGTTACTCACACGGTTCAGAAAGGCGACTTTCCGGGCAAAATCGCAAAAAAATACAATATGAAGCTTGATGAACTGCTAAAGCTCAACAAACTTGCCCAGAGCGCACAGCTCTCGCCAGGCCAGACCCTGGTGGTTCGGACAAAGCAGTAAATTCAACAAACCGCCAGCATACAAGACTTCTTTCCGCGCACCATGCTTTTAGCCTGCAACATGGTGCACGGTTAATTTTTCTTAATTTCCAGTTCATCTCATTGTCATACGGCTGCTTTACTATCAAGCACCTTGCTGCTTCATAGTAGCTGATTACCAGGAAGTACAGGTGTCGCAATGGGCAGCAGGCCATTATAAATACAGCCATGTGCGCCGGGGCAATAGCCGGTTTTAATCAAACACAACAGAGGTATAGAGTGCAATGAACAAAGCCCCTCAAACTCCCCAAAAATTTTTCGCACGCATATTCGGCCCGCTTGCGCCGGTGCTTATTTTCTACGGCCTTTGCATAGCGCTTTTTGCCGCTTTCCGGGCTGGCCTGCTTGTTGCGAATTTCGACAGAATAGCAGAAGTGCCGGGCTATCTGCTCATCTTTCCCATCGGTATCAGGATGGACACGATTGTGCTGTGCTATACGCTGATTGTGCCGGTGCTTGCGCTGCTTCTGCTGCCCGGGCGCCTCGTGCGGTCAGGAGCCTGGCTTCTGGCGCTGTATTTTGCCGTTCTAGCCGCCATATTCTGCTTCATGGAGGTTGCCACCTTCCCCTTCATGGCGGAATTCGACACGCGGCCCGACCGGCTCTTTATCGAGCATATGGGGCAAGTGCGGGAAGTTTTCGGCATGATACTGAAAGGCTATGCCGCAAACCTTGCTGCAGGAATTGCCGGCATGGCACTTGCTGCTACTGGCATGTTCCTGCTCTTCCAAAGGCTATTGTCACGCACGGCATCCTGCACACTTAAAAAAAGAATCCTGCTGCTGCTTATCATGGGGCCCCTGGTCTTTATCGGCCTTCGGTCAAGCATCAGCAGCCGTCCGGCATCTATCAGCACCGCGGCATTTTCTGAAAACCATTTGGCAAACCAGCTCGGCCTGAATTCGACCTATTCCGTGCTTTTTGCCGCCTTCAAGCTCGATGGCAGTACGGAAAACCCGGGGG
>CAIWCT010000337.1 GCA_903911225.1 uncultured delta proteobacterium
ATGCATTGTTTTTATTGCGTAGGGGCGGGGTTTATCCCCGCCCGTTTATAACCCCGATTTTCAGCTACCCCTTCAGCGTAAAGATCCGGCCGGGATCGATGGTTCTGAACTTCTTGTACACCGCCAGGATAAAACTCACGCCGAGGGCGGCCTCGGCAGCGGCTATACCCATGACAATAAGCGTTATCACCTGCCCCACAGCCGGGTCGGGTGCAAGAAATTTATTAAAGGCCATGAAATTAAGACCCGCACCGTTCAAAATCAGCTCTACTGCTATGAGCATGCCGATAAAGGAGCGCTTCTGCACCATGCCATACACGCCCGCCACCAGCAGAAAGCCCGCAACAAGCAGATAGGTATTCAGGCTATCACTGCCCACCGGATTCCTCCTCCTGACTGTTAACGACAATGATTGCGCCGATCATCCCCACCAGCAGAAGAAGCGATATAAGCTCAAATCCAAGGCAGAAATCATACAGCAGGGTATGGCCTACCCTTTCAATAGAATAATCAGCAAGACGCTGCGCAGCCGGGACCCAGCCTGTGCGCCGGATGGCAAAATACAAAAGAGCGACGGCCAGCCCGCAGGTCGGAACAGCCAGCAGCAGATTCTCACCCCTGATGCGCGTTTCAACAATCTGGCGCGGCGTATACCCGACCATGATACCGAATACCAGAACGATGCAGATGGCGCCGCCGTAAATAAGCACCTGCAGCAGGGAAATAAAAAAACTCCCGAGATAGATATATAGACCCGCAACGCCAAGGAATGTAATTGACAGTCCCATCAGCGAATGAATCAGCATGCGCGCGCCGATGGCAAGAAAGCCACCGCCGATGGTGATAAGCACCAGCAGCCAGAAAATAATTTCAGCAATTATCTGATAAAAGTGCATATGTATCGCCTGATAGATATTTTCAGTCCGCAGAGACAGGTTTGAAACCCGTCTCTACAAGGCCGGGAAGATCAGCCAGCAAATCATACTGAAACTCCTCTCGCGTAAATCCAGCAAGGCCATAAACATCCGAATATTCAAGCGCCGCCACCGGACATACCTCGCTGCATGTGCCGCACAAGCTGCATCGGGTGAAATCAACCTGAAACACCGTCGGGTATTTTCGTTTATCACCTTCCTTTTTCTCACCCTGAACCGTAATGCACTGCGAAGGGCACAGGCGCATGCAACTGCCGCAGGCAATGCATTTGGGCCTCCCTGTGTCATCTTCCAGTATCAGAATCGGATGGCCCCTGTAGCCTTTCCCCACGGGGAGCTTTTCACGCGGGTACTGAACCGTGACCACAGGCGACAGCAGCGCCTTGAAAGTCACGATAAATCCCGCAACTAAACTTTTTGCGCCGGTCACCAGATCGCTAAAGTACTTCTTCACAGCAGCTTCACCAGTATGGCGGTTATCAAAAGATTCACCAGCGAAAACGGTATAAGATATTTCCAGGCAAAATTCATAAGCTGATCAAAGCGCACGCGGGGAAATGTCCAGCGGCACCAGACGATAACAAACATCAGGAAATACACTTTTGCAAAAAACCAGATGCAGGAGCTGTAGTCGCCAAAAGGCAGCGGTATGCCCTTCCAGCCGCCAAGAAATAGTGTTGCAACAAGGCAGCAGTTCACAAACATATAGGTATATTCGGCAATCATAAAAAGGCTGAAGGCAATGCCGCTGTACTCGGTATGAAAGCCCGCGGTCAGCTCGCTTTCCGCCTCGGGCAGGTCAAAGGGCGCCCGGTTTGTCTCGGCGATAGAGCAGATAAACATCATAATAAATGCCGCGGGCTGAACAATAATAAACCAGATGCTTTTCTGCGCTTCAATGATGCCCTTCATACTGAATGTATTGGTCATAAGACCAATGGCCAGCACAGACAGCAGGATCGGAATTTCATAGGCAATGTTCTGAGCCACCGCACGCATGGCGCCGATCATGGCATAGTTGTTGTTGGAGCTCCAGCCTGCAAGAAACACGGCAACCGTATTGAAGGAAATCATGGTAAGAACAAATATCGCCCCGACATCAAGGTCGATCACCTGAAGTCCGGGGGCAAACGGAATAACAAGAAACGGCAGGGCAACGGGAGACATGGCGATGAGCGGGGCAACATAAAAAAGTATGCCTGCCACATTGTCGGGCACAATGAGCTGCTTGGCAATAAGCTTGATGCCGTCCACCGGCATCTGCAATATGCCGTGCCACCCCACCTCCATGGGCCCGAGCCTGCGTTGGAACCGGCCGGCAAGCTTGCGCTCGAGATAGCCCATGACCGTAGCGTTTGCAAAAACAAACCCCAGCACCACGGCCACGGCAATGATCATACGAAAAAGATGGGGCGGTATGTTGCTTAATATATCCATTTAATTGATTGGTTTAGTTATTATGCAGGGTGGGGACAACCCACCACATTTATTCAACCGCACAAAGAGTGGGTTTCTCCCACCCTGCCCGGATCACCCGGCTAAATTCCGCAATCGCCAATCCAAAATTGCTACCTGTCCACCTCCGGTATAACCAGATCAAGGCTTCCCATGGTGGCAATCATATCGGCAAGCAGCATGTCTTCACACAGCTCGGGCAGCAGACTTAAATTAGAAAAACACGGCGCGCGTACTTTGAGCCGGTACGGCACATCGCTGCCGTCGCCGACAAGATAATATGTCACCTCGCCCCGGGCGCCTTCCACGGAAAATGTGCAGTCGCCGGGAGGCAATGTCATCTTCTTTGGCAGCTTAGTCCTCACCTCGCCTTCGGGAAGGCGGTCGATGCACTGCTCGATTATGCGCAGGCTCTGGCGCATCTCTTCGATGTGCACGATGTAGCGGTCAAAGCAGTCGCCCTGCTCACCCACGGGAATGTCGAAATCAAGCTGAGGGTAAATCGAATACGGCATGCTCTTGCGGATGTCATAGGCAATGCCGCTGCCGCGCAGCACCGGTCCCGTGGCGCCATAGCGCCGAGCCAGGTCGGGCGTTATAATGCCGATATCTTTGGTGCGTTTCTGAAAGATGATATTATCGGTGACGAGATTCTTATAGATTTCAAAGCGGCCGTACATGCGTTTGATAACGGCGCGCAGCCGGTCAGCAAAATCCGCGGGCACATCATTAAGCACGCCGCCTGCCCTGTACCAGCAGTGCGTGAGGCGCGAGCCGGTTACATCTTCAAGAATGTCGAGAAAATTTTCGCGGTCATCAAAGCAGTAGAGAATCGGCGTGAAAGCGCCAAGATCAAGCAGATTGGCCCCGAGCCACAGCAGGTGGCTGACGATGCGGTTGATTTCAGTGGTGATAACGCGAAGATATTCGCCGCGCTGCGCAACGGCAATGCCCAGCATCTTCTCGATAGCCAGCAGATAGCAGTGCTGATGCGGCAGGCCGCAGGCATAATCCATACGGGCTGTGTTGGGAAGGAATGCGGGCCAGGGGCGGCGCTCGGCCATAAGCTCCTGCATGCGGTGCCCGTAGCCGATGACAGGCTCAAGGCTCAGCACATACTCACCGTAGAGCCCCACCACCAGACGCAGAACGCCGTGTGTGCTGGGATGCTGAGGTCCCATGTTGATGAAGTAGCGGTAGTGAATCGGTTTGCTCACCGCCTGCGGCGTCATACGTCTATGTTTCCCCGGGAATGCTGTTTACAGCGAAAAATCCAAACCCTGGCAACGAAATTTCAAAAAATGTATATTTATATATAACAACAATAAAGGTGGGCGCAAGGGGAAAAGAATAAAATATTCAATTTTTTAACTTTATCACACAATGGCAACCATGCGGTCAACAGCCTGGCGGGCGCGCAACCGAATATCCTCAGGCACGCGCACCTCATTCTTCATGCCCTCAAGGCACCAGAGAATTTTTTCAAGGGTTGTCTTTTTCATATTGGGGCAAAGGGCAAACTCCGTTGCCGGGTAAAAGGTCTTGCCGGGGTTTTCATTCTTCAGGCGATACATAACGCCAAGCTCCGTGCCGATGATAAACTCTTTTGCACCTGATTCATGCGCCCTGCGGCAGATGCCTTCGGTGGAAAGGGCGTAATCGGCAAGAGCCACAACAGGCTGCGTGCATTCGGGATGCACGATCACCTCTGCTGCGGGGTGCGCCGCCTTCTGGCGCTGTATGTGTTCAGGCGTAATGCGCATATGCGTGGGGCAGTAGCCCTGCCACAGTATCATGTCCCTGCCCGTCTGCTTTGCGACAAATGCGCCGAGATACTGATCAGGCACGAAAATAATCTCCTGCGCATCCTTGAGCGACTGCACAACCTTCACCGCGTTTGACGATGTGCAGCACACATCGGTCTCGGCCTTGACCTCAGCCGATGAATTGACATAGGTGACCACCACGGCGCCGGGATGCTGCGCCTTAAGATCGCGCAGCTGCTGGGCGGTTATCATGTCTGCCATGGGGCAGCCCGCATCCGGATCGGGCATAAGCACTGTTTTTTCGGGGCAGAGAATAGAGGCGGTCTCGGCCATAAAGTGCACGCCGCAGAAAACGATCACATCGGCGTCTGTTTGTGCAGCCCGTATGCTGAGGCCCAGAGAGTCTCCTGTGTAGTCGGCAAGGTCCTGAACCTCATCGCGCTGATAGTTATGGGCAAGGATGATGGCGTTGGTATCAGCCTTCAAAGCCTCAATTTTTTCAATCAAGTGCTGATTGGGCATGTGGGTTAAAGCCTCCGGTGCATAAAAAATAACAGGGTTTGCTGTGCGAACCCTGCAACTGTCATATGCTTTTGCAGTGAACGGTCGCAAACATTCCCTGCAGGCGTATGGTTAAGGAGTCATTCTGAATCAAAACTGAATCTCAAGGGCCCTGTAGGGGCATATCTGAATACACAACTCGCAGGCGATGCATTTATCCTTCTCAAAGGACACTTCCATGCTCTCGCGGTCAACGGTAAGGGCCTGCGTGGGACATGCCGGGATGCAGGCCGTGCAGTGCGTGCATTTGTCTTCATGCCACTTGATGTCCTGCCCCAGCGGTTGCACGTGAATGCCGGTTTCGCTCAGATACTTCATGCCGCCTTCAAGGGCATGCTTGGCCCCCGACAGCTCAACCACAAGACCGCTTTCTTCATTGGGGGTCACAACGCCGCGCAGGATATTAACCATAAGGTCATAATCCTTCACCAGATGATAGGTGACGGGCTGGCTCACCAGCGAGGGCGGAAATGTCAGAACAACTCTTTTTTTCGGCATAACGGATTCCTCCGATTAAAAACAGGGTTATTTCTTTACGGGCCGGTCGGCCATTAGCTTTACGCTGATGCCGGAATCGACCGACGGCAGCAGCGCCGCGGGCTCGCTCAGGTAAAACTTCTTATCGACAATCCACTTCTTCAGCGTTGCTGCTATTTTTTGAGCGCACACATAGCTTGAAAGGCCGCCCGTCGGGACCTGCCTGCCCTCAAGCGTAATTGAGCCGCTCTTGAGCTGCGCATAGTTCACTTCGGCGACGCTGCCCGGGATCACTTCGGGATAATTTTTGCTGTAGTCGATGACCTGTGCAAAGATCTCCTCGTCTCGCACGGCAGTATACTGCACGATTTCCTCATTCAAAATCGGTATGGGCACGCCGATGCCCACGGTGAGCGTGACGCCGTAGCCCGTCATACTCGCGCCGCGCAGCCACTCGGGGCTCATCTGCTTGAGATCGCCCATAACGGCAAGCGTACCCGAGCCCATGCGCGGCACGCCGTTGTCGCTGCGCTTGACATTGGGGTTGTGCTGCGTGCCCTGCCAGGAAACATAGCCCTGGCCGCCGCCGAGGAATATGCGCGTGCCGATGCCGATAGTTTTGTAGAGCGGATCATTTAAAAGCGGCGAGAGCTGGCCCGCGCTGCAGTAGTTGGCATTGCCGATGCGCGGCAGCAGGCGCCCCATGTAGGTATAGATAACCTTGTCCGAGCAGTTAACCGCCACATTGTAGTTCTGATAGCAATTGCGCGGGTCGAAAAGCACGGCTTCGTTCATGTCGGCAAGATACACCATCGTCTCGACACTTTTGCGCGGATAGCAGTCAGTGCCATAGGCCGTTGCCGAAAGCTTCACCGCCTTGCCGGCCACAAGTTCCTCGATCACATGGGCGCCGCCATATTTGAACGAGCCGGGATAGATCGAATTGCGCTGATCATAGTCGGGCATGGCGGTGGCGCCCAGAATAACGTCAACCGCGGCAAACCCGGTATAGCAGGGAACATCGTTTAAGGTGCAGGTGCCGCCGCCGATCTTTATGCGCGGCTTGGTATGGCCCAGATTAAAATAGGCCCCTGAGGAGCACATGGGGCCGAATGTGCCGGTTGTCACGACATCTACTTCAGAAGCCGCCTTTTTCGCGCCTTTTTTTCGCACGATGTCGATGATCTCCTCGGCTGTCACCACAACGGCTGAACCCTTTTTAATCTTTTCGTTGATCTCCTGAATTGTCTTTGACATTTAGCACTCCGCTTATCTGTGAATTATCTGTTGCTCGTTGTCGGCTGCTCGAGTGCGGCCGGCACTGGCCTGCACTGTAGATGGCCTTAGGAGCCTAAGCCCTCGAATAAAACCGTTGAAAGATAGCGCTCGCCGGCATCGGGCAAAATAACGACAAATGTTTTTCCTGCAAACTCATCCAGCCGCGCAAGTCGCAAGGCCGTAGCCACTGCAGCACCGCTTGATATGCCGCTCAGCAGGCCTTCCTCTTTTGCAAGTCTGCGCGAATATTCAATCGCCTCGTTGCTTTCAACCTGCTCGACGCGGTCGATGAGGGAAAGATCAAGTATGTCGGGAATAAAGCCTGCGCCTATTCCCTGAATCTTATGTGGTGCGGGCTTGAGGGGCTTGCGGGCAAGCTTTTGGGTAATGACGGGACTCTCCGCAGGCTCGACAGCAACGGAAATTATCTTTTTGCCCCTCGTCTTCTTGATGAAGCGGGATATGCCGGTAATAGTACCGCCGGTGCCCACGCCTGCCACTACCACATCAACGGACCCGTCCGTATCATTCCAGATTTCGGGCCCTGTTGTTTTTTCATGAATTGCGGGATTTGCCGGATTCTTGAACTGCTGGGGCAGAAAATATTTCTTAGGGTCGCTTGCTGCAATCTCCTCGGCCCTGCGTATCGCTCCGGTCATGCCCTCGGATCCCGGGGTCAGCACGATATTGGCCCCAAAGGCCGCGAGCACCCTGCGGCGCTCGATGCTCATGGTTTCCGGCATGGTCAGCGTAAGCGTATAGCCCCGGGCTGCAGCTACGTAGGCAAGTGCTATACCCGTATTGCCGCTGGTTGGTTCGACGATTCCAATGCCTGGTTTAAGAAGGCCCTTCTCTTCAGCATCCCAGATCATGGCAGCGCCGATGCGGCATTTAACTGAATAGGCAGGATTTCGTCCTTCAACTTTCCCAAGCACGGCAGCTGCTTGTATTCCCTCGGCCATCCGGTTCAGCCGGACAAGGGGCGTATTGCCGATTGACTGCGCATTGTCTACATATATGCGAGACATAATTCCTCCCTCTTAAACAAACAATGGTTGCGGACGGCTAGATTACATACTGAAGCGCAGAAGGCTCTTTTTTCTTCTGCAGTTCCACCAGGCTTTCAAGCGTAGCTGCGCTAAGCACGCCATCAACTGCATCGCGCACATTGCGCCACACCTCTATGGTAGGGCATTCCGCGCTACGGTCGCACAGGGCAGGATTGTCAACGCATTCAACCGGAGAAAGCGAGCCTTCCACAGCCTCAATAATATCCTTGAGCGTAATAACTGAGGCAGGCCGGGAAAGAATGTAGCCACCTCCCTTGCCGCGAATGTTTTTAATAAGACCTGCTCTGCGCAGAGCAGAAAGGATATGGTCAAGATATTTCGGAGATATATCCTGTCGCTTCGATATATCCTTCATCACGCATGGGCCATTGTCTTTATGCACGGCAATATCAAGCATTGCCCGCGTTCCGTAGCGTCCTTTAGTTGAAAGTTTCATATGACACCTCTTAAATCTAGTAATCTACCATTAATGTAGGGTTAAAACATCGATTTGTCAATGATTTTAAGCGTGCTATTTTGTCATCTCGATCGCAGGGAGAGATCTTAAAGACTGGAAAAGGATTTCTTGCTTTGCTCGAATGGCAATAACGGCTACTGTAATTTGTTAACTGCTCTAAGATATCCCATCCCGCCTGTGGCGGGATTCAAAATGACCTACTGGCTAAACTATTTTAAAAACAATTCTAATAATACCTGTTTCGTAAATACTCACCTGTCTCGCGCATAAAATCAAGCAACCCCTGACGATAGGGGTATATTCTAAACCGGAGGCAATAGCCCTTCCACAGCCTGTCGATGAGTTCATACACCCTGCGCAGCCGAAAAAAAGCAAGCGCGCGTATGACCGGCACAGGCAGGCCAAGACTCACGCCTATGGCAAACAAAGCGCGAAGCCGCCCCCGGGCTTCTTTGTGTTCCAAGCTCATGGTGGAATCCTCATAAAACGTGTGCGGGAAATCATTATCCAGGGCATCAACAAAACCGCTCCTGACGGCAAAATCGGCAATCTCCGTGCGCGGATATACCTGCATGAGCGTGGCAAAGCTGTGCTGGGGCCGGACTCGCCTGTTGACCTCATAGGTAAAAAGGTCATCTTCAAACGATGAGCCGGGAATGGCCAGTATGTTTTCCGTGGCAAAGCGGATGCCATTGCTGTGCAGAAGACCGCAGGCGGTTTCAAACTGCTCAAGACTCATGCCCCTTTGGAGAATGCCGTTGCGGACATGCTCACTTCCCGACTCAAGACCGAGTTTCACCGAAAGGCACCCCGCACGGCGCAGCATCACAGCAGTTTCACTGTCTAGCAGATCGGCCCGAAGATGACAGTGAAAGGGAAGGCCTATCTCCCGAGGATAGCGCTCGGCAAACTCTGCAAGCCACTCCCTGTTGAGATTAAACGTGTCGTCCTGAAATACTATTATCTGCAAAGGGTAGCATCGCTTGAGTTCGCGGATTTCCCCAAGCACGCTGTCGACGCTTCGCCTCCTGCATATATGGCCTTTTCCGGCATACAATTTATTATAAGCATGATTAAAGCAGTAGCTGCAGTGATACGGGCAGCCCCGGGAGGTCATAACATAGACAGTGCGACGCTGTATCCCCGGATGAGCCCGATCAAACATGGTGCGGTCAGGTGGCGCGAGCCTGTCGAGATCATCAATTAAGGGGCCAATATCATTTTTTATTACCAAGCCATCGGAGCGCTTTATCCACCAGTTTTGCAGAGTGTCAGGAAGGCTCCCGGTTTCAGCAAGTCCATTAACCATGGCAGGAAGTGCGGACTCTGCCTCTCCGCGGCACACGGCATCAAGTATATTTTCATGAATGCACTCAGGATAAAACGTAGGATGCGGGCCGCCGGCCAGCACTGAAATGCGGGGGAACGCGATTTTAATTTTTCCGGCCGCATCAAAAAACAAGGGATGCTGGCCGGTAATAAGTGACAGGCAGAGAACATCGGGCTTAAAATCTTGAAGCAGCGCCTTCTGCCGGGACGCGTCATGCAATGCCGCAACTTCAGTGGCATGCCCGGCATGCAGCAAAGCTCCGGAGAGATAGGCGATGCCCAGCGGCTGTGTCAGATAATCATAGGTGAGGAACAGAATGTTCATACGTACTGCACCGGGGGCAGGCGGGTTGTTCGGCGACCAGTGCTCCGTGACAACTGCTGCCGCAGCCCGCAGTACAGGCAGAGCAATGATCACCAAAAGTTATTTCAGGGGCAAAGCATGAAAAATCAATCTCCCAGAACCGGGTATGTTCATAGCCTTTTATTTTTTTGTCAAGCGCCAGGTTAAAATCGCAGTCATACACATATCCCTGATAATTCACTGAAAGAAGTGTTCTGCACATAAGGCTGCCGACTGTGGCCGGATTAAAGCACTGCTGCAAAAGAGACATATAATCGCCGTATTTTTTTTCCGCATCAAGCGCATCCTTAAACCTGCCTATGGGGACATTGGCCATAGCAATGAGCCCGTTAAACGCCACGCCGTATCGCTGGTGCAGCGTCTCCTTATAGGCCCGCTCAAGCGGTGCATGCTCAGGAGGTAAAAATTCTGCAAGAGGATTATAAACAAGATCCAGTTCCAGCCCGTTTGTGCCGTACCCGAGACGATTCAGGCGCTGCAGAACCTCAATGCTTGTTTGAAATACATTCTCTCCCCGCTGACGGTCGACGTTCTGGGCGCCATAGCAGGGAAGCGACGCGACGAGTTTAACCTTATATGCTTTATACAGCTCCGGATAGGAAGAGCACTCTGGCAGCGCAAGACTGGTGAGATTTGTCCTGACCGTAACCTGTTTCCCCTGGGCGGAAAGTTTTTCGATAAAATTTTTCAGGCCCGGATTAAGCTCGGGTGCGCCGCCGGTCAGTTCAACCCGCGCAGCAGGCAACAAAGCAAGCGCGCTGATGATCTTTTCGGAAATGCCGGCGTCCATCATCGAGCCCTCAGGGCCTCCACCGATATGGCAGTGTGCGCAGCGCTGATTGCATCGTGTGCCGACATTGATCTGAATGATTTCAATGCGCTGTTTCTGCTGTTTTGTCAAAGAGGCATGCTGTTTCATAGAGATATCTTTTTGCCCGTATAAAATAGTTATTCCGTTTTCTTCAGTACGGACACAGAGTATCTTTCATACACTGAAAAAAGGGCAATGCAGAAAAACCCGGTGCAAAACAGCGCCAAAAAAGGAACGGCTGTGTACACGCCGTGCTGCAAAGCAAAAATAATTGTGCATAAAAAACAAATTCCGAACGTCATTTCCACGCAGCACTGAACGTCGTGCGCATAGCCGTGATACAGTTTGCGCTTCCATGAATCGCCTGTGCCCTCAATGTGAAATTTGGGTGTGCGCAGAAAAGCGGTTTTATGACCCATAAGCGCCTCAACAACTCCCTTTCCGTTATTAATGCACAGCCCGATCCCTACCGCCATGAGAAGCGGAAGGTACAACAGGCTTTTCAACCATGGCTGCCCGAGTTCCTTCTGGGATATGCCGTAATACAGAGCTATGGGAACGACTCCGCAAAAAAATGCGGCCAGGTCAAAAACAAAAAGGTCCTTCCACCCGTTTTCAATGCGTATGCACAGCGCAGGGCAGGCCAGCAGTGCAAGCAGCAGCATAAACAGATAATTCATATTGCAGCTCAAATGAAAAAAAGATTCGAGCTTTACGCGCAGGGGCTGCCTGGCCCGCGCAATCGCAGGCAGCAGTTTCAGCGCTGTTTCTATGCCGCCCTTTGACCAGCGGTGCTGCTGGGACATGAATGAATTGATATCGACGGGTATTTCCGCAGGGGTTATGATCTCAGGGCAAAAAATAAATTTCCATCCATGCAGCTGCGCGCGATAGCTCAGGTCAAGGTCTTCTGTCAGAGTGTCATGCTGCCAGCCGCCCGAGGTTATGATGCACTGCTTCCGCCAGATGCCGGCGGTGCCGTTAAAATTAAAAAATCGGCCCGACCGGTAGCGGGCTGTATGCTCAAGAATAAAATGGGCATCAAGGAACAGGGCCTGCACCTGGGTGAGAGCAGAGTACTCCCGATTGATATGCCCCCACATGGTCTGCACCATCCCTGTTTCCGCTTCAGAAAAAAACGGCAGGGTTTTTTTGAGAAACTGTTTGTCCGGCACAAAATCAGCATCGAAGACAGCAATAAATTCACCCTTTGCCGATGCAAGGCCCGCCTCCAAAGCACCCGCCTTAAATCCTGTCCTGTCGGTCCTGTGCAGATGCTGAATGTCAAAGCCGTCACGGGCAAGTTTTTTGACTATTGCCTCCGCAATTTGTACTGTCTCATCCGTTGAGTCATCAAGCACTTGAATTTCAAGAAGCTCCATTGGGTAGTCAAGCGCGGCCACTGCCGCTATAAGTCTGCCGACAACATACATTTCGTTAAAAATCGGCAATTGAACGGTCACCCGGGGAAGCTGTGCGGGAAGCGCGGAAGCCGGCGGAAGCCGCCGCTTATGTTTGAAATACAGAAACAGGATGGCATATCTGTGCAGACAGTACACCATCAAAAGGGCCAGTATGAAAAAATATGCGCCTACAATACTACAGTTTAAGATCATGCCGTATGCTACCCTGATACCGCACAAGAGTCAAATTGAACCTGATATTTTGATGCTTTTTGCTTCCGCACGCGCCCTGAGACGGGTACGAAAATTTTGAACAAAATTACGCACATCATGAATCTCAAGCGCCTTCTTCGGGCAGACATTGACGCACCTGCCGCAGCCGATGCACTCAACCGTGCGTATCTGGCCCTTTTCCTTAATAAGCCTTGTTATGGGAATTCCCATGTCGCAGACCTTCTCGCATTTCTTGCAATCGATGCAGGCATCTCTGTCTGCCTTGATACGGTAAAACCCCAGATAGCTCAGCAGGCCCCACAGGCCCGCAAACGGGCACAGAATACGGCAAAAATTACGGTTGCCGGTCAGCGGTATGAGCAGAAAGCTGGCATAATAAGGATATGTAACGTAGTCATAATAAAATTTACCGATGCGGTCATAGGCCGTCGCAGCGTCTATAATCGTAAAAACCAGAAAAGCAAGCAGCAGTGCCACCGACACCCATTTCAAATGCCGCAGCCGCCACCACAGCTTATTGCGAGGTGTCTTGTCCCGAAACGGATAGGCGATGGTCTCACGCGCCGTAACGCACGGGCAGCACCAGCCGCAGTCAACCCTTTTTCCGAACAGCAGCACCACACCGAAATACGCAAAAAACACGATCGACCCGATTGTGTGAATCGCCGGGAAATTTCCCCACTGGCCGCCGATAATTGGAATCTTTACATCAAAGGCAAGCGGTATGATACCCCACAGCAAAAAAAATGAAATAAGGATAAAACTGATTCTGAACTTCTGGTACGCATTCTTTTCGTTTACTATGCGCCAGATGCCAAAAATCAAAAGAATGGCAAAACCCGCATAGCCGATGGGACTGTAGTGGAGCTTGAAAAAATAAAGCTCGATACATGCAAACAGCACAAGGCTTATTGCGGAAAGCGTTTTAACGATTGTCCAGTCATCAAGCGAGGAGCTTTTGCATTCAGCTGCAATGCAGTTTGAACAACTTGTCTGTTCCATCTATCACACCCCTTTCAGGCTGGAGCATGTACCAAAACTGCAGCCGATTTTTTTTAAAAATCACATCTTTTCTACCGGAAGATTTCTCCTCAGAGATAGTTCCGATTCCCGGCTACTGCTTCTTATTCTCGAAATAGTAAACAATGCCGATTGAATACATACGGCCCGGCGATATATTTTTACCGTAGGGATATGTTGTATAGGCAACTTCGCCGGACCAGCGCTCCGTGAATTTGTAATTAAGGGCCGTTTCAACTTTTCCCAAGTCATATGAAAGCCCAAGCGATGGATTACCTGATGCAGCACTGGTTACCGATGTGTTTTGAGCCACTATGACCTGCCCTGTTTCGTCATCCACATAGGCGCTGCGCTGCGGCTTGGGTGCTGACACCCTCTGTGCATTATGCATGCTTTTCGTGCCGTCCAGCTTCAGGCGCAAAGAAAGCTTTTGCGTAAGATCCATACCGAATTCAAGCAGGTATTTAAATTCATCTGATGGCGCTTTTGTGCGGAACCGATACCCGACCTCGGCGCCGCAGTAGCCCGGAAACGGCCAGAGCGATTTTCCGGCCAACAGGCGCACTTCATAGTCGCTCTGATTATTGCCCGGCATCACTGTTTCGCGACTTGTGTAAAGCCCGGCATTTTTATAGAGGAACTGAACCGCGCCGACAAACGGAGTCTGCAGCAACCCGTATTTCAGACCGACCTCCACATCCCCGCCGCCATGATAGCGCTTGACGACATACTCCCGCTTATCCTGATCATCTTCCTCGTAGTCCCGCCAGTAACTTGAACGCAGGCTTTTGTACGGCAGCGATGCTGACAGCGTCAGCCGGTCGGTGAGTCCGTACTCACCATAAAAGGTAACATTATTGTCGTAAAATTTAGCCTTATTGGGCAGGGCATTTCTGCCGCCGCCCGGGCCGAAAATCGAATCGGTAACATAGCGGTTATAAGAAAGCTTGGTATACAGGCCTCCCTGATTCATGGTCCAGGCCCCTGCCAGCGCTGCATTAGGAACTGTAATAAAAAGAGCCGTAATAAATACTGCAAAAAATACTCGCATAGTTTTCAGCCCTTCCCAATGTTATGGCGCAAGTGAAAAGCGCACCTGATAGGCATACGTCGGATCGGCAGCCGACAGGGCCACGCCTGCCCACAGCCATACAAAACCGCCGCCTTCGCCTATTTCAAAAATCTGACTCAAAACGCCCTTTGAAATGCCCGCGCGCGCTATGGCTTTCGTACCTGCGCTTGATGAAACAATGCCGGTCATAAAAACAGCATCTCCGGCTCTGTCGCTTTTCAACAAAGAAACACCCAGGATACCCTTGCCCAGAACGCCGACAAAAAACTGCTGGCATCCCAGCGGAAAAACCTTTGTTTGAATGACGTCAATTGTCTGCGTCTGTCCTGGGACAACTGCTGTTGCATTAAACAGTTTTGTTGTCTGAGCCTCAGCGGACCCCAGCACGGTCAGAAAAATGATGGCTGTTATAACGAGCTTTGTTTTTATGGTATTCAGCATTTCAGTAATCCTTCTTATTTTTCAACATCATTAGATAAATACGGCAGCGGCCAATAAAAGCCGCCGCCGTACAGGGCTTGCCGATCAGGGTTTGGTTCCATCCCTGCTGTCGCCGGTTGCAACCGGATACAGATCAGGATCCTGTATGCTCCACTCATTCCATGAGCCGTCATAGTTGTACACTTCAGGATAGCCCAGCCCTAGAAGAATAAGGGTATAAACGCCAGAGCGGAAACCACCTTCGCAAAAATTGTAAATTATCTTGTCAGACGTTATTCCGAGGCTCTCAAAATGAGCGCGCAGATCGGCTTCGCTTTTCAGCACCTGCACATTGTGATCTTTCTGCAGAGTGCTGGGCACAGGATTGCCGCTGGCATTAAGATAGTCGGTGTAAACGGCTGTACCATAGTCGCTGAATTTACCGTAAGGAATATGTCCGGGACGCGCACCAGGGGTTGTATTATAAATAAAAGGGGTCGTCGAGACGTCCCATACTCCCGTAGATGGATCGCCGCTGGTGACTGTGGTAGCAAATCCCGTGTATTCACTTGGTGTGCGCACATCGGAAATAACATAGCCGGCTACAGTATGATTGCCATTGGCCGTGTCGATAACCGCTGCAAGATCGGCTTTGTTTATGCGGTGGTTGAAATAGCCTGCAATTTCATACGGCTTGGTGCTTTTCGTCGGAATAACCGGTGTTGCTTCCCAGGCTTTGCCGTCTGCATCTTTCCACTTGTCGGCGCCGCCGTCGATCGTATATGATTTTCCATGGCCATAGACCCTCAACACCCACGTAGATCGGCCGCCATATGAACTGGTGTCGGTATCATAGGACACAACAGTTGTATCCGGAGTGATGCCGTTATTAGTCAGAATATCAACCAGCTCTGCGGCTGTGGGTATGTCATAGGCAAAGGTCTCATTATCGATCTGGGTTCGCGCGAAATAGAATGTATTGCGCGGAATATTTATTGCCCCGGGTATATGACCTGCAGCATAAGCGGTCGCTGGACGAGTATCCACAATCACAAAATCAGCATCGCTTTCATGCTGGGCTACCCAGTCAGTTGATTTAAAATAATCTGAAAGTACGGCCGCCTGTTTTTTTTTGCAACCTGAAGCCGCCAGTGCGATTGTTAAAATCAAAAATGTACTTAAAATTAATCCTAGTTGTCTTTTCATGTTTGTTCCCCTTATTTAATAAAATCGAATTTAAGTTTTTTTTGCCTCCAGATGTCTGGTCGCAAAGTTTTTTTATTTAATGGTGCGAAGCAACGACCGGTTGTCCGGCACGTTTAAAAACGGTATATATTTTTTAAATTCCACCTCCTTTCTCTACAAGCCATACATCCTCGTAGCGTGTTCTTTCGGTTAATTCCACCTGTACAATTTTTGAATCATGAACCTTAATAACTATCGAGCCGTATTTCAGGTTCAGGACCTGCTCCGATAAATCCTTAATAATCGAATCGTTTATTATACTCTTTTGTGTTGTTTTCAAACTCATGGCTATCCACCCTTTCACGTAATAAAAAACCCACTTGTCAGCTCTGTCTGGAAGTGGGTTCATGCTATTTTCAACTACGGTTTCATATAAACAAACCCCACTGTCCAGGTCCATATCTCCTGCACATACAACACATCATCAATTTTCTATTTCTACTTTCCGGGCTTTTCATCGCCGTGCTCCATATTATTTCTATCTAATCCATAGATTGAATAGATTATAACGAGAAAAAAATTTGTTGTCAAGGAAATTTGTATTTTTTTTAACTCACCACCGGCACCGGCATTTTTGTCGCGTCATACCAGCACCGCAGCATTATTTAAACAATTCGATGCTGGAACAGGATCCACACCTCTCACAGCAGGCTGAGCAAACTCAATACTGAAACCGTTGAAATCGCCTGAATACTGCTCTTCCAAAACATAGATGCTCCGGACGGCTGCACGCTCAGGGCCTTTAGAACACCAGCCCGTTAGCTTGTGAACCTGCCCCTGTTCACCTTCAAAAACCGCCTCAACCCTGCCGTCGGACAGGTTTCTTACCCAGCCGTTCACGCCGTGCTCAGCAGCTACTCTTTTCGTCGCCTTTCTGAACGAAACCCCCTGAACGGTCCCTTCTATAAATACGTGTTTTCGAACATCAGCCATAATAGCCTTCATTGTCAGATTGAAGGCTCGCAGGCCTTCACTGCAAATTCAAAGTTAAAAGCCTACTCCCGTGAAATAAGAAACAGGCCGCTTTGGGCAAACAAATTGGGTAATAATTTTATAATTTTATCGCCAGCGAGAAAAAAATCCTGCTCAATGGTAATGCCTTTTTTTTTGCAGTAATTCATAAAATCAAAAATACTTAAAAAATGCAGGTTCGGCGTATCATACCACTCATAGGGCAGCGAAGGCGTTACCGGCGTGCGGCCGTGAAAAAAAATCTGCGCACGGGATCTGTAATAGGCAAAGTTCGGAAACCCTATGATAACTTTTTTACCCACGCGAAGTGATTGGCTCAACACAGATTCAAGCTTTTGCACCTGCTGCAGGCTCTGATTGAGAATGACATAATCAAATGATTTGTCGGTATAGTCGTCAAGCCCGGCGTCGATATCGCCGTGAAAAACGCACAGGCCCCGGGCCACGCAGTCATAGATTGCCTGGTCGTCTATTTCAATTCCCTGGCCCCGCGCCTTTTTCTCTCTGGTAAGCAGGTAGAGAAGCTCCCCGCTGCCGCACCCGAGGTCAAGCACAGTTGAGCCCGGTTTCACCAGGTCAAGAATTATTCTATGATCAAGCGGCACACAGTCATATTGCATATTCACCCGTTACATCGTATCCGTTTGAAACCCTTTTTAAAAAATGCGAGACAAGATGCGCCTCCTGCTCGATCTCAAGCAGGAATGCATCATGGCCGTACGTTGAGTCTATTTCGCAGTACGTGGCATTGAGGCCGGCGATTTTACATGCCTTGACAATCTGCTGCGACTGCCAGACCGGGTACAGCCAGTCCGACCTGAACGCTATTACCAGCAGCTTGGCGTCAAGCCCCTTAAATATTTCGTGCAGTGGCTTCTCTTCGGTAAGATCAAAAAAATCCATGGCCTTGGTAATATACAGATACGAGTTTGCATCAAAGCGCTTCACGAAGCTGTCGCCTTTATTTTGGAGATAGCCCTCGACTTCAAAGTCGGCGGTAAACTTAAATGGCTGCTTTTCGTTCTTCTGCTGCCTGCCGAACTTATCAAGCATCGATGTTTCGCTCATGTAGGTGATGTGTCCAACCATCCGCGCCACGGCAAGACCTTTTGCGGGCGAACGGCCCTCGTAATAATTGCCGTCGTGCCAGTAATGATCGGCCATAATGGCCTGCCTGCCCACCTCGTTGAACGCAATCTGCTGCGGCGAATGCATGGCGGCCGTGGCAATAAGGATTGCGCTCTCCAGTTTATCGGGTGCGCTCCTGAGCCATTCAAGGGCCTGCATGCCGCCCATCGACCCGCCGGCAACCGAGCACAGCTTATCTATGCCCAGCTGCTTTATAAGCAGCTGCTGCGCCTTCACCATATCGCCGATGGTGATAAGAGGAAAATGAAGGCCATAGGGCTGCCCGGTCTTTGGATTCACGGAGCCGGGGCCGGTAGAGCCCTTGCACCCGCCCAGCACATTTGAACAGATGACATAATACTTGTCCGTATCAAATGCCTTGCCATGCCCGACCATATCATCCCACCAGCCGGGTTTATTTTCTCCTTTATGGTAGCCGGCAACATGGGCATCCCCTGATAGCGCATGGCAGATGAGCACGGCATTTGACTTGCCGGCATTCAGCTCACCATAGGTTTCATAGGCAAGCGTTACCGGCCCCAGCTTCTCGCCGCTTTCAAGCACAAGCTCATCTGCAACAGTGGCAAACTGTGTCTGTACAATTCCGATTTCAGTTGTGCTGTGCTTCATGCTTGTTCTTTCTGCTTCTAAGGAGACATAATAAATAATTCATTGCGGGGCAAATGTGAAGGCCACTTTTTTTCAACAAACCTAAAAATATTTTCTTTCGTTTTGAAATGTAGTGGCGGGCTTTATGCCCGCCTCCCGGGAGGGGATAAACCCCTCCCCCACAGGCACCCACGGCACAACCCTTGTGTCTTTTAAACCGGTATATCCTGAAACAGAACCGTTGAAAGATACCGCTCGCCTGCATCAGGCAGAATCGCAACGATTGTTTTGCCGGCAAACTCATCAAGGCGCGCCAGTCGCAGAGCAACTGCTGCTGCCGCGCCGCAGGAAATACCGCTCAGGATGCCTTCTTCTTTTGCCAGTCTGCGCGAATATTCAACCGCCTCGGCGCTGTCAACCTGTTCTACACGATCAATAATTGACAGGTCAAGCGTATCCGGAATAAAGCCGGCGCCGATACCCTGTATCTTGTGAGGCCCGGGCTTCAGCTCCTGACCGGCAAGCTTCTGTGTAATGACAGGGCTTTCTTTCGGCTCAACGGCAACGGAAATTATTTTCTTGCCCTTGGTGTTCTTGATATAGCGCGAAACGCCGGTAATAGTTCCGCCCGTGCCAACACCCGCAACCAGCACATCTATAGCGCCGTCGGTATCATTCCATATCTCCGGCCCCGTAGTCTTTTCATGAATAGCCGGGTTGGCCGGATTCTTGAACTGCTGGGGCAGAAAATACCTCTGTGGATCGCTTGCCGCAATCTCTTCGGCCCGGCGCACAGCTCCGGTCATTCCTTCAGAGCCGGGGGTGAGCACAAGGGTGGCACCAAAGGCCGCAAGCACGCGCCGCCGCTCAAGGCTCATAGTCTCAGGCATGGTCAGCGTGAGCTTGTACCCGCGAAGTGCAGCCACGTACGCAAGCGCTATGCCCGTATTGCCGCTGGTGGGTTCTATGATCTCAACGCCGTGCCTAAGCAGCCCCTTCTCTTCAGCGTCCCAGATAAAGGCGGCGCCGATGCGGCATTTTACCGAATAGGCAGGGTTGCGGCCTTCAACCTTGCCAAGAACTACAGCGGCCTTTATCCCCTTGGTGAGCCTGTTGAACCGAATAAGCGGCGTATTGCCGATTGACAGTGAGTTATCAGTATATATGCGCGACATATTGTCTCCTTTTTATTTAATTGTCTTTTGTAATGCCTGATCGATATCCTCGATGATGTCGTCAATATGCTCAAGGCCTACCGACAGGCGTATAAAATCATCAGTTACTCCGGTTGCCTTCTGCTCCTGCGGCGTCAGCTGCTGGTGTGTCGTCGAAGCCGGATGAATAACCAGAGTTTTCGCATCGCCGATATTTGCCAGATGAGACAGGAGCTCAACCGAATTTATGAATTTCTTCCCCGCTTCACGCCCGCCCTTAATTCCGAATCCGACAAGGGCGCCGAATCCCTTCTTGAGATATTTTGCGGCGACTGCATGATTGGGATTGTCTTCAAGCCCCGGATAATTCACCCAGCTGACAAGAGGATGTTTTTTCAGATGCCATGCAATGGCAAGAGCATTCTCGGCATGCCTCGCCTGCCGCAGCGGCAGCGTTTCAAGGCCCTGCAGCAGCAGGAACGAATTAAACGGGCTGATCGCGGCCCCGATATCGCGCAGCAGCTGAACACGCACTTTAATAATAAATGCGATATTGCCCGCTCCGGGAAAATCTCCGAACACATCCCAGTATTTCAGGCCATGGTAGCTCGGATCAGGCTCGTTAAATTCCGGGAACTTGCCAGTGCCCCAGTTGAATTTTCCCGCATCAACGATCACCCCGCCGATAGAGGTGCCATGCCCGCCGATAAACTTGGTGGCCGAGATGACAACGATATCAGCCCCATGATCAATGGGGCGTACAATACCCACGCCCACGGTATTATCGACCACAAAAGGCAACCCTGCCTCATGGGCAATAGCCGCAATGGCCTCAAAGTCGGGCACGTCAAGCTTGGGGTTGCCGATGGTCTCGGCATACACCACACGCGTCTTTGCAGTAATTGCCTTTTTGAACTCCTCGGGTTTTGTCGAATCCACAAACTTCACCGTGCGCCCAAGCTTCGGGAACGTATAATGAAGCAGCTGATACGTGCCGCCATAGAGGTTGTTGCCCGCAACTATTTCATCCCCGACCTGCGTAATGGCAAGAAGCGCCAGTGTTGCCGCAGCCTGACCGCTTGCCACGCCAAGAGCACCCGTGCCGCCTTCTATCTGAGCGACGCGCTGCTCGAACACATCAGTTGTGGGGTTCATGATGCGGGTATATATATTGCCGAACTCCTTCAGGGCAAAAAGATTGGCCGCATGCTCCGTATCTTTAAAGACATATGATGTCGTCTGGTAAATTGGCACGGCGCGCGAGCCCGTAGTGGGGTCGGGCGTTTGACCGCCATGCAGCGCAATTGTTTCCAGATGTTTATAGACCATAAATTCCTCGCTTTCTTCCAGTTCAATTTTTTCGTTTAAAATTCCCACACCAGCCGTGCGGCAGGCGCGGCGCGTACATTGTCGTTTAAAACATGCCCGGGGTTTAAATAACCCACGCTAATGGTTGAATGATTATTCAGGATATAGCAAAACGCCAGGTCCCACCAGTCATCCTCCTTTTCAACAAGGCCGGGGATTCGCTTCAGCTTATCCGGCTTCATCCGGTATTCTCCCACCAGCAGCAGCTTGTCGGTCAGGAACTGGGCAAAATTGAACTCACCCAGGGCCTGGTATGTATCGGAAAACCCGAGAAGCCCTATATGGCTTGCCTTGGTGACCCTGACGCCAGCCGACAATATGAGCGGACGGGGCAGCACATCCTTGAGCATCTTTGTTGCAACAAGGGTATAGTCGATGCCGGAATCATCCTTGACCCCGATTCCCTTGAGCACGCCGTTCAGGCTCTTGTTAAGGTCGTGCTCCGTCGGATTATATTTATAATGTATGCCCGCCGTTACAGCCGGCAGCCACGCCTGCTTATAGTCTCCTTCCTTCAGCAGATTCACGCGAAGGTTGAAATTGTGCAGTTCCGAATGGCTGCTGTCAGCGCGCATACCGGTTACTCGATGTATCTTACTTTTCAGATCTGCAATCTCAAGATTATTGTATGCATAGCTCAGTTCCACGCGGTCCCACAGCGTTTCGGAAAACGTGAAAGCCAGAAACCGTTTGTCCTCAAGCTGCGCCCATGATGCTCCCACGACAGGTTTGCCGAAAATTTTACCCTCCTCTGCAGGGCTGATAATATATGCCATAGGCGTCACAAAAATACCGCCGGGCCCTTCGATTGACTGCGGTGGCAGCGGTGGATTTTTATCATTGGCAAAAGCCGCTGCAGTTCCTGACAAAAAAATAATTCCAAAAATAAGTAGTTTTTTCAAGTTCATTTTATGGTTCCCCTTTAGCTGGATTTTGTTGTTATGTAAGATTCTCCAGTTGTCTGGTAGAACCAATAAATACTAGTTACAATAAGTGAAATTCGGGCTCGGCTGTCCGATTACTGTGCCCAATAATTTTTTAGATCCCACCCCCTTTCTCGACAAAATCTATATTTTGAAAACGATATTTTTCAGTTATCTCCATCGCCACGATGGCGCAATTATGAACATTAAGAACAATTGACCCAAACCCTATATTGCCTACGGTTTCAAGCACGTCTTGAAGAATTGCTTCATTTATGAACTGCTGTTTATTGATTGAATTTCTTTTCATTTCTCATGCTCTTATTTATTAAAAAAGCCACATATCCTGGTTTAGTTGGATAGTGGCCCGTGCTTTTGCCCATGC
>CAIWCT010000338.1 GCA_903911225.1 uncultured delta proteobacterium
AATGTCATTCGCCGCGAACTGCGCCTTGTGGAGGGCGATGTATACAATTCCGAGGAGATCAAACGCGGCAAGCAGGATGTCAACAATCTCGGCTATTTTGAAGAGGTCAACATCAATACCGAGCCCGGCTCCAACCCGCGCCAGGTGAAGCTGCATGTTGAGGTGAAGGAGCGGCCGACGGGCTCCTTCAGCATCGGCGCCGGCTACAGCTCGGTTGACAGCATCGTCGGCATGTTCTCCATTTCGCAGAACAACCTGTTCGGCAAGGGCCAGCAGCTCTCGTTTATGGCCCAGCTTGGCGGCAGCTCCAGCTATTTCAATATATCATTCACCGAACCCTGGTGGCGCGACACGCGCCAGTCGGTCGGGTTCGACCTGTTTAACATCAAACGCGAGTACCAGGACTTTGACCGTAAAAGTACCGGTCTGAACCTGCGCACGAGCTTCCCGTTCATGAATTATGACTATACGCGCTATCACATCACCTACCGGCTTGAAGCAATCGATATCAAGCTTCGTGACAACGAAGATGATGTGCCGCTTGAAATCCGGGATGCGAAGGGCAAAACCCTCATCAGCAGTATTATAAACAGCATCACGCGCGACACGCGCGATGATAAATTCAAGCCCCGCATGGGCTCATATACCAGCGGATCGGCCGAGCTTGCAGGCTTTGGCGGCGATGCCCAGTTCTTGGGCCTGAACTTCAGCGCGGCAAAATGGTTTCCCCTGGCCTGGGACACGGCGTTTATGACCCGCGGCACTATCGGTGACATTTTTAAACTCGGGGAAGATATTCCCATATCGGAGAAATATTTTCTGGGTGGTATCGACAGCATGCGCGGGTTCGAGGCGCGCAGCCTGGCACCGCAAGAACGGCGTCCTAAAAAAGATAAAAAATATTATATCTATGACGCCGATGGCGATGTGAAAAGAACGATCAAAATACCGCAGAAGGGCTACAGCGATAATTATGACCCGGTTGGCGGCGAGAAGGCGATGTACTTCAACTTTGAATACCTGTTTCCCATCATGAAGGAGGCTGGAATCCGCGGTGTGCTTTTTACCGATATCGGTAATGCCTATAAAAAAAGCGACAACTACTTTTCAGATCTTCGCTATGATGTGGGCATCGGGGTGCGGTGGTATTCGCCATTCGGGCCTCTGCGCGTCGAATGGGGCTACAATCCCAGCCCGATATCCAAATATGGTGAAAGTTCAAGCAATTTTGAGTTTTCCATGGGCAATACGTTTTAACAGGAGTGCAACAGGGCAAATAGCCAATAAAGCCAATATTAAAGAAGGAGTTAAGCATGAAAAAGTATTTCATTACGGGAGCAATAGTCTGTGCGGCGTTTCTCGCAGTGTCGGTCTGCTCGGCGGCTGATCTCAAGATTGCCTATTTCGATATTCAGAAGGCTGTGGCCGAAAGCACAGCGGGCAAGAGTGCAGGCGAGAAGTTTAAGGGCGATGTGAAAAAGGCCGAGGACAGCCTTATGAAGGAAAAAAACGCTGTTGAAAAGCTCGGAGAGACGCTTGAAAAGCAGAGCGCCATGCTTTCCGAGGATGCACGGCGGGAAAAAGAAAAGGATTTTTTGCGGCGCAAGCGCGATTATGAGCGCATGCTGAAGGACCAGCAGACCGAGCTGCAGATTAAAGAGGCCGAGCTTAAGAACGAAATTCTTAGCGTTCTTATTCCTATTATTCAAAAATACGGCAAGGAAAACGGCTATAGCATCATATTCGGCAAAAGCGATGTAGTGCTGCTGTATGCTTCGGACTCTTTGGATATTACCGAGAAGATAATAGCTATTTTTGATTCCGAATATAAAAACAAGCCCAAAAAATAAGCACAGCGGAGCTTAAAGCATGGAAGCACGGCTGCAGGATGTGGCCCGTCTGATCGGGGCGGTGCTAGAGGGCGACCCCGATGCGGTTGTGGGAAACATTGCCGGCATTGACAAGGCCGGGCCAGGGGATTTGGCTTTCGTAGCAAATCCGAAGTATGTGCGGTTTATCCCCACGACGGGCGCCACGGCCATCATTTGCGCTCCTACGGTCATCGCACCGGGCAAGAACCTTTTAAAGGTCGACAATCCTTATCTTGCCTATGCCAAGGTCATGCATTTCGTGTTTCCGCCGAAAAAGCAGTCGGGCATGGTTGCACCCCAAGCGTTTGTGGGCAGCGACGTAGAGCTTGGAGCCAATGTCACCATCTACCCGTTTGCCTATGTCGGCAAAGGGTGCCGCATCGGCGATAATACGACAATCTATTCGGGCTGCCATCTTGATGATCAAGTGACCGTAGGCAGCGATACGCTCATATACGCCAATGTGTCAATCCGCGAGCAGTGCGTGATCGGCTCCCGCGTGATTATTCATGCCGGCGCTGTCATCGGGAGCGACGGATTCGGTTTCGCCAAGGACGGGCCACAGTATTTCAAGATACCGCAGGTCGGCATCGTGCAGATCGACGATGATGTGGAGATCGGCGCCAATACAACCATAGACCGTGCAGCCATGGGTAAAACCCGGATACAGCGCGGCACCAAGATCGATAACCTGGTGCAGGTGGCGCACAATGTGGTGATCGGGCAGGACTCCGTCATTGTGGCGCAGGTGGGCATTTCAGGCAGCACCATCATCGGCGATAGGGTTATTATGGGCGGGCAGGCTGCTACCGTCGGGCATATTTCTATCGGCAACGACGTTATGGTGGGCGCGCGCGGCGGCGTGTCGGCTGATGTTCCTGCAAAGCAAATCGTATCGGGCGCCCCGCATATGCCGCACCGTACTTGGCTTCGGGCCGTGCGAGCATTTGAAAAGCTGCCGGAGACGCGAAAGACCATAAACGAGCTTGAGCGCAGGATAGCGCAGCTTGAGGAAGAACTGAAAAAGAAATAAGAGAGGTTAGAGGGCATGCTTGATATTAAAGAAATCATGCGTCTGCTGCCGCACCGGTATCCATTTCTGCTGGTGGACCGCGTGCTTGAGACCGAGCCGAACAAGCGCATTGTGGCCATTAAAAATGTCACCATCAATGAGCCTTTTTTTCAGGGCCATTTCCCCGGCGAGCCCATAATGCCGGGGGTTCTGATCGTTGAGGCCATGGCGCAGACCTGGGGCATACTGCTGCTGAGCAGCGGCGATATAGATGTTTCAAAGAATAGCAATATTCGATTTCTCGGCATTGACAACTGCCGGTTCCGCAGGGCTGTGGTGCCGGGCGACCAGCTCCGGTTTGAACTTGAAGCTATTGCGGTCAAGCGCGGCATCTGGAAGTTTGGCGGCAAGGCCTTCGTGGGCGACCAGCTTGCTGCCGAAGCCGAACTGATGGCTACGATGTAATCCCGGCAGGACAAGGCGATAAGATTCAGAGTATATTTCCCGCCAGGGAAATGCCGGGTTTTGTTTTTCAACCCAATCTGCGCAATTGTAGATATTTGAAGTAGGGGAAGGGTTCAAACCTTGCTCTGCGAACCCAAGAGCGAACTTAATAAATCAAGCGTATCGGGTGTTGGTTCAGAACAGTATATCCCGGGCTGGCGGGAAATCCCGCAATTGGCTTTGCAGTGAAAGGGGCAGGCAATGATTCACAGCACCGCAATCATAAGCAGTAAAGCCGAGATCGACAATGGCGTTGAGATCGGCCCCTACAGCATTATCGGCGATGATGTCACACTGGCTTCGGGCACGGTCATCGGCCCGCATGTGGTTGTAAAAGGGCCGACTACCATAGGCAAGGGGTGCCGCATTTATCAGTTCGCCTCAATCGGCGAAGACCCCCAGGACCTGAAGTACCACGGCGAGCGGACACTGGTGAGCATTGGCGACAACAATACGATCCGTGAATTCGTGACGATAAACCGCGGCACTGAAGGCGGCGGCGGTATAACCAGCCTCGGCAACAACAATCTTATCATGGCGTATTGTCACGTCGCCCATGACTGCAGGCTTGCCAATAACATCATTATGTCCAATTGCGCAACCCTTGCCGGGCACATCATTATAGAAGACCATGCCATCATCGGCGGACTTGTCGGGATACAGCAGTTCGTGCGCATCGGCGCCTATGCCATGGTTGGCGGGGTTTCGGGCGTTCCACAGGATGTGCCCCCGTACATGCTCGCCGCCGGCGAGCGCACGAAGCTGAACGGCCTAAATATCGTCGGTCTCAAGCGCCACGGTTTTTCTCCCGAGGTCATTTCGGAGCTAAAGGCTGCTTATCGGATTTTTTTTCGTTCGGGCCTGACTGTGAAGCGGGCTGTTCAAACCATCGAGGAGGAAGGCCTTCAGTCGGCAGAGGTGCAGTATCTGAGCAATTTTATTCAGAATTCAGAGCGCGGGGTGTTGAGAAAGTGAAAGCGGTTCGGGCAGGTGTTGTCGGCGTGGGATATCTGGGTCAGTTTCATGCGGAAAAATATGCCGGGCTTTCCGGCGCGGAGCTTGTGGGTGTGGCTGATGCCGATTTTGACCGGGCACGCCAGATAGCAGCAAAGCATACAGTTGCGGCTTATAGCGATTTCCGGGAACTGTTCGGCAAGGTCGATGCTGTGAGCATTGTGACGCCGACCAACCTGCACTACGAGATAGCCCGGGAGTTTTTGAATAACGGCATCGATGTGCTCGTGGAAAAGCCCATCACCGTTACATTGCAGGAGGCCGATGAATTGGTGGCGATTGCCCGGGCGAATAGCAGGATTCTACAGGTCGGGCATCTCGAGCGGTTTAACGGCGCCATTGTGGCTCTTAACGGTATTCTCAATAAGCCCATGTTCATCGAGTCGCACCGCCTGGCGCCGTTCAAGGAACGCGGCACCGAGGTTGACGTGATTCTTGACATTATGATTCACGACATCGACATCATTTTAAACCTGGTGGGCGCTCCGGTTACCGCCATTCATGCGGTGGGTGTGCCGGTCGTGTCAAACCAGACCAACGACATAGCCAACGTGCGTCTCGAGTTCGCCACGGGCTGTATCGCAAATGTCACGGCAAGCAGAATATCGGTCAAAGAGATGCGCAAGATCAGGATATTCCAGCAGGACGCCTATATCTCCATCGATTACGCCACACAGGACATTGAAGTCTACCGCAAAATGGAGCTGGGTGATCAGTATGACACGCCTCAGATCATGTACGACGACATCGACATCAAGCATGCAGATTCCTTGAAGGAGGAAATTCGCTCTTTTATTAATGCCGTGCAGAACCGCAGCGTTCCCGTGGTGCCCGGCGAAGCAGGCCGTGACGCGCTCAAAATTGCCCTTGAAATCGTGCATCAGGTTGAAACCAGGAAAAAGGCTCTGCAGATGCGCTGAAGCGCATTGAAATACCTTGCCTGACAACCTCCCCCGCGTAAGGGGAGGTTTTTCATTCATACCGCAGGATCATATTCAGCAATGGCCGGAAACATAAAAAAAATACTGCTTGTCACCGGAGAGGCATCGGGCGACCATCATGGCGCACTCGTCGTCCGCGCCCTGCGCCGGATGCTACCTGATGTTCAGGTGACCGGCATCGGCGGGCAGGAGCTTGCCGCAGCGGGCATGGAGTTGCTCTATGATGTGCGGGATTTGTCTGTGGTGGGGCTTCTGGAAATTTTGCCGAGGGCTGGTAATATTCTCAGGGCCTACCGGCTTCTGAAAAAGCGGCTCTCCGGCCAGGATAAGCCGGATCTGCTTGTTTTGATCGATTATCCGGATTTCAATCTGCGCATCGCTGCAATTGCCAGGAAATATAAAGTGCCCGTGCTCTACTATATCAGCCCACAGATTTGGGCATGGCGGCAGGGCAGGGCTAAAAA
>CAIWCT010000339.1 GCA_903911225.1 uncultured delta proteobacterium
AGATCCAGCGCCTTGTCTGTTGCTGCCTGCGGCTCATGCATATGCACCCAGCTGCACTGCTCGCGAAGGTTGGCCATTTCAAGCAGGTAGGGATTAAGCCCCGCCGCAAGCAGCATCTTGCGGAATGTGGGCTCATGCAGGCGCGGAGAGCAGGACGCCACCACAACCCGGTTGAGGCCGCTTTCGGCAATGTCTTTCATGATTTCCTGCTGGCCGGGCGTGGAACAGGCATAGGTGATTTCCTTTGCCACCACAACATCAGAAAGCTTTGTCGCGGCTTCAGCCACGGCCTGGCAGTCTACAGTCTGCGCAATATTGAGTCCGCACCGGCAGACATAGACGCCGATGCGGGGCGCATCCTCAACAGGCGCATGCGTCTTTGACTGACTCCGTATCTCCATGTATCCTCCATTGTGTAGGAATTCAAGAGTTCAAGGTTAAAGAGTTCAAGGTTAAAAATAAACCCCTGAATCCCAAAAACCAAACCCGAATTCCAAATCTTAAATCCCGAACCTTAAATTTTGAGCTTTCAGCTTTAAACTTTTGAACCCTAACCCCTGAACCCTGACCCCCGAACCCTAACCCCTGCTCGGCTATTCCCACCGGAGCGTCTTTACCAGCACGCCGGTCAAATCAATCATTTCAATTTTAATATCACCTGACTGTATGGGATCTTCCATGGCGCAGGTCAGATGGATCTGGCATTTCGGGCATGAGGTGATAAGCAGATCGCTGCCCGTGGCGCGCGCCTGCTTCAGGCGCAGCACCTGGAGCTTTTTGCTGTAGGCGTCACAGCCCGTCCAGGCGCAATTGCCGCAGCACAGGGCTGCCGCTCCAAAATCCTGCATCTCCTTAAAGCCCTGTGTTTTAAGGCGGCTGATAAGTTTGCGCGGAAGATCTGCCTTGCCCTCAAGCCTGCTCAAGCGGCAGGGGTCCTGAAACGTGACGGCATGCTCAAGCTTTTTAAAACCCACAGCGCCTTTATCGATCTCCCTCTCCAGAATGTCGTAGAGATGCGTGACCTTACACGCGAGCTCTATGCCGTGAGCCGGATAATCATGAACAAACGTGCGGTAGCATTCCGGACAGGCGCAAATGATCTCTTCAATGCCGTGCTCCTTGATAGCCTGAGCATTGAGCCTGGCCAGGCGCAGAAAATTTTTCTCGTCGCCGGCCCAGAGAAGATCATGGCCGCAGCAGCGCTCATCTTCAAGCACCGCGGGCTTTATATCAAAAAAGTTCAGAAGCTTCAGGCTGTCGACGAGAATATCCCGGGTTTTGACGGCAAGAAAATTCCGGAAAAAATAGTCGAAATAGGCTGCGCAGCCGCCCCAGAAAAGTGTTTTGCTGGCGGGATCGATGGCCACATCATTGCCCAGCCACTGCCACTTGCGGGTGGTGAGGCCGGGAGATGCCATGGTGCGCATGAGCGACTGAAAAAAACCTTCATGCGCCTCGCTCCTGGTTTCGCTATCGGGCCGCTCAAGGCCGCGCAGATCGCGGATAAATTCGGGAAAGTTTACATCCGAGGGACAGCGCTCATGGCACAGGCCGCAGGTGAGGCATGCCCTGACGTCTTTCTGCACGGTCTCGGAGGTCGCTCCGCCGGTGATAACCGCATTTGCAATGGCCCGGGGCGAATAATTTTTACCGGTAAGGGCAAGGGGGCAGGCAGACGTGCATTTGCCGCAATCCTGACAGGCAAATACATCGCGGCCGGCAATAATCGCGCGCACCAGAGCGGCAGTGTCAGGAGCCTGCGCCTGCACAGCCTTCATGGCCTGCGGCTCAACCGGACTTTTGCCAAGAGCCCTGATATCATCGCTAAACGTTTTTAAAAACTGGAGCAGCTGCGGCGCTTCATCGGGCAGCGACATCCCGAGGCGCAGGCGCTGCCTGCCGATGCCCAGCAGATCAAGTATCTCCTGCATGTCATCGATATTTCCGACAGCTGTTTCAGTGCCGCTGCCATAGCGGCAGGCCCCGGCTGAGCAGCCCAGAAGCGCTACGCCGTCAGCCCCCATTTCAAAGGCCCGCAGCAGCAGAGCCCGGTTGATCCGGCCTGCGCAGGGCACCCGGATGAGGCCTATCTCATTGGGAATGTCGGCGCCCTGCTCCTGCAGCGTATGCATGGCAGTGTGGGGGCCCCAGTTGCAGATAAAAACGATAAGTTTCATGGCGGCAGTATTTTTTTTCACCAGTATCTAACTCCTGTTTTCCATCAGCGCTCCAGCAGAAGCTCGCCAAGCGCCCTTTCGAGAAAAGCCTGATTGCGGTACGGGCTGTCTGCAGCGTTTGAGGGGCAGACCGAAATGCAGTTGCCGCAGCCTTTGCACAGAGCATCATCAACCGTTGCGCGCCAGGCCCCGCTTGGGCCGGGCCCAAGCGTTACAGCCTGATAGGGGCAGTGCCGCACGCACCGTCCGCAGCCGCGGCACAGCTCTTCATCAACACATACCGTAAATCCCCTGCTTGCGCGCGGTCCCCGCGGCATGCCTGCGGCTGCCAGCACGGCCGCTGCAGCTCCTTTTTCGCGCTCCGATAATTTTACGCCGGGAAAATCAGCCATATAAACGCCGGACACCGATGTGGCACCGGGATATAAAAACGATATGCCGGTCACGCCCTGTTGCTGCATGACTGACGTGATGGTGCGCCCCGGCAGCTCTTTCTGGTGGATGCAGGTTATTTTCTGAGCCTGCCTGCCGCCGAGAATCACGGCACCCGCCTGCACAGTCTGCGTATCCTGATCTCCCATTTGAAAAGATATCTGAAAATCGCCCTTGGAGCCGTTGATTGCGCTGACCGTGGCGCCCATAAAACGATGAATATTGGCGTGGTTGACCGAGGCTGCGTCGCCGTCCTGCGGGGGTGCGAAAAGCAGCACCTCAAAGCCCATGCCTGCAAGGGATAGAGCGCTCTGCCTGGCAGCAGCCGAATCACCGATCACAGCGGTTGTGAAGCTGTAGTTATGAGAAGGCGTGGGCAGAAGCTTTAAGCGCCGCGCCCGGTTGATGGAGCTTTCGATAAGGCTTTCAAAGCGGTCACGCGCTCGCTCGGGGCTGGTTTTTACCAGCCGCAGCACCTCGCCGCGCAGATTGCAGGCCTCCACCATGGAGCGGCTCACACCCGTGCCCGTAAACAGCCTGTTTTTCAAACGGCTGCGCTGCTCAGTGCAGGAGCTGCACACAAAGTTGAGCGAGCAGCACACGCATGATGCCAGCACGGCCCGCGTAATGCCTTTCTCACGAATGGTGCGAACAATTGATGAATAGCCCTCGGAAACGCAAGCAGCAGTAATAATTTCCGCATGGACGATATCGGGCCTGTTGCCAAGGCTTTCCATATATTTGGTCATGCTGTCGAGCCACCCTTTAGAGTCATTGCAGCGGCAGGCAAATACGCCGATGCGGATATCGGGTGACAGGCCCGGATCGGGAACGGAAAAGGTCATGCCGTGGCCTCTCGGCCGTGCGCCGCTGCCCCCCAGAAGCGCCATGGCCTTGGCAGCCGCGGCAAAGCCCCGGGCCATAAGCGCGTAGACATCCTCTTTTGAAGATTTGGCGTCATAGGCCCGTATCACATCTTCGCCGTTAATCTGGCCGGCAGCATTCCTGTCGGCAATGATCACAATGCCGGCATTTTCCGTAAGCGCTTCTCCTTCCTGGCCATGCTGTATAGCGCCCACGGCTTCACAAGCTGCGCTGCACTGAAGGCACTGGGAGCAAATGCCGCACTGCAGGCAGCGCTGCGCCTCGGCCAGCACCTGCTCACGGTTAAGCCCCAGAGCCGTTTCCAGAAATGTAGAGCGACGGACTGCAGGCGAAAGCTCGGCCATAAAAGGCCGCATGGTTTTCTGCGAAGTGACGGGAAGCGGCTCGAAGTCGCGATCAGCAGGGCGAACGGGCTTGTCTCCTGTCGCGATATCGCGGTGCATATGGCTCAGCAGCCCACGGGCTGCGCTGCGGCCTGAGGCCATTGCTGCCACAACAGAAGTGGGGCCGGTAACGCCGTCGCCTGCGCCGTACACACCCTGCAAATTGGTCCGCTGCTGAGGATCGGTTTTGATAAAACCATTTTTTGTAACATGGAGCCTGCCGTGGGCGTCTTCTTTTTTCAGGGGGCCCGACAGTCCGATTGCCACGAAGGACATATCAAAAGGAAGTTCACATCCCGATTTTTTCGGGTCTATCACAGGCCAGCAGATGCCGCCGGCATCAGGTTCGCCGGGCTTTGTGGCAGCACATTTCAGGCTGTGCAGTTTGCCTCCTGCACCCTCAAAAGCTGTAACCTGGCATGAAGCCTTTATGGCAACGCCTTCCTCGATTGCCGCCTTCACCTCGTCTGCGTCTGCAGGGATGGCGTCTTCGGAAAACCAGGAGATCAGGGTCACCTCAGCGCCAAGGCGGCACAGGGCACGTGCAAGATCAAAGGCACTGTTGCCGTCGCCGATGACGGCCGCCCTGCCCTGCAGCTCTTTTACCTCACCGCGGTACATACGGTTTAAAAACGACAGGCATCCTTCAACGCCCGGCAGGTCTTCGCCTGCTATGCCCAGCTTGCGGTCAAGCCAGGTGCCGGTTGCAACGACGACGCCGCTGTGCTTCTTCGCAAGCGTTTCAAGCTCAAGGGAAACATCAACCGGATGATTGCAGATAAAATTAACGCCAAGGCTTTTGATATAGTCGATGTCGCGGTCAAGAATGTCCTCGGGCAGGCGGTAGCGCCCCACGCCGTAGCGCAGAAGCCCGCCGGCCAGGTGCTCTTTTTCATACACCGTAACCGCGCAGCCTGCGCGGGCAAGCTCGGCGGCAGCGGCCAGGCCTGCGGGGCCCGAGCCGATAACAGCCATACCTGCGCCATCAGGGGCTGCCTGTTTTTTAACGGCGGAAGCGGTGGCGGCAGTATCGGCGATAAACCGCTTGATATCCTTGATGGCAATAGCCTCGTCAAGCTCTGCACGGCGGCAGGCTGTTTCACAAGGGTGCGTGCAGATGCGTCCGCAAATGCCGGGCAGCACATTTTCCTGCCGGATAAGATCAAGCGCTTCAGCATATTTTTCGTCGAGGCACAAAGCAATATAGCCCTGAGCATTAACACCCAGAGGGCACTCTTTCTGGCAGGGCGGATCGTTGCGCTTTTCAATGACGACCCGACCGGGAAGGCTCTGTCGGCCATTGTAGATTATGGCTTTACGGCCGGTGTCGAGCTTTACCGGGCAGCTGTCATAGCAGCGGCCGCAGAGGGTGCATTTTTCTATATCCACAAATGTCTGGGGCCGGGTGATTTTTATGGAAAACCCCTGGGCGCTGTGCTTGACCGAATCGACCTGCGCCGGCATAAGCAGCCGAATGTCCGGATTGCGCAGAATCCGTATGAGGCCCGGGCGGTGGGCATAGTTGAGCCGCAACCCGGATTTCAGCATCCATTCATCGCGGGAAAATTTTTCGTCCAGGTCAAGGGCCGTATCAATGAGGGTGACCGGTATGCCAAGCTCGCCGAGCTTATTGGCCGCAGTCACGCCCGAAGGAGTTGCCCCAAGGATAGCAACGCGGTGCAGGCGGTCTTTGGGTTTTTTCATGACGCAACTCCTGCATGGCCCGCAGCCTTTTTCTCGCGGCCCTTGAGCATGGCAGCGCCATAGTCCCAGCCTTTTTTGAAAGCATTCAGATTCATCTCCTCGGTCCCCTTGGGCACCGAATCCTTCACCGCTTCCTCAACCGACTTGCGCGACACAGCCAGCGTAACAGAGGAAAAAAAACCGAGCATGACGATATTGGCTATCATTTTGCGGCCCATCTCCTCGGCCAGGCGCGTTGCGGGTATGGAAAGATAATCGCGGTCAAAACCAATCGGCTTCACAAGATCCTGATCGGTAATGAGCAGGGTTGTGTCAAGAAGCATATAGGCATACTTGTCATAGCCTGTCTGTGACATGCAGACCAGTATGTCGGGCCGGCGCACATACGGATACTGTATCTGCCTGTCGTCGATTATGATCTGGGAGCAGCAGTAGCCGCCGCGCGACTCGGGGCCGTATGACTGCACCTGTGTGCTCTCCCGGTGATCGCCCAGAGCGGCGGCCTGACCCAGAATGCTGCCGATGAGCACGACGCCCTGGCCGCCGAAGCCCGTTACCAGTATTTCTTTTTTTGTGGTGATTGCTGCTGCTTTTGTCATCTGCAGTGTGCCTTTATTTATTAAAAAAATATATTCTCCGGCAATATCTGCCGGGTTGTCCGTATGTTTAAGATTCTCAAGAAAAGAAGCCGGAATTCAGTTTTTATTGGGCGTATGCCATACGCCCCTACGATACATTTTGAATCTTGAATCCGGAATCTTGAATTTCGTTACTCCGAACTCATGACTCCGAACTTTTTTCCGCACCTGCCGACTTCTGTCCTCCCGTGCCCGCCTGAAATGCTATTCTTTGTGATAGAGCTTGTCATAAGTCTCGGTAAAAGTCGGCCTTTCGACATCGACAAAAGTGCCCAGAACAACCCGCTTTTTGAAATCAACACCCAGCTCGGCAGGGTTGGCGCCGTTTTTGATAATCGTTTTATCCTGATACATCTTCAGGGTATCAAGGGGCCGCTCCTTATTGCGCCTGCCGTAGTTGACCGGGCAGGGTGCGAGCACCTCGACAAATGAAAAGCCTTTTCTGGTCAGGCAGGTTTGAATTGAATCGGTCACCTCGCGGGTATGCAGCATGGTCCAGCGGGCGACATAGGTGGCGCCTGAGGCATAGGCAAGAAGGGGCAGATTAAACGGGCTGTCCGGATTGCCTAAAGGGGTTGTGGTGGTGCGGGCAAGACTGGGGGTTGTGGCTGCCACCTGGCCGCCGGTCATGCCGTAATTAAAATTATTGATGCAGATAACAGTCATATCGATATTTCTGCGGGCAGCATGAATAAAATGATTGCCGCCGATGGCAAACAAATCGCCGTCGCCGCTGAAAACGATCATATGCAGGTCAGGGTTGGCGATCTTCATGCCCGTGGCAAAAGGTATGGCCCTGCCATGGGTGGTGTGAAATGAATCGACCTTG
>CAIWCT010000340.1 GCA_903911225.1 uncultured delta proteobacterium
AAACTCGAGAAAATCAAACCTGGCTGCACTCAACCTCCAACTCGACAACGGAAAGTCAATGCTGCATAACTATTTATGAAACACTACACTAGAGCATTATGCGCCGGACGCCAGCGCGCGAAATTCCGGGCAGCCCTGCAGAAGCTCATCCCAGGTGCCGCTTGCCGCAACTGTGCCGCCTTGCAAAAAAATGATGCGGTCGCAGGACTTCACCGTCTGCATGCGGTGGGCCACAACAATGACCGTTATGCGGCCACGCAGCGACATGATGGCCTGGGCCAGGGCCTGCTCGGTGGGGCCGTCAAGGGCCGAGGTGGCCTCGTCAAATATAAGCAGCTCCGGGTCGCGATACAAGGCTCGCGCAATGGCCACACGCTGTTTTTCTCCGCCCGAAATGGTCATGCCGCGCTCGCCGATCACCGTCGACAGCCCTTCAGGCAGGGCCACAACAAAATCCTCGAGCTGTGCCCGGCGCACCGCATCCCGCACTTTTTGTTCAACTATTGCGCGGTCCGGAAAACCTAAGGCGATATTGTGGCGCAGGCTGTCATTGGTAAGGTAAATGCTTTGCGGCACATAGCCTATTTTGCGGCGCCAGGCGATCAGACTGCCGCTGATATCGGCATCATCAACGGTAACGCGCCCGCTTGAGGGCGGCAGCAGCCCGAGCAGGATATCGACGAGGGTGCTTTTCCCCGCACCGGTTGCGCCGACGATGGCAACGGTCTGCCCGTGATCGACAGTAAGGGTTACGTTCGTTAACACAGGCTCCTGCTGCGGGCCATAGGCAAAACAAATGCCCTCGGCCGCAAGCCTGCGCTCGAAGCAGACGGGCCCATCGTCAGAGCTGCCGCCCTGCGGCGCCCCCGTGCTCGCAAGCTGCTGCAGGTCATCCCAGAGCAGGTCAGCCTCAGCCGCCCCGTAGCGTATGTTGTTAATGTGCATGGCCAGGCGGTTGCATGACGGTATGGCCCGGAATCCCGCATAGGCAAACAGCCCCAGCAGCGGCAGCAGCGGCTGACCTGCTTCGGCGTTGCCGCGGGTCATAATGACGACCACCAGGGGAATGCAGATAAAAACCGTTTCCACAAGGAGCCGCGGGGCCGAATTCAGGGTGGCATGCCATTTGCGTATATTTGCTATGCCGCTTTGGTGCGCAAAAAAAATATCATACCAGTAGCGCTCCTGATCCATGACCTTGACTTCCTTAATGCCGCCAAGGGCCTGCTGCAGGGTCTGTTGTGATTGCACGGAAAGATTCTGCTGCGCTGCCCCCAGCCGGTAAAACAGCCGGTCGGTTGCATACAGAAGCACGCCGAGCACAAGGCCGAGTACGCTCAGCGAGACAAGGGCCAGCAGGGGAGCGGCGGCAGCCAGCACGGCAACCATGCCGGCCAGCACCAGCAGCTCCGACAGGCCGGCGATCGCCGATTCCAGCACTTTCCGCACCGCCTCATCGGTGCCCCTGAGCACCCGGTCGATGAGGCCTGCGGAGTTTCGGCGGAAATGAAATGAAAACGGCGCATTGAGATACCGAAAAAACAGCTCTCCGGACAGGGCCGTTACTGTCCTGCCGGTCATGGTGCTTCGAAGATAGGCAAAAGCCAGCAGGAAAGCATTTTTCAAGACAAAGAAAAAAGCCGTCAGGATGGTGAACGAGACTGCGATGGTTGCCCTGTCCTGCAGGTTGAAAGCCGCTGCAAGCTTTGCGGCAGCGGGCATGCCTGAAATGCTCTGCGGGCTGTCCATGATTTTTATAAGGGCAAAGACGGCTGCAGCGCCGATGGTTTCAAACCCTGCCGCAGTAAAGGACAGGGGGATAAGCCCGAGCCAGCACAGGCGCAGGCGGGGGCTGAGGAGTGTAAATATTTTTCGTATTTTAGCAACCATGATTGCTGCCTGAGATCACCGTCATGGCAATAGCTTCGAGCTGCCGGCCGAATGCCGACAGCGAAAAATCATCAGCGGCGCGCTTCCGCGCCTCCCGCCCCAGACGCTCGACAAGCGGCGGATCTGTAACGATACGGGCAAGGGCCCGGGCAAAGGCCTCCGGCGATGGTTCGCACAGAAAACCGGTTTCGCCGTGTCTGACCGTTTCAAGAGGTCCACCGCCGGCGGCCGCAACCACGGG
>CAIWCT010000341.1 GCA_903911225.1 uncultured delta proteobacterium
AGTAAAAAACGGACAGAGGGAAAAAGTTGACTACGATTATCTGGTCAATGCAACCGGTCCGAAGCTTAATTTTGAAGCCACTGAAGGCCTTGGCCCCGATAAAAACAGCTTCTCGGTTTGCACTTACACTCATGCAGCCCATGCGTGGGAAAACCTCCAGGACAATTTCAAAAAGATGCAGGCCGGTCATAAGCAGCGTATCCTGATCGGTACCGGCCACGCTATGGCAACCTGCCAGGGCGCCGCCTTTGAATACATCCTGAATGTCGCCCATGAAATAAAAAAACGCGGACTGAGCGATAAAGCGCAGATTATCTGGCTCTCCAATGAGTATGAGCTTGGTGATTTTGGTATGGCGGGCGCCTTTATCAACAGGGGAGGCTATTACACCCCTACAAAGGTCTTTACTGAATCCATTATGGCTGAGTACGGCATCAACTGGGTCAGAAGGGCTGGCGTTCATCATGTTGAGCCGGGCAAAGCGCACTACGAGACGCTTGCAGGCGAAGAGTTGACGCAGGAATTTGATTTTGCTATGCTTATCCCCTCATTCTCAGGTGTCGGTTTGACCGCTTTTGATAAGAGCGGAGCAGAGATTACCGAAAAGATGTTTTTGCCAAACAAGTTTATGAAGGTTGACGCTAATTACACACCCAAGCCCTTTGAGGAGTGGGAAGCGGAAGATTGGCCATCAATTTACCAGAACCCTCTATTCAACAACATCTACGCTCCCGGCATTGCATTTGCACCTCCTCATCCGATTTCAAAACCGATGACAAGCCCCAGCGGTCGGCAGATTTTTCCGACACCGCCTCGTACAGGCATGCCTTCAGGTGTTATGGGGAAAATTGTTGCGCTAAATATTGCAGAAAAAATTAATGGAGCTACAGAGCATCGTCATAAGGCATCAATGAGCAAAATGGGTGCAGCATGCGTTGTGTCCGCCGGGTTTGGTTCTTTTGATGGTCTTGGAGCTTCAATGACCCTCTTCCCGGTTGTGCCTGACTGGAAAAAATATCCTGAATGGGGCCGTGATATGAACTATTCACTTGGAGAAGCAGGTCTCGCAGGGCATTGGCTGAAATTCATTCTCCACTATGTGTTTTTTCACAAAGCGAAGGGCTATCCCTTCTGGTGGTTAATTCCGGAATAACCGTTATTTTGACAATAAGTTTAAATCAAAAAAAACCTTATGGGCACTAATAAAGTCAAGGCTTATTATGACGAAGCTTATCCGCCAGTCCCGTCAAAAAGCACTCTTTACTGGCGTAAAAATTTTCTGTGGCAGCTCGTTCGCTTTGTCGTGTTGAATGTTAAAATCATGCGAATTGTTGTCGGCGGGCACTCTTAGTTGATCAGTAGTAGACCATGGCGTAGAACACATTCTTTTTGATCTCGTTCATGACGAACTGGTAACTTTTATCGTTGTTCCACCACAGCAGCGGGTTCCACCATATCGGGGCAGTAGGAACAAGGATAAATTTTTTTGACGATCCCTCAAATGCTTTGCTCCAGGTCTCTTGAAGACGGAGCAGG
>CAIWCT010000342.1 GCA_903911225.1 uncultured delta proteobacterium
AACTAGCGCTAAGAAACATAAATTCAAGTATTAGATTGGCAGCGTTAAAAGATTTGTATTACTGGCTTAAAATAACAAAGGCGGGCCAGCAAATTTTGCTTGGCACAAAAAACGAACAAGAAACGCCCGACCCAGGGACTGTGGAAGAATGGGCAAGATCTGCAAACAATCCAGTAAGTGGATATTACGGGCTAACCATTGGCCTTCGAGGTAGATTTGCTACTTTTATTCCGCCAATTCTTGAACATCTTGGGTTTGTTCAGCTTACTCATAATACGAAAAACAATACAATAGCTGCGCTTTGATATAGAAAAACGAAAAATTAAGGTTGCAAATTTGCCAAAACCAATAAGGTGGGAGCAACTCACCATTATTGAAAACAAATAAGCGGTGCTAATTACCACATTCGTCGAAAAAAACTTCCAAGAGGTTTTTTGATAATGGCAGGCTCAATTTCAGAGACAGACTGGAAGTATCTGCGAAACATTAAGAATGAACTGATTGCTTCCCTGTGCCGGAGAATCAATGAAAAAACGGTTAAGATACTCAGCAGCAAAGGCACAACGGATCATGAAAAATACCTGAAAGCATACCGTCACATAAATGATTCAGACGACATCGTTGCAGAATGTTTCAACGATTGGCGACGGTCCACCATCTGTGTAAGATTAATGAGCATACACCGGCATAAACTATTGACCGAAAAACACCTTGGGTCTCTCTCGGAAAAAACGCGCGAATTCATCAAATGGTCTGAAACGCCGTAAAACGGTAAAGCTTGCAGATCGGATTGGTTTAACAGCAGGCGTTACAAAAAATGGTGCGCAATGCGCACCCTACGTCAGCTTTAGCCTACACGGTGAAACACACATATAAAGAGTTCATTTGCAAAACATGCCGGGTCACGCAATACACAGGCTCTAAGAATAAGAGTATCCGGCAATTAAGTTATAAATTTTGTTGGTATTATGTCACTAAGTTTTCTCATCGCAGCAGAGCGCAGCGGCGCAGGCAAGACAATGATCACGGCGGCCATTGCCCGGGCGTTTATGGAGCGCGGGCACGTGGTGCAGTGCTTCAAGGTGGGTCCGGATTTTATCGACCCCGGTTACCATACAGCTGTCACGGGACGCACCAGCCGCAATCTAGACGGCTGGATGATGGGAAGGGATGCATGCCTGAGCACATTTAACCGCGCGATGGACGGTGCCGACATTGCGGTGGTGGAGGGCGTTATGGGGCTTTATGACGGCCTGAGCGGCGCAGGCGATGAAGGATCAACTGCGCAAATTGCAAAATTGCTCGGCCTGCCGGTAATCCTTATCATCGACGGTTCATCATTTTCGCGCAGCGCAGGGGCGGTCGTGCTGGGGTTTGAGCAGTTTGATCCTGAGGTGCATATTGCAGGCATCATATTCAATAAAGTTGGCAGCCCGGCGCATTATGAAATGCTGAAAGCTGGCGTACAGGAAAGATGCCGCGCCGAGGTGCTGGGATATATCCCGCGTGACAAGCAATGGCATACGCCTGAGCGGCATCTGGGCCTGGTAATGGCAGCCGAGCGGGAAACCTTACAGAGCACCATCAAAAATCTGGCCCAGCAACTGGAGCAGATGGTTGATGTTAATAAAATAATTGAAATTGCAGGGCAGACACGCAGGTCTGCCCCTACCACGGCATCCACCGCGGCAGATATTTCAACATCCCCGAACCCTGATCCCCGAACCCTGATCCCCAAAATCGCAGTGGCCCGCGACGAGGCCTTCTGCTTCTGCTATCAGGATAATATCGACCTTCTGAAGCACTTCGGCGCCGAGCCGGTCTTCTTCAGCCCCATCCATGATGCAGCGCTGCCCGACGTGCAGGGGCTCTATCTGCCCGGCGGCTATCCGGAGCTGCATGCCGAAGCCCTCAGCAGAAACGCGGCCATGCGCACGGTCATTTCCTCATTCTGCGCCGCTGGCCGCCCCGTATACGCCGAATGCGGCGGTTTTCTCTATCTACTTGAATCCCTTATCGATCTTAACGGCACAAGCTATGAAATGGCAGGGGTCTTCCCGGCCCGTGCAACGATGCTGCCGCGTTTGCAGCGCCTGGGCTATGTGGAGGTTGAGGCGCTTGCCGGTCACCTGTTTCTTGACGCAGGTGAAAAAATCCGCGGCCATGAATTCCACTACTCAGCCATAAGCGATATGCCCGCAACCATTCAGCGCACCTGCCGCGTCACGCGCCGCAAGGATAAGGCCGGGTTTGCCGAGGGCTTCCGCATTCATAACACCCTTGCGGGCTATATGCATCTGCACTTCGCGTCAAACACCTGCTTTGCCCGGAATTTTATCCGCCGCTGCCGGTAGAAGGGCTTAACTTTTAATGAGCATTCAGGTTGCACAACCAAACCGGACTTTCAGGGAAGAGCCATGAAACCAGCAAACAGCAAACACAACTCCGTAGTGTACTCGACCGAACATGGCCGCACATGCCCGGCCTGCGGCAAGCCCGTAGCGGGTTGCAGCTGCCGTCAAAAAAATGCCCCTGCCAAAACCGACGGTATCGTGCGGGTGGGCAGGCTAACCAAAGGCTGCAAGGGCAAAGGCCTGAGCGTCATCACCGGTATACCGCTTGACGCCGACGGGCTTGCGGCACTGGCAAAGCAGCTCAAGCAGAAATGCGGCGCCGGAGGAACCATCAGAGACGGGACAGTGGAAATTCAGGGCGACCACCGCGACATGCTTGTGGATGAGCTTAAAAAGCTTGGGTATACGGTAAAGCGATCCGGCGGCTAAGTGCTTTAGTCGCATATAGTGGCGCCGTTTTATCGGCCGATACGCCATCTAGGCGTTGTCGCGGGATGGGGATATTAGCAGGTTATGCAGCCTTGAATCTTTTCACATACAATAAGTAGAAAAGCTGTTTAACGGCCCGAATGATTTCCAGAGGCGGAATTTTTGATGCTCCTGAATTGCGCTCATGAAAATGAATCGGTATTTCGGCAAATTTGAATTTTGCTAAATGAGCACGAACCACCATGGTTAAAAAAAAGGAATAGCCGCTCACATCGATGGTTGAAAAGTCTATTTTTTCTAAACTTTTTACTTTAAAGGCCCGCAAAGAAGTCGTGAATTCATGCAGATTGATGCCCAGCAATTGGCGGGCGACAAAGTTGCCCAACAGGCTCAGGTACTTTCGATAACCCGTATAATCACATGCGCCACCCGGAGCATATCTGGATCCGATAACGAAATCAGAGCCATCCCCTACCCCGGATATAAGCCGGGGAATGTCTGCCGGATCATGCGATAAATCGCCATCCATAGTAACCAATACATCATAGCTATGGTCAATTGCATATTTAAAGGCCAAAAGATGAGCTGAACCAAGGCCTGATTTCGAGGGTCTGACAATGAGCGTCAGCGCTTCGCTTTTCATCCCCTCCAGTATTTCCAATGTGCCATCCGTGCTGCTGTCGTCAACGATTAATATATCAGCGTTTTGCTCTGCCTTTCGAATTCCCTGTATAAGGCTTGCAACATTCCCCGCCTCGTTATAGGTGGCGAAAAAAATTAATTTTTTCATCGTGGAAGACATCATTAAATGGTTGATCCATGTTAAAATTTGCCTTTGGTGAAGGGATTATAGGAGATGGGTCATCGCCTGTCAAGAAATGGCTCTGCAAATATTGATGTATCAATGATCTGAAATCAGCACGACCGCTAAAGCACAAAAAAAATTTTCGTTTATCTCTGTATGAAGCCTTGTCAAATTATACAGGGGCAAGTGAATAAGAATACGCAAGCCAGCCCTTATGCCGTTTTGAAATGCGTCTATTTTATGCTATATCTTTTGCAACAAAACTCACGTACGCTTCATCTTACTTCCTCTTTGCTAGCCTTGCTTCTGGAGCTTTTTGCGTACAAATCCGGTTTTGAATTTTTGCGAGAGCATGTGAGCTGTTTATAAAATGAAATCTGCCAAAAAACAAAAAGCTGTGCCAAACGCCCCCTTCTCAAAGCCCCGGACAGTAATGCCACCGGCGAGCAGGCATGTGCTTATTATCGGGATCGCATCGATCGTACTTATCAGCCTCTGCCTGGTTCCATGGGGACCGTTCGCTTTTCTGCCTAAAATACTTGCATGGCCCCTGGCCGGAGCGGCGCTGGCGGGCTGGTGGCTTGCTGAGGCTGAATCACGGGGTCTTATAAAAATTCCGGCGAAATTGGCCGGCACTGTTGCAGAAGCCTGCTGTCTGACACTTATATTCGGCTCCTACGGCCTTCTTAAGGTGGTCGGGCTGCATCCCTCGGGTACCGATGATAATATCTACTTCTACGGAGCATCCCGTATGACGCAGGGGCTCATGCCCTACCGCGATTTCTTTTTTGCGCACCCACCGGTGCACCTGCTTATTCCTGCCGCAGTGTTCAGCATAACAGGTTTCTCCATTGGTATTGCAAAAGCAATTCCGGCCATCGCGCAGGGACTGGCAGGGCTGTTCCTGTATCTAACCGTTCGCAAGGCTTCGAGGCCCCTTGCCCTTATCGCGCTGCTACTGCACTTGACCGCTTACGAAGTGCTGATGGGCTCAACGGATATGAACGGTGAAAATATTATGACAGCCTTTCTGATGGCCGCTCTGTTTGCTGCATCGCGCAGATATTTCATGCTGTCAGGCATGCTGTCAGCCCTCGGGCTGGGCACGGGACTCTATGCCCTGGCTGCGGTCCTGGCGCTGGCGTCCGGGGCTCTGTCAGCATCACGAAAGGCGCTTATCCGGTACGGCATCGGTTTTGCTGCGACGCTCCTAATCGTAATGACGGTTTTTGCGGTAATCGGAGGCCATAACTTCTGGGAGGGCGTAATTCTGTTTCATTTGTCAAAGCCCCTGAAGGGGTCTGACCGCATATCACTCTTTGCCTCAGGAAATCCGTTTGCGATGGCAGGCGCTCTGATCCATAATTTCGGTGTGTGGTTTACGGACCCTATCTTTAAAAAGTCTCTCTACTTTCATGCACCGTCCTATCTCGGTTTTCTCATCGGCGCAGGAATCCTGATCAGTAAGGCCGTTGGTTCTTGGCTGCGGCCGGGGAGCACGCCTGAGCCCTGGTATGCTCGCCTGATGATGCGGGACATGCTTTCGGGCTCTGCCGAGGGGTTGGTAAATTTTTCAATTCTCGCAGTTCTTCTTTTCATGCTGCAGTGGGCGGCACTCAACGAAATATATGACTACTACACTGTGCCCATGATCGTTTTGCTCTCAGTGCCTGCGGCGTATGCCCTTATGCGTGCATGGGAGGCGCTGCGCGACGCTCACCATTTCAGGCAGGCTTTTTTCCCGGCCATCCTTGCAGGGCTCTTCTGCCTGCACGTGCCATGGGCAGCATCGCTGAACCGGTCTCTCTGGCCCGATGAGCTGCGCGATGCCGGCAAGCAAGTCACGTACCAGTGGCATGAGCCATGGGCCCTGGCCGGCCTGTCCGGTATCACACAGACATTATTTTTTGCGGAAAATCGCATTAAAGGTGGTGTCACACCCTACTACCGGCATTTTCTATGGAACAAGCTGCTAACGTTCTCTACGATAAATGACATCGCGGCCTACATCCGGGCAAACACATCAGAGGATGAAACGATTGCGGGCGCCTCTGTTTTTACGCCTCTGGTGGCGCTGTATGCTGGCCGGCGTCTTGCTGCAGACGAGTCGGACACGAACTCAAAGCGGTTTTCTTCAGGCATATTAACGAGCGACACCCTATTTGAAAAACTTTGTTCCGACCGGATTCGCTACATTGTGGCGGCTGAGAAGTCTCTGTTTGATAATGAATTCATGGCTTCAAATCCCATCGTGAAAAAATATTTCACCAGAGACAGGGACTTCATTGACCCGCAGCTTGCCCACTTTCGCGATACCCGCATCACGCTCTACCGCCGCAACGATATTGCAGGCCTGCCCGATGGCAAGGTCTGCCTTGCAGATTGAAAAGCAATCGGCAGAAAATAAAAAAACAGGGGGCGGGGTTCAGGGGTCGGAAGGTGCTGAAAGAAGTTCAAAGTAAAGAGATTCGGTCCGCCGCGGCGGACCGAGATGACAGAACAGATAACCCGTATAGTAATGCTCTCAATCAACCAACCAATTAAACCAATGTAACTAATCCAACCAATCTAACTGGTTCTCATCCCCACTGCTTCCGGTTATCAACCACACGCACTGCCTTGCCTTCGCTCTGGGGCAGCGTGCCCGGCTCCACAAGCTCGACCTCGGGCGTCACCAACAGTTCGGAGCGCAGGCTTTCCGTGATGGTTTTGCGCAGGGTCTGCAGCTCTTTCATATCGCCGTGGAACATCTCGGCCTGCACCTCCACCTTGACGATCATATGGTCATTGTAATCCTTGTGCTCGAGCTGAATCAGGTAATTGGAGCCAACCTGGGGTATGGCCATGAGCGTTTTCTCGATCTGCACCGGATACATGTTGACGCCCTTCACAATGAGCATATCATCGGTTCGGCCCTTGATGCGTGTGAGCCTTCGGTGCGTGCGGCCGCAGGGGCATGGCTCGGTGATAACTGCGGCAATGTCCTTTGAGCGATAGCGCAGCAGGGGCATGCCCTCGCGCTTGAGGGTTGTAAAAACGATTTCGCCATCCTCGCCCTCTTTCACCGGCTCGAGGGTTGTGGGATTTATAAGCTCGATAAGGAAATTGTCTTCCCAGACATGCATGCCGTGCTTCTGCGTGCACTCGAATGCCACGCCGGGCCCGTTCATCTCCGAGAGCCCGTAGGAGTTAAAGGCCTGCACGCCAAGAGCCGCCTCCACCCGCAGCCGCGTTTCATCGGAATGCGGCTCTGCTCCCAGATATGCTATGCGGAGCTTAAATTCGCTCTTGGGGTCGATGCCTGCCTCCTGCAGCGATTTGATGAAATGCAGCGCATAGCTCGGGATTATGTGAATGACGCTGGTCTCAAATTCGCGCATGAGCATGATCTGGCGCTTGGTATTGCCGGCTCCCACGGGAATGACCATGGCCCCGAGCTGCTCGGCGCCGTAGTGAAAACCGAGACCACCGGTAAACAGACCGTAGCCCGTCATGTTTTGAAATACGTCGCTTTCCCGCACGCCGGTCATGTACATGCAGCGGGCGATGAGGCCCGACCATTCGCGAATGTCGGACATAGTGTGAAAAATGACAGTCGGCTTGCCCGTGCTGCCGGAGGACGAGTGCATGCGCACGATTTTGTCGCGCGGCACGGCAAGGAAGCCGTAGGGGTAGTGGTCGCGCAGATCATCTTTAGTGATAAAGGGGATACGCCGAAGGTCGTCGAGGCTTTTAATGCTGTCCGCCGTAATGCACTCTTTTTTAAAAAGCTCCCCGTAATACGGCGCCTGCTGCGCCCGTTCGACTGTTTTTTGCAGCAGGCTCAACTGCAATTTTTCAAGAGAGCTCCTGTCCAGTGTTTCGTTGTTGGTGTCCCAAAACATGCTCATATCCTCATGGTATGTAATGTATAAAATAACACTGTAAAATAAGGCTTAAAAGTATAAAGGGCAGCGCCGGGAGTGTCAATCTAAATGTTAGAACGCCGCCGAAAAAGCGGTGGGTTGAAGCATTGGTGGCATGAGTATCCAGGATTTTACAACAATCTCTGCGGGTATTTCTAATAGACTGTAACTATTCAGCACCCCCGGCCTTTGTTGGTTAATCGTTCTTCCCTCTCCTTGTGGGAGGGACTGAGGGAGGGGGCCAAAAATTTTTTACTCCCTGTCAATGTACCTTATAGCTACTTTTCCGGCGACGGACAAAATTTAGGATTTAACCCCTCCCTGTATCCCTCCCACCAGGGGAGGGAAAAAGAAAAAACAAAACAGTCAACAGCAGACCCCTTTTTCCCTTCTGTTTTTCTTGATTAATATGTTCTATAATCATATTATTGCTAACATGAGTTTAATATGCCAACAATAAAAAATATCCCTGGGCCGTACCGATTTTTCTTTTACAGCTTTGACTGTAATGAGCAGAGGCATGTGCATGTCCAAAAAGAAAAGTTGATCTGTAAATTCTGGATACAACCTATGGCGCTTGCAAGCAATCATGGCTTCTCAGCAAAGGAGTTAAACGCCATACGCAAGATCATCACGACAAAAAAATACAGAATCATGGAGGCTTGGAATGAACACTGCGGTGAAAATACAAGATGTGAAGATTAAAGACATCAATGTAACGAAGGAAACTATTAAGGCTCGTTTTATGGATGGGCGGACTATAAGTGTTCCGCTGGCCTGGTCGTGGCGTTTATCTGAGGCGACCCCAAAACAAAGATCAAACTGGGAAATTATTGGGGATGGTCATGGAGTACATTGGCCAGATGTTGATGAAGACATTAGCGCTGAAGGCATGCTCTACGGTATGCCAGCGCCGAGGCTACGAGAATCTTCCACTTCCACGCTGCGATTAAAATCGCAAGAGAAAAAAACAAAGTCTAATAAAGGCGCGCAGCGGATCGCAAAAAAACCCGACTTCCGCTGATGACCAGCGTTCGGTTCACAAATATTGGAGGTCAATGCCAGCGGAGATCCGGCCTACTCTCTGCTTGAGGTTTCAATCGTTTACAGAAACCCGAGCGAAACATGCTTGCCGTAGACGTGTGCGACCTTTTCGAGGGTTTCCAGGGTGGAATTTGCCTTTCGCTGATTTTCAAGCCGCTGGTAAACTTGAAAGGATATGGATTTTGGGGGTCAAGTCTGCTGTTGACTGTTGCAACAGTCAACAGCAGACCCCTTTTTCAATTTTTAGCTTCGTAGCAGCCAGGTTCATGCTTGAGAAATGAACATAAAATAGAACCGTCCCATTTTTCCCCCATTTTTCCCATAGAACCGTCCCATTTTTCCCTTGATGAAAACGGGAAATTGAAATAAAGCACCAAGGGAAATTTCATTATTTCCATGAAGGAAGGGAGAACCTGTTTTCCCCAAAGAAGGAGGAAAAATGTTTAAGACAATATCGCTACTAATTTTTTTGCTTGTTTTTACCTTTGGTTGCTCAAAAGAAACACGAAAGGAGTATTACCCTGCGGGGCAATTAAAGTCATCGTGCGAATATAACAAAGAAGGTTTGCTTGATGGTATTTGTAAAAGATATGCTGAGACAGGCGCTATAGAACTAGAAGAAGAATATAAGAACAATATATTGCATGGTAAATTCAAAGAGTACGTTTTCCCTTATAGAGAGGGTCAACACAAGAACGGGAAATGGGACGGTGTAATCAAGGCTTACACTGAAAACAAAAAATTGCTGTTAGAAACAACATACAAGGACGGGAAACAAGACGGCCCATGGAAGAATTACTATGAAAACGGAAACTTGAAAGCTGAGTGTACATACAAGAATGGAAAAATGGATGGGCCTTCGAAGCAATACTATGAAAATGGGCAGTTGCAAGTTGAGGTAACATTCAAGGACGAAAAAAAAGACGGGTCATTTAAGCAGTACTATAAAGACGGGAAGTTGGAAACAGAGAAAACATACAAGGACGGGAAACAAGATGGGCTTGCGAGAGAGTACTATGAAAACGGGCAGTTGAAATTTGCGACAACATTCAAGAACGGAGAAGATGTAGGGCCAACAGAGGAGTACATGGAAAACGGTAAGTTTGAGATGGAAACGGAAAACGTACCTGATTAATAAAGCACTAAGGGTAATTTCATTACAATGAAAGTTTTATATCGGCAAGACTATGCCTATTAACATCCGTATTTTGAAACTGAAATTTAGATGGAGGGTTCTTTGATTTTTAAGCGTTGGATGGATTGTTTACGGGTAAAAAAGGTTCCAAACTTAAAAAATTATTCTAAAACAAGGGAGGTCGTACATGATTAAAAAATTAGCACTCATAGTTCTACTCTCCATAGTTCTTTCTGGTTGTTTAGAGGCGATTTGGAAAGCTACCGCTACTACAGAGGAGTATCAGAGAGTGACGGAACCTGCCATAGGGTGTAGTTATGAAGAAATCCAAATATCGAATATTAAAGAAGGACGGATGTTAGGGAAATGGGAAGCAACTTGTAAAGGTCAAAAGTTTTTTTGTAGCATGGCTCTTAATCATGCAGTCACATGCACTCCTGCACTAAAATAACTGACTCGGGTTAATCGTTAATTCATCCTGAACGCTTTCGAGGGTGGTGCCAGATGTTCGAGTCTCAAATATAACTTTTTTAAAAGGAGGTTGCTATGGGGGGGGGGCAGGGGTCGTATCTTCAATAGTCAATTAAGCGGTTGCGGCATGTTGCTTCAACCGCTTTTTTTCATCACAACATCTTGCGCCAGTACTTAGCAGCCAAATTTCCACATTACGATTCTTATATTAGAGCATTTTTCTAAATGGTGTAGCCACGTTGTCATTTCTAACGAATGTGAGAAATCTTAATAAGTTGGCCGTACATCAGCCTAAGATCTCTCCCT
>CAIWCT010000343.1 GCA_903911225.1 uncultured delta proteobacterium
ACATCAGTGTCATGATGCTTGAGATAAGTCTTGCCTGAAGTCTTCTCCACAAAGTTGATGATGGGTATAAAGATGTCCGTGTCATAATTGGTTTTTTTGCCCTGCAGCACGGCAGTGATGCGCTCAAGGCCCATGCCTGTATCAATGCTCGGCTTGGGCAGCGGCGTCATAACGCCTTGCGCGTCGCGGTTAAACTGCATGAACACCAAATTCCACAACTCAAGATAGCGGTCGCAGTCGCAGCCCGGCTTGCAGTCCGGGCCGCAGCTGAACTCGGGGCCCTGGTCGATGAGAATTTCCGAGCACGGGCCGCAGGGCCCGGTGTCGCCCATGGACCAGAAATTGTCCTTCTCTCCCAGGCGCAGAATCCGGTCCTCTCGCACACCCACATCGTTTTTCCAGATATTAAATGCCTCATCATCGTCCCGGAACACGGTCACATAGAGCCGCTCGGCAGGCAGTTTGGCCAGTACGGTTATGAATTCCCAGGCATAGGCAATGGCGTCATTTTTAAAATAATCGCCGAATGAAAAATTTCCGAGCATTTCAAAAAAAGTATGATGCCGCGCCGTGCGCCCTACATTTTCAAGGTCATTGTGCTTACCGCCGGCGCGCATGCATTTCTGCGAAGAAGTCGCCCGCCTGTAGGGCCGCGTTTCAGCCCCGAGAAACACATCTTTGAACTGCACCATGCCGGCATTGGTAAACAGAAGCGTTGGGTCGTTCTGCGGCAGCAGGGCTGAGCTTTCAACCGCCGTATGCTCCTTGCTTTTAAAATAGTCAAGAAATGCCTGCCTTATTTCAGCTGAAGTATGCATAGGTATAATCCGTAAATTGTTAATAAAATTGAACGGTTAGAGGTAGCACAGCAGCCCGGTTTTGTCAATGTGAAGGGAGCACCGCTCACACATGACCTATGGAGTTTGAAAGGATGTATTTCGCCCCACCCGTGATTTAAATAACAGGGTACACAATGTTATTTCAGTCCGTCGCGGTGGCGAGAAAATCTAAAGGAAGAAGTCGAGGTTATTGCCTACACTATTGTGCTAACAAGACATGTATATAAGCCCTGTTCAACCAAACAATTTTGCACATTAAGAGCTGAACGGCTCTGAAACAATGAACGCCTCCGTTCCAGGGACTTTATTTTCAGTGACCGGACAAGATCAGTTGTTTTCAGGGCCGGCGCAACGTTTAAGATTTTCATTGGCCTGCCGGTAAGACTCAGGCATGCTGCGCGCGGCGCTCTCAAAGGATTTTGCCGCGCCGGCATAATCGCCCTGCGCCATAAAAACGCAGCCCAGGTTGTTGTTTGCTTTTGCCTCGCCTCCAGCTTTGATGAATACCGCGTGCGCCTCCTCCTGGCGGCCCATCTTTGCCAGAGCGATGCCGAGGTTGTTCAGCGTCTTTTCCCTGGGCGAGTTCAGATCGAGGGCCTTGCGAAATGCCAATACGGCCTCATTATAGTTCCCCGTAAGCGTATAGGCCATGCCCAGGTTGTTGTACAAAATCCCCTGGTCATGCTCGGCCGCGATGGCTGCCAGAAACTCTTGAATGGCCTGTTGCGGCTGATTTTTATGATCGTAAATTATGCCCAGGTAATTGCGGGAGCGCCACAGGCCGGAATCAATGGCCAGGGCTTTTTGAAACTGCTCCTGAGCCTGGTCATAGCGCTTCATCTGAAAATAGGCCTGGCCAAGCCCCTCAAGGGCGCTGGCATTGTTTTCATTCTTTGCAAGAATCGCTTCAAACTCGCTTGCCGCATCACTGTTGAAATTACCGGCAACAAGCACCCAGGCCCTTTTGCAGCGCACGGTCTGGTCCCTCGGAGAAATCCTGAACGCCTTCTCGTAGTTCAAAAATGCCGCTTCAAAGTTGCCGCCTTTAAAGTTGATATCGCCCAGCTTTTCATACTCTGAAGCTGAGAAGTCTTCCTTCTTTTCCGCTACCGCCTCCTCGCGGGAAAACGCGCCTTGCACCGCCTTGACATTCTGTTGCAATGCGTACGGTGAGCTCTTCTGCTCGACAGCCTTACTGCATCCTGCGGCCAGAATGCAGCCTGTCGCAAGCCATACAGTCAGAAATATAAGCTGCGTGCGCCTGGCCCTTATCCTATTGTCCATACAATTTCCTTCCGTAGAGTAGTACATTATTAGCTAAATTCACTTCAGCACCGCCGGCGCTACAAAAGCATGATAGATGCGTATTGCCGCGGGCAGCGCGATTACCACAAACAGCGACGGAAAAATAAAAAGCAGCACCGGAAGCATAAGCTTTGTGGGAAGTGTCGCCGCGGTTTCTTCGGCCCGCATGAAGCGCTTGGTCCTGAATGATTCGGAGTAAATCCGCAAGCCCTGAGCCAGGCTCGTGCCGAACCGGTCGGTCTGAATCAGGAGGTTGACCAGATTTTGAATTTCTTCAAGCTCGGTGCGTTTGATAAGATTTTTAAGGGCATCATGGCGCGAATTGCCGGCACGCATTTCCAGATTGTAGAGCCGCAACTCATCGCTAAGATCTTTGCAGGTCATACAAATCTCGTCTGCGACCTTGCTCAGGGCGGCATCAAGGCCAAGGCCTGCCTCCACGCACACGACCATCATGTCCATGGCGTCGGGAAGACCGCGCGATATCCGTGACTTGCGCGAGGAGATACGCATCCGCAGCCATACATCGGGGGCATATAGCCCGGCAAGGGCAAGTCCGCAACAGGTACCCAGGTTGAGCAGTTGATCAAGCAGGCCGAACAGCGCAATCTTGCCCATAAAAAAGCACAGCGGCAGCACCGCCATCAAAACAAGCTTGACACCCCAGAACGCCGGCACAGCCAGGGGGTTTCGTATCCCGGCCCTCAGAAATTCGTTTCGCAGCACGGAATATTTCGGCGTTTTTTCATCGGCAAAGCGCATGCCGAGCCTGCTCAAAAAATTTAAAAAATTGCGGCCTGTCTGTTTTTTATCTCCAGCACAGCTGTTGCCGCCAACAAACAGGTAGTCCGGCGTGATGCCGCTTGCTATCTTGTCCACCATCAGGCGCTTTGCGGCATAGCGCTGGTACAGCTGCAGGCCGCACCAGACCACCAGAAACGTGACCACAAATCCGCTTGCGGCAATAATTATCGGAGTGAGTGTCGAGTTAAGCATCGTTCAACTCTTCCTGTTCTGCCAGTCATACATTTATCTTAATCATTTTTAAAATGATACCTATACCGCACAGCATCAGCACCATGGCGGCAGTAACGGCCATTTTGCCGATCGACTCCTGCAAAAGCACCTCGATATAGCTGGGGTTCAGCTTCAAGATGGTAAAAAACATAACAAACGGAAGGGCAATAAGAATGATGGCTGAAATTTTGCCTTCGGCGGCAAGAACCCTCACCTTATCATTGAATTTAAAGCGCTCCCGGATAAGGTGAGCAATGCTCGCGGTTATCTCGGCCAGATTGCCGCCTGTATCGCGCTGCAAAATGGTTGAGACGATAAAGTAGTGCAGGTCCGCCGACTCCACCCGCGTACCAAGATTTTTCAGGGCATCGGGTACGCTCAGGCCGAAATTAATTTCATTTATCGTATCCCCGAACTCGGTTCCCAGCGGATCGGGAAAGCTGTCGGCGGCAAGCTTCAGCCCTCCGGTGAAGGCATGGCCCGCCTTGAGCGAGCGGGCGATCAGGTCGAGAGCCTCGGGAAGCTGTATCGCGAACTTTTTCATGCGGGTGGCTTTTTTTGTTTGCAGCCAGACACACGGCAACAGGCAGCAGACCAGGGCAGCAAGCAGGCCCAGGCTCTGGTTTTTCAGCACAATCCCGCCAACCAGAAAACCGATCACCCCGAGAAGGGCGGTCAGCATAATATACACGGCCGGAGGATACGGGGCATTTGCCTGCCTGACCAGGGTTTCAAGGCGACCGACCAGATTCATTTTTGCCAACATACTGTTGAGCAGCGGTATGGAGCTTAAAACCCTTGTTTTAAGAATCTCTCCGTGCACATCGCTCCAGCAGTTGTCCCAGGAGTATTCCTGCAGCCGCCGTGAGGTGACCTTTGCGCGGCTCAAATCGCGCGACCCGCGCCAGGCATACAGCAGCAACTCGATTACGATTACTAAAATGGTAAAAAGGATCAGTGTAAAAATATAAATATTCATCTCCAGCCGGCCTCCTCACACCTGCTCGGTTTTCGACGGATCAAATATGGCAAACGGAACCTTAATGCCAGAAACCTGAAACTTCTCGATGAATCGCGGCCTGATGCCGCTAAACACGAAGCTGCCATGCACCTTTCCCGCTTCGTCGATGCCGCTCTGACTGAAGGAAAAAATTTCCTGCATGGTTATAATGTTTCCTTCCATGCCTGTTATTTCCTGCAGGCTCACAAGTTTGCGCGTACCGTCGGTCATGCGCCCGATCTGTATCACGATATCAAGGGCCGAGCTAACATAGCGCCTGATAAATTCGCTCGGGATGTCGAAATTGGCCATGGCCACCATTGTTTCAAGCCGCAGCAGTGCATCGCGCGGCGAGTTTGCATGAATGGTGGTCAGCGACCCTTCATGGCCGGTGTTCATGGCCTGCAGCATGTCAAGGGATTCCTGGCCCCGCACCTCGCCGACAATGATGCGGTCGGGCCGCATCCGAAGGCTGTTTTTCACAAGGTCGCGCTGGGTCACCTCGCCCTTGCCCTCGATGTTTGGTGGCCGTGTTTCGAGCCGCACGACATGCTCCTGCTTGAGCTGCAACTCGGCAGCGTCTTCAATAACCACGATCCGCTCATTTTCAGGGATGAAGCGGGACAGCACATTGAGCATTGTCGTCTTGCCGCTGCCGGTGCCACCGGAAATAAGCACATTGAGCTTTGCTTTGACGATGCCCTGCAGCAGCAACCCCAAGCCCGGCACCAGAGTTTTCAGCTCGATGAGATCTTCAAGCTCAAGCGGGTCAACGGAAAAGCGCCGGATGGACAGCACAGGACCGTCGAGGGCCAGCGGCGGGATGATGGCATTGACGCGCGAGCCGTCCTTGAGGCGCGCATCAACCATGGGCGACGACTCGTCTATGCGGCGGCCCACAAACGATACTATTTTATCGATGATGCGGCGCAGGTGCGCATCGTCCTTGAACCGTGCGCCGGTAAGCTCAAGCTTGCCGAACCGCTCGATATAGACCTTTTTATAGTTGTTGACCAGTATGTCGGAAATGGTGGGATCCTGCAAAAACGGCTCCAGCGGCCCCAAGCCAAGCACCTCGTCCTGAATTTCGCTGGCCAGGAGCTTCCGCTCGATGGAATTCAGGGGCATGCACGAATCGTCTTCCAGAAGAATTTTTTCAACCAGCATGCCGATCTTCATGCGCAGCATGTCATGCTCCATGGTATCAAGCAGCGACAGGTCGATCATGTCCAGTAGTCGGCCGTGAATCTTTGACTTCAGCAGGTAATATTCCTCAGACACGCTTGTGCGGCCTGCGCTGTAGCAAGCCTCCGCTGCGCTGTAGCCGTTGTACTCGGTTGCGTCTCGCATATTTTATACTCCACCAAACATGGGTTTCAGGAGCCACAGTTTCTTGAAAAATTCCTTTTCCGTTTTTTTATGCGTGAAGCCGCCCGGGGCGAGTTCGCCGGCAAAATCGCAAAAACTTCTGGTGACAGGGGATTGCAAGCCAACCTCCGAAAGAGGTATCCCCTGGTTGATCGCGGACATGGTAGACGCGTAGTCATTGGGGATTTTCCAGAATATCTTTTTATTGATGCTTTTTTCAGCATCCTGAATCGATATTTCCGAATCTTTAATATGGCGGTTGATAATAATGTCCGTACAGTCCCGGGGCGGATAGCCCCAGGTTTCAAATGACCTGAGCAGCTTGCCGGTGTTGCTCAGGCAGGGAAGGCTCAGCAGTGAGACCAAAAATACGCGATTTGAAACCTCAAGCGTCTTCAGGCTCATGTCGCTCAGAGAGTTGCCGCCATCTATGATTATATAATCGAACATCTGGCGCATGTGGCTCAGTATGCGCATGAATAGCTGCGGGGACGAGACATCCGAGTTATTGAACATGCTTGGCGAGGGCAGCACGTGGATGCCCGTGGAGTGCTCAAAAAGAACGTCATTTAAAAATGCATCATCCAGCCGTGTGATGTTTTTAGCTATCTCGGCCCAAGTGTGCTGTGGCTTAAAGTTAAGAAACAGCGGTATTTCACCGAACAGCAGGTTCATGTCAACCAGCGCCACCGCGCCGGCATGCCGCTGCTGCAGCGCCACCGCCAAATTGACCGCAACGGTGGTTGTGCCTACGCCGCCCTTGCAGCCCATAAAAGTAAAGACTTCGCCAGGACGCCTGGCTGGGTCCGTATCCAGCTGTTTTCTCATCCGCCCCAGGGCCTGGCGCAGTTCATCAGGATTGACCGGCTGGGAGATGAATTCCTTTGCGCCGATGCGGATGGCCTGCATGAGCACCGATGGATCGGAGTTTTCCGAGGTAAGGAAAACCGCGCCCGTCATGCCCATGTTCATAAGCATCTGCACCTGCTCAAGGTCTTTGGTGATGTCGGCTCCGATATCGTAGATAAGCAGATCGACCTTGCTGTGGCCGTTTTCGCGCATCAACCTGAAACCCTGAACCCCTGCGACGATTTTTTCAAGCGTCTTAACCAGGCCGGGGTTTTTGCTTTCAATCATTACGGACACAAGCTCTGTCATGTGCTTTCTCCTGCATCGATTATGTGCGCTCCGGAATGCCTTTTTTTATCCTACCGGCTTATAGTATCCTGTACCAGCCCCGCATTATGTGCAGAGTGTTGAATTCTTTGCTTTTACCGAAATTCAGACCAAAGCGACTTCCACGGCTCCGCGCTGCGAAGCTAAAAAATTCCATGCCCATTATGGCGGACTGCTTATTTTGATTGTCCAAAGGTTAGTTCCTTTGTCTCTGATCCAGTTCCGCTAGTAATATTTATACGTTCGGCATCTTTTTTTGCTGATATATCAGTCTGGAAACTATCCCTGTAGCCGTCGAATGACTTCTGCGCTGCAATGCCGTCCAGACCGTTTACAGACTGAGGGCATTTGCCGGCGTCAGGGTTTTCGATCTGGGCTTTTTTGGCTGCTTCGTATGCTTTGCCCCAGTTCTCGGCTCCCGGCAATCCTTTATCTTCTGAGAATGCGGGCGCGCACACCGCACATAAAAACAGCGCTGCCATGATGGCTGTTATCGTCAGTCTTATATTCATGTCATCTTCTCCTGTCAGAAATGATGGTGTTTATTGTTTTACGCCTTCAGCCGGCGGCACGGCATGACCGTAGTCGCCATCAAGCTCTCCCTTGACCATTGGCTTCGCATTGCTGCGAGATTCCATATTGCCCAGAAGATAGAAATCAAGATCATCGGGCTCTTTATAGGAATCAGTAGGCAGGGGCTGTTTTTGCTGATCAACCGGCTTCACGAAATGCGGCGTGACGAAGATGACCAGCTCTGTTTCATCGCGCTGAAACTGCCTGCTGCTGAACAGCTGCCCCAGCACCGGAATACTGCCCAGCAGCGGATATTTCGCGGCAGCGTCGCGCACGGTGCTGCTCAAAAGCCCCGCTATGGCAAAGCTTTGGCCATCGCTGAGCTCGACTACCGTCCGGGCTTTGCGCGTGCGCAACGCCGGCACGATAAACCCCTGGCTTTCAAAACCTGCTGAAAAATCAAGATCTGACACTTCCGGCTCAACGGTTATATTTATTTTATTGCCCAGCACAACGGGCTTGAACTTCAGCCTGACGCCGTACTCCTTCCATTCGATGGCCGTGGTGCCGAGCCCCTGCGGCACGGGCACGGGAAACTCGCCGCCAGCCAGGAAGCTTGCATCCTGGCCGCTCAGGGCGATAAGGTTAGGCTCAGCCAGAATTTTTATGAGGCCGTCATCGCGAAGGGCGTCGATAAATCCGGTCCAACTTGAGTTTCCCTGTCGAAACCTAAACATGGCGTTTACATTGGGCGATACGGCAATGCCGAGCTTTCCGGAAAGCAGTTGGGCATCTCCGGGCTTGGCCAGTTGGGTAAGCTGCCCCAGCATGCCGACGCCAAAGTCATTACCGTTGGTGTTGTAGTGTATATTGATGCCCAACTGGCGGCCAAGGGTGCGCGACATTTCAGCCACCCGGACCTCGAGCATCACCTGATGATTGCCTGTCACTTCCAGCAGATTCTGCACCGTGCCTTTGTCGACGACACAGGATTGCGCCAGCGCTACGGCCTGCGAAAGATTCGAGGCATTTGAAATTTTACCCGCAAGCAGAATTGAATCGCCGGAACGGATGACGTGAATGTCTTTTTCCTCAGGCATTAAAGCTTTTAAATTTTTTTCTAATTTCTGAATATTATCTCTAAATGTCTGCTCACTTTTTGCTTTATCATCTGCGACTTCAATAGTATACATGCCGATAACGGTCTTGTCGGACCAGAGCTGCATGTAGGTTGCGCCGACCTTTTTGCCCAGCAGATAAATTTTATTGGGCGAAACCGCAGTAACAGCAGCTATTGTCGTATCCTCCACCTCCGCCCTGGTGATGACCTGCTGCTGGTTTTCAATAATCTTCGATTTGCCGACGATGAGTTCCACATTCTTGTTTTTGGCGGCTGATTCGGCTTCCCCAAAACTAACCCCCTGCAATACCAGCATCATGAGAGCAACAAACAACAAGACGCGAAGAGACCATGCCGGGCTTATAAATGCATTTTTATTTTTCATTCTTACTCCTTACCAAATGACTTTGTTTGATCAAAACCTGACAATTTCCCGTTCTTTTCCCCGTACGATCTCCATCATAAAGGGTTTTTCTTCAGGTTTTCCTGAGTTGCGGGCATAAGAATCAAGCGTATCGCCAACCGTGGCGCCGCTGGTAAGTATGGTCTCGGCGTCGATGATGCTTCGCAGCGCAAACTGCAGCTTGCCTTCATTGGCGGCCAGAGTCAGTTTTTCGCCGTCTTCGGGCGTTACTTCAAGCGTATAGACATCAACGGGAAGGGCTTCGCCTCTGTCGTTTTTCTGCATCTGGCTGCCTGCCGCCAGCACGGTGATGTTTTGCAGCACCACTTTGGTGGTCTGCTGTCGGCCATCATTATTGCCAAGGGTCACCAGCACATCGACACGATCATGCGGTTTGATGAGGCCCGAAAGCCCAACCACCTTGTCGCCCTTGACTGCAAGGGCGCGCTTGCCGGGCGTGATCACAGCGGTTACACCGCCTGTAGAAATGCTTGTGGGGGCAAGCCGCGATTCAAGAATCATATCCCCCTGCTTCACGTCCGTGGACAGCACGCGGCTTGCAAGAGCTGCCGGTTCGGTAAAATATCCCGCCGGAAGGCTTTTTTTGAAAAAGCTGCTCATCTGTATGTAGTCGGTCGAGAGCTTCGTGCCCCAGGGGATATCTGCTGAAGCAACCGCCACGCTCACTACGTCGTTAGAGGTCGCAGCCTGCTGTACCACCTGAACGGCTTTCTGCGACTGCGCCCATTTGTAGGCTATAACCCCGCCCAGGAAGGCAAATGCCAGCGCAACCGCAAGCGGCAAAAAAACTTTTGACCGTGCCATACTGTTCTCCTTTTGCTAATGGTATTTTTAAGCCGGCCCCGCTGCGTAACGAGATCGGCAGAGACATCTAAATAAGATAGCTGCGATACACCAGATGCCAGGCAAGAGCGCCTGCCGTGCCAATGGCTATCGGTATGGCGTAGCAAAGTTTAGGCGCATTTTCATGTTTTCCCCCTGGTATAAAAACGAACCGCTGTGAATATACCAGCATCTTCAGCATCAATGACGAGCGCGCCAGAACGCCTTTTACCTGCTCATATCGAAACACTATTAATATGAGCGCGTAGAGCCCGCCGACAAGGGCTGTAAAGAGAAAAATAGTGAAAACCCCATGCACACCTAGCGCAGCCCCTGCCGCGCCCATAAGCTTTGCATCTCCGGCGCCCATGCCGCCTGCTAAATAAACCGGCAGCAAAAGGCCCGTGCCCAGCAGCAGGCCCTTTGTACTGAACCACAGTCCGTCAAGGCCGTAGGCCATGCCGTAATAGGCCAGCATGAACACCATGGCAGAATACGTCAGCCGATTGGGTATTCTTTGGCTGCGCAAATCTATGAACGCTGCCGCTGCCACAATGCAGGCGAAGCTGATGATGGCAAGAAAATCGAACTCTGTGCGCATAAAAAATATCTGCCTTTTATTTATACTATTTGTCTGGTAACCCGGCAGAGGCGCCGGCACTGCTTAATGCCCCCCCCCTGCCCACTTGCAAAGAAAGTTCAGGGGGAGCCCCTCCCCTCCCCCCTGAACTAACCAGTCGTCACGTTTAGTTTGACGGCACGGGGATCTTATTGTCCACGCCAGTAAACACATTGGTTAATTTCGTGCCCAGCCCTGTGACCGCCAGGATGATTACCCCTGCAATAAGAGACACCAGGAGTGCGTACTCGACAGCCGTTGCGCCTTCTTCTTCTTTAAAAAATCCCAGTAACTTTTTCATCCGTTCTTCTCCTTTTTTTGTTGTTTGTTTTTTTACGTCTACCGATTTAAATAATTTAAAATTACCAAATGCTTTTATCTCTATCCCCCTTTCTTTAGTTTATTATTTATATTCCCGCTCATATGCTGATCGTGATCATGTCTCCATGCATCATCTCGTTTGCATGACCCGATTGCATTTCTTTCAAGTTTGGTAACTACACAAAATGTGCCAATGCGCGCCGTTTGGATACTGTTTCCTGAATTTACATGGAGAAGGTTGCAGGAATTGCTAGTGTAGTGTTTCATAAATAGTTATGCAGCATTGACTTTCCGTTGTCGAGTTGGAGGTTGAGTGCAGCCAGGT
>CAIWCT010000344.1 GCA_903911225.1 uncultured delta proteobacterium
ATCAAAAGTCCCATAGAGCGGCGCAAGGATATCGGCGGGCCGCTGCTTATCGGCAAGCTGGCCGGTGATTTTGCCCAGGCCGGTTTATTGAGTTTTCTTCTGTTGATGGCAATGATAAGCGTCAATCTGGGGGTTCTAAACCTGCTGCCAGTTCCCATACTTGATGGGGGGCATCTTTTTTTTCTGGTCATTGAAGCCGTGAAGGGCAGCCCTGTGAGTGTGAAAATGATGGAGGTTGCCCAGCAGATAGGGCTTGTGCTGCTGCTCTCTCTTATGGCTTTTGTTTTTTATAATGATATTACCCGAATGTTCATAAAATGAGAATTCTCTCTATTGATACTGCAACGCCTTCGGCAAGCGCGGCGCTTGTTGATGACGGACGGATTCTTGCCGAATGTCTGATCTCCGGCCAGAAGAATCACTCCGAGAGGCTTTTGCAGATTATCGACAGGCTTTTTGAATGGACGGGCATTGCCCGTGAGTCCATTGATCTTATCGCAGTATCGGTAGGCCCCGGCTCTTTTACCGGGCTTCGGGTCGGCATCAGCACGGCCCAGGGCCTTGCATTTGCTCTTGATAAACCCCTTGCGGGTGTTCCGACTCTAGAGGTTGTCGCCAGTCAGACGACCGGCGGCGACGGGCTTGTCAGCCCCATGATTGATGCGCGCAAGCAGCAGGTTTATGCCTGCCTGTACCGCCGTACCGGCGGCGTGCTTGAGCAGGTGCAGCCGGCAACAGTTCTTGATCCCCTGGCATGGGTTGAGAGTTTGACAGGTTCTGCCGTGCTTATCGGTACCGGTGCGTCAGTCTATTACGGGCTTATTGCAGCCTGTGCAGCGGCAAAGGGCTGCACTATTGCGCCTGAGCATCTTGGCATTCCCCGAGCGTCAGCGCTTGCAATTCTTGCTCAGGTAAAGTATGCAGGCTCTGCCGGGCGGCCGGAGCTTGTGTCAGCCCTGTATGTGCGACCGCCGGATGCTTTTATTGATGAAGCGAAGAAATAGCAATCATGTGGTTGCTCTGGGGGGCAGTTGTATGATAAAATATAATAAGATTTTATGGGAATTAGTCCTGAGTTAATAAAACAAGTTTTCAGGCGCATGCTATGACAAAGAATCCTACAAAGCTTAAAGGCGCCCAGATACTTCTTGAGTGCCTGCACAGGGAAAAGGTCAAGGTGATTTTCGGGTATCCCGGGGGATCGGTCCTTGATGTCTATAACTCGCTGTACGATTCAGACCTTCAGCACATCCTTGTGCGGCACGAACAGGCCGCTGTGCATGCCGCAGACGGCTATGCCCGTGTGACCGGAGATGTGGGGGTTTGCCTGGTGACTTCGGGGCCCGGCGCTACCAACACGGTTACCGGCCTTGCCACGGCCTATATGGACTCGATTCCCATCGTGGTATTCACCGGGCAGGTACCCACTATGCTGATCGGCAATGATGCCTTTCAGGAGGCCGATATTGTCGGCATCAGCCGACCATGCACCAAGCATAACTATCTGGTTAAAACAGTTGCGGAGCTGCCGCGCATCATTAAAGAGGCATTTTATATAGCCCGCTCAGGTCGGCCTGGCCCGGTGCTTGTCGACCTTCCCAAAGACATCATTGGCGCTGAGATTGATTTTGAATATCCAGAGAAAACCGACATGCGCAGCTACCGGCCCACTTATAAGGGCAACCGCCGTCAGATCATCCGCGCAGTCGATGAGCTTGCGAAGTCAAAAAAGCCTGTTATTTATGCGGGCGGCGGCGTCGTCCTGTCTAATGCCTCGCATGAGCTGGGCCTGTTTGCCCGGAGTTTCCAGATTCCTGTTACCACGACGCTCATGGGCATGGGCTGCTATCCCGGCACCGATTCTCTGTCGCTCGGCATGCTTGGTATGCACGGCACTTACCGGGCCAATATGGCTGTGACGAACTGCGATCTGCTGATTGCAGTTGGCGCGCGGTTTGACGACCGTGTAACCGGCGACCTCAATACATTTGCCGCCGGAGCCACGGTTATTCACATTGACATTGACCCGACCTCTATCAGTAAAAATATCAAGGTATCTATTCCTATTGTTGGTGATGCCCGCGAAATTTTAAAGGAAATAATTGAGGTAGCAGGTGAGAAGAAGGTAAAAAAGGCCGACCGGAAAGTATGGCTGGATGAAATCGCGGACTGGAAGCACAAGCATTCCATGGATTACCAGATGGATGAAGTTATCAAGCCGCAGTATGTGGTGGAAAAAATTTATGAGCTTACCAAGGGCAAGGCGATCATAACCACAGAGGTGGGCCAGAACCAGATGTGGGCTGCTCAGTACTATTTGTTTGATGAGCCACGGCGTTTTCTGACCTCCGGCGGCCTTGGCACCATGGGCTACGGCTTCCCTGCCGCTATCGGCGCGCAGGTCGCAAACCCGAAGGCTACTGTCATAGACATTGCAGGCGACGGCAGCATCCAGATGAATATTCAGGAGCTTGCAACAGCCGTGCAATACGGGTTGCCCGTTAAAATTGCTATATTGAACAATATGTGCCTTGGTATGGTGCGGCAGTGGCAGCAGCTTTTCTATAAGAAGCGCTACTCGCATTCGACCTTTGCGCGGCATCCCGATTTCGTGAAGCTTGCCGAGGCTTATGGCGCTGTGGGTTTACGGGCCGAGAAGCCGGGTGAAGTTGTGTCAGTCATTAAGAAGGCTCTTGCGGTCAAGGACAGACCGGTGATTATGGATTTCGTCGTTGATCCTGAAGAATGCGTCTATCCCATGGTGCCAGCTGGCGCACCAATTAGCAATATGATACTGCTGTAGACAGAACGAGGACAGAACCATGAGACATACCATTTCAGTTCTTGTTGACAACAGGCCCGGTGTGTTATCCCGGATAGCGGGTCTTTTTAGCGGCAGGGGGTTTAATATTGAGTCCCTCTCGGTGAACGAAACGCTTGACCCTACCATGTCGCAAATGACCATTGTGACGCGTGGCGACGATCGCATTCTCGAGCAGATCAACAAGCAGCTCAACAAGCTTATCGACATTATCAAAGTTGTCGACTATGAGAGCAGCGGCTCGGATTTCATCGAACGGGAGCTTGCACTTATCAAGGTCAATGTTGATGAGCACAAACGCTCCGAGGTCCTCAGCATTATCGATATTTTTCGCTGCAAGGTCGTCGACGTGAGCCGTACGCACTATACGGTTGAAGTAACAGGCGATGAAAACAAGATTCAGGCAATCATCGATCTGTTCAGGCCTTTAGGCATAAAGGAGCTTATCCGCTCGGGCAAGGCAGCAATGCTTCGCGAGAATAAGATAAAAGGGTAGTTTTTTATACCGATTACATGCGGCGGAGTGATGGATTGGCTTATTTTTCATTTACCGTCGAGCCATACATGAGAGGAGCATTTTGGAAACTGACGAAACACCCAGGCAGACAATGAAACAGCGCTTCATGCGTCGGCGCAACCGGCCACCGCGCCGTGGCCCGCAGATGGACAAACTGAGAAAAGGAGTGTATATCCTACCTAATTTTCTCACATCGCTGAGTCTTTTCTGTGGCTTCTATGCTATAGTTTCAACCATGCGGGGTGATTATCTGCAGGCGGCATGGGCTATTATCGTGTCGGGTCTTTTCGACGGACTTGACGGACGCATTGCGCGCATGACCAATACCACCAGCAAGTTCGGCGTGGAGTATGACTCTCTTGCTGATCTTGTGGCTTTTGGCGTTGCGCCTGCAGTGCTGGCCTATGGCTGGGTTCTTTCCGGTTATGGCCGCTGGGGCTGGGTCGCGGCATTTCTCTATGTCGCTTGCGGCGCCATTCGCCTTGCGCGTTTCAATGTTGAGTCTAACAATATAGGCAACAAGGGCAATTTTTTTACCGGGCTGCCGATTCCTGCAGCTGCCGGCATGGTTGCCACAACGCTTATTTTTTGTTTTCATCTGGATATTGCCGACAAGGCGATTTTGAGTATTCTGTTTATCGGCATGATCTATGTGCTTGCGTTTTTCATGGTGAGCACCATCCGGTTTCAGAGCTTCAAGCGGTTTGACTTCAGGAGCCGCAAGCCCTTTAATGCGGTTGTCCTTGCCATTATGCTTATTTATATAGTGGCCTCCGAGCCGCAAATAATGCTTTTTGCCATGGGCCTGACATATGTGTTGTCGGGTCCCATAAGCTATGCGCTGTACTTGTCAAAAAAAGCCCGTAATCGCGGTCAGGAACCGGGTATTGTTGCAACAGAGGAAAAAGATGCCACCAAAAAAACATTCCGTTGAGCTGGTTAAAATATTTGACACAACACTTCGCGACGGTGAACAGTCTCCCGGCAATACGATGAATCTGCCGGAGAAACTGCGTGTAGCCCGACAGCTTGAGTCGCTGGGGGTTGACATTATCGAAGCTGGTTTCCCGATTGCCTCTCAAGGTGATTTTGAAGCGGTGAAGAAGATTGCTTCAGTAATCAAAAAGAGCGAGATTGCAGGCCTTGCGCGCGCCAATGACGGGGATATAGACCGGGCATGGGAAGCTGTAAAATGTGCTGCCATGCCTCGCATACACACCTTCATATCTACCTCTGACATCCATCTGAAGCACCAGCTTCGCAAAACCCATGACGAGGTGCTCAAGATTGCGGTGAAAGCCGTGAAGCGTGCTAAAAAGCATACACCGAATGTCGAGTTTTCCGCCATGGACGCGACGCGCAGCGACCGCGACTATCTCTGCCGGGTTTTTGCCGAGGTGATTGAAGCAGGTGCGGTCACGATCAATGTTCCCGACACGGTCGGGTATGCCATCCCGGAAGAGTTTGGCAGCCTTATTGCTTATATTCGAAAAAATGTTCCCAATATTTCCCGGACAACTATCAGCGTGCACTGCCATAATGATCTCGGTCTTTCCGTTGCCAATTCGGTTGCTGCCGTTGCCAATGGCGCACGTCAGGTTGAGTGTACCATCAACGGCATCGGTGAGCGTGCGGGCAATGCCTCCTTGGAGGAAATCGTTATGATACTTCGTGTCCGCCGCGACCTGTTCGGGGCTGACACCCGCATCGCAACTGAAAAAATTTATCCCTCCAGCAGGCTCATCACCTCTATAACAGGTGTAACGGTGCAGCCTAACAAGGCCATTGTCGGCGCCAATGCTTTTGCCCATGAATCAGGAATCCATCAGGACGGGCTGCTGAAAAACAAGATGACCTATGAGATTATGACACCCCAATCCATCGGGCTTAGCAAAAGCAGTATGGTGATGGGCAAGCACTCCGGCAGCCATGCTTTTCGTAAGCGGGTAGAGGAGCTTGGTTTTTCGCTTTTAGACGATGAGTTGAAAAAGGCCTTCCAGAGATTCAAAGACCTGGCCGACAAAAAAAAAGAGGTTTTTGATGAAGATATCGAAGCAATTATTGCCCAGGAGGTGTTGCGTGCGCCTGATCTTTACAAGCTTATCGATATGAATGTTGTTAGCGGCACGGTGGCGATCCCTACGGCAACAGTGGAGATGGATGTTGAAGGCAAGGTGGTGAAGGATGCCGCTTTTGGGGATGGACCGGTGGACGCGGCTTTTAAGACAATCGCTAAAATTACTAAAACCAAAAGCAGCCTGCTGAAATACGCAGTCAACTCCATCACCGGAGGCACAGACGCTCAAGGCGAGGTGACGGTACGCATTCAGGAAAATGACACCGTGGTGGTGGGGCAGGGGGCTCATATGGATATTATCATCGCAAGTGCCCTTGCCTATATAAATGCCCTGAACCGGCTTGAGCATGCAAAGAAAAAAACGGGCAGGGGTTTGTATCAGTAATCCAGCATACACATAGTTTTTTTTGGGGGGCGCCGTACGGCAGCCCCTTTTTATTTTGCACAAGGAAAAAACGGACATGGCGCAGAATACAATGTTGCATAAAGTAACCTTTGTTCCCGAAAACAAGGTTATTGAAGTTGAAGATCGCAAATCAATTTTTGAAACCATTCTTGAGCATAATCCAAACGGCATAGATTTGCACTTTGCCTGTGGCGCTGAAGGCATCTGCCGCAAATGCAAGGTGAGGGCTTTTCAGCAGATGGGCCCCGTAACTCCCACGGAACGGGGTTGCCTGACCGATGAAGAATTTGCCAAAGGCATCAGACTTGCCTGTCAGGCCCGTGTTATTCAGGACACAATGGTTGAAATTCTTTATAAAATGCCTTTCACTATCGCTCTCATGGATGAACCGATTACGCAAATTGTTCAGCCGCATGCTGCGCAAGGCACATATGCTGTTGCTGTTGATCTTGGTGTCAATACGCTCATGCTGTCACTTATCGACCTCGGCCGCGGCAGAAAAATTGCCGTCGTTACCGACACCAACCCTCAAATCGAACTCGGAACAGATTTTGAACAGCGCGTGGCAATGGTGGAAGAGAGCGAGATAAACCTTGAGGTTCTTAATGAGGAACTTCTCCTGCGCATTGATATTCTTATTGAGGAACTGTGCCGGGCAGCGGGCGTAGTTCCTGAACAGGTTTGTGACATTGTTGTGTCGGGTGAAACCGGCATGCTGCATCTCATGCTCAAAGGTGTTTTGAATCCGCTTGAGCAAAGCCTGGGACCGAAAGACGGCATGTACCGGGCTGAACAGTTCGATATCAAATCATCCCACAGGGCGCGTGTGTATGCACTTCCTGTTATCTCAACCTATGCCGGCGCAGACATGACGGCGGCAATTCTTGCAACGAGGCTGCATAAAAGCAGCGCCACAACCCTGTTGCTGGATCTTGGCACGAATGCCAGGGCAGTGCTGTATCATCAGGGTGCACTTACGGCATCAGCGGCTGCGCAGTGCTTTGCCTTCGACTGCGTCGGCATCGCCTGCGGCATGCGGCCTGAAAACGGAGCGATAGAGCATGTTTCTAGCGATGGCAGCGCCTTTCGAATTTCCGTTATCGGAGAGAGTCTGCCTCGCGGCATCTGCGGTAGCGGTCTTTTGGAGCTTGCTGCCGAGCTTAAAAAGACAGGGCTCATTGATGAGTATGGCGTTTTTCAAAAAGAGCAGGGTCCGAAGCATCCATCCTTTGGTCTTATTAATGCTGATGGAAACACTTCATTTCGTCTGTACACTGACGACGGTATTTTTAAGACCGATATTTTTGTCACACAGGATGATTTGTATATGCTTCGTTCTGCCAAGGCCCGCGTGGCCGATCTTGTTTCTAGGCTCTTAGAACATGCTGGTATGGGTTGCAGGGATGTGGAGAGCGTGCTCATAAGTGGCGCATTTGGGACGCTGTCTGATCCGTCGGTGCTTTTCGAACTTGGCATGTTGCCGCGCTGTCTTGAATCAAGGATCTGCTTTGTGGGCAATGCCGCAAAACAGGGCGCTCAGATGGTTCTGCTCGACAAGTCAATCCTTGCCGAGGCTGAAGCCCTTGTACAGCATGTTATATGTCTGCCTGCTTTCGGTGGACCCCTTCCCGATGAAGTGCTGCATTTTTTACCAGGAGATTAAGTGGGCAATCTTAAATGAACGCACAATTTCCCCTTGCCTTTGGCAGGGGTAATTGATATATTTTTTGCACGGGCGATTAACTCAGCGGGAGAGTGCCACCTTCACACGGTGGAAGTCACTGGTTCGAATCCAGTATCGC
>CAIWCT010000345.1 GCA_903911225.1 uncultured delta proteobacterium
ATCTGCGAAGTGCTGGTCCGAAGCGGCGCGCTGGATGTGCTGGTTATCGACTCGGTTGCAGCCCTTGTGCCCAAGGCCGAGATCGAGGGTGATATGGGCGATTCGCATATGGGCCTGCAGGCCCGCCTCATGTCGCAGGCCCTCCGGAAGCTTACCGGCGCTATCAGCCGCTCCAAGACAACGGTTATTTTCATTAACCAGATTCGCATGAAAATCGGGGTCATGTTCGGCAACCCCGAAACCACGACCGGCGGCAATGCTTTGAAATTTTATGCAAGCGTGCGCATTGACATACGCAAGATCGGCATGATCAAAGACGGCGAAAATGTTATCGGCAACCGCACCAGGGTGAAGATCGTGAAGAACAAGATTGCCCCGCCGTTTCGCGAGGTGGAGTTCGACCTGATGTTCGGCGAGGGGATCTCCCGGGAGGGCGATATCCTTGATTTAGGAGCTGCCCAGAATATTATCGATAAAAGCGGCGCATGGTTTTCCTACAAGAGCGACCGCCTCGGCCAGGGCCGGGAGAATGTAAAAAACTATCTGAAAGAGCATCCCGAAATTATGGCGGAAATCGAGCTGGCGATTCTTGAGAAGGCAGGGCTTACAAAGCCTGTTCCCGAAGCGGCAGACTGATTCATTGCCAGCAGGTAGGAAATCGCTTTCTTCACGGGAGGCCAGTGGCTATGCATGGCATACTAGCGCCGGGCCTGAAGAATGGCATGCACTGAAAAAAGGCCAACAACGCACGTATCGCAATCTCCCTCACTGGCGGCTTGCCCGGCCCTATTGCGGCATGAGTTGTTTAGCTACACGTTGGTTTATCGACTTACACGCGGGCCGGATCTTTGTTTGATTGAAACGGCGCTATTTTGCTGAGGGCCGTATAAAAATTCAGGCAACCAAGTGACAACAGAAGCAGGCATGACCTCGCAGGCCAAACCAGCCAGCCGCAACACCTTCGCATTGATGGGGCTAGCGGCATTACTGATCGTGAATTCCCACCTTGAGCCCATCTATCCATTATCTTTTATGGCGGGGGATGGCCTTGTTGGAAATCTGGTTTTTTTCGTCGTGTCCGGGTTTGGGGTGACAATGGGCCAAATGCATCGGCCCTACGCCTTGATTCCTTTTTACCTTCGCCGAATTTGGCGCATTTATCCTTCCGTAGTGGCGGCTGTATTGGTGGGGCTGCTTTTACACACGCTTCATTTTGATTTTGGCCAGCCCGCGCAGTGGTTGAAAAAGTTAATTTGGCCGACGGATTATGGATTCATCGCGAAAATCATAATTTTCTATCCGCTCTTGTGGGGTCTTGCACGAATAAAGGTGCGCGTGATGAAAGCCTTCGTGACCGGCCTTGCCGCCGTGTGGTTTGGGGTCTGGATTTTTATCCAGCAGTCGGCAGAGACCTCAAACTTATCTCTTGGCCAATTACCCGGTGAACTCTGGTGGTCGTTTTTTCTTTTGGCTACTTGTCTGGGAGCGCTCATCGCCCGAGAACCTATTGATGTTAAAGGCCGCAGGATATGGTTCATCGGAGCACCGGTGGCCGCTTTGTATCTTGGCTTGAAAATTGAACTGGCACTGAGGCTGTTCACTACACCAATAATATTTTCTTCAGCTTTGCTGGGGGGGATTTTGCAGGTGCTCGCGTTGGCTTTGGTGGTGGTTTTGCTTGTAGGAATTCATCCACTGAATCAATTTCTAGCAAAGCTGAAAATGCAGTCTGTCTTGGAATGGGTAGGTAAAGCCAGCTTGCAACTTTATTTGCTGCACACCCATGTATTGGATTGGATGAAGGCTTGGCCGCTGCCCTGGCCCGCCCGCCTGGTGCTGGTGTTCGCCCTGAGCGTGGCGCTTGCCGAACTTGTCCTGGGCCTGCTCAACCTGCTTCCACAACCTAATCAACAGAAGGCAGAAGGCCTCTCTTGAACTACGCATTGAACGTCAAAACAGTAATAAACAAAAAGCCCTTGATTTTTCAAGGGCTTTTCTATATTTCAGCATGTCGCTGAATTTAAGTCTTGGTGGAGATGAAGTCCATCGAACGGATTGTGTAACAAGCAGAAAAGCTTTTTATTTATCGAAGTCTAAAAAACCATATACCGCCAAAAATACCGCCAAATTTCAGGCTGACTGCCTTCAAAAGGCAAAAAAGCCGACCTGTGTTTAGCATTTTATTTTTACTTCTTGAAGTCTCTTGAGATCAAAAAACATTGCCCTGGTTGATTTTGAGCTATCTTTATCGCTGATCAATTGGAAATCGTTTTTTTCGTAAAAGTTAATCACACTGCTTTTGTTATACGCATCAATGGTGATGAATCTGCAACCAGTTCTGTTTTCGGACAGAAAAAGGCATTTGATCATATTGATCACAAAAGACCCTATGTTCTGACCCTGAAAAGCTTTGAGAACCCCAAAACGTCCAATTTTAACGGCTGGCCAATCCCTGTACCCCTTGCCCTGAGGAATTGCAATTTTTCCCTTAATTTTTTCGAGACGAATTACGTCATTGCTTAAACTAATAAGGGCCACGGGTAAACCCTTGGCCCTTTTTTGCAACAAAACATATGTTTCCGCAAGAAGTTGTTCTTTATGAGCTTGTGCGTCTTTGCTAAAAAAATCGTTTAGGTCGTTGTCTCCGCAATCAAAAGTAGAAATGCTTGAAAAGTCATTAATCTTTTCAAGAATCCAGCCATCTTTTTCAAGCGTGTTTCTTTTTGCCGATAGCATGCGCCAGCACCATTTTTTTTGCCGTGTCTATTTTTGGTGTTGGGACAAGGCATATCGGTTTTTTAAGGTCTGCTTTTAATTTTTCAATAAAGCTTTCGGCAGCCTTACCCCTTAAAATGGGTGTTCTACCAATAGGAAGTGCCATGATGTGCCTCTAACATGTTGTTTTAAAATGGAAACTCTTGCTTTCTTTAAACATTCTAGCCTTGAATTTATTTAAGTCAACTTTTTTCGAGTAATTCGTATTAGCGGGGAGCCCCTGGGGGCGGACGGGCGGCAAAGCACAGTGGAGAATTCAGCAAGCGAAAAAATAAAGCGGCAAAATGGATGATAATGCACGTTATGTGAGAAAGCAAAAATCATGACGCAGGGTTTTATGCGGCATGATTTTTTGCACTGATCACATAATGCAGCGTATATCAGCCGTTCTTGCCGCGCTTCACTATTCGCTTGCGTGGTACAGGCCTACAAACAACAAACAGCTTGGGCGGGCGGGGGAATTAAAATGCCTGATTACGGCTGCACCCGCAGGCAGCGAAAGACGCGCAGCGGCTGAAGCCCGAGGTTGCAGACGGATCACCTGTCGAACGAAGCGAAGCAAAGTGAGCAGGTGCAAAACGGGCGAACGCGCCATGAGTAGCAAAAGCGCCATGACGGCGGCTGTCGCCAGCCCGAAGGGCAAGCAGCCGTCCGGCTGAGGCTGTAAAACTGGTTAGTGCAGTCCGGCAACTCAACGCTCGTTGTTCTCCCGGTCAATTTCCCTACGAAAACGCATTCCTTCCATCAATCCGTCGCTGAACCCCTGTTGGTGGCCTCTATCGCCGTAATTATTGCCACCATACGGACTTTCATAACCCCGTTGACCCGTATGAGGGTTTGTGTTGCCCTGCGTTGAATAATTGTTAAAGCGATTTGAATCAGGGGATGTGCGATAGTACGGCTGAACATAAGTGCCATTGCTTTTATAGTAGCCGTTCACATATTCATCGGCCTGTGCCGTTACAGAAAAGGCAAATAAAATTACAGTGAATAAAAATATTTTTTTCATAACTACAAACCCCCTATAACGTTATTATAATAAAATATAATTGGGCGTATTATTAACGCTTAAATAAAGAATAGCACATTTTAAAAAAACAACCGTTAAATTATTGGTGCGGGGGCATTGATAGCTACTGGCAGAAGCAACCATGAAACAAACATTTAATTTCTTAACTCAAATTCTAAGATGGCGGGGGGGCCGCTTTTTGATACTGTGCTGATTAGGAATAGGTCATTTCTCGGCATACCAAAATTAAATCCACTTCGGATTTCCGAAGTGCCCCCCCTGATCGCTTCATGGTGCCGCATGGGGATAACTGCACCTGAAGGCGTACAGGTTGCGGACGAAACGGCCTCTTGTGCCTGAAAACAACCTGTAAGAACAGGAACAGCCCCGCTGATGGGTGTTTATGATGAACAGCAGTATAGTAGTGATAAGAAAAGCATATTGCTTAGCTCAACTAATTGTTTTACTTTAAATACTAAGCACGCTAATGGTGCACCTGTTCAACACCACGGGAAGAAAAAAAGGGAGGTTTAAAGCAAGGGAAAGGGCTCGGCTTACTTTATCTTTATAAGTGCATAGTGAATTAAGCTTGATACAATGCAAACCTTCACCCGGCATGGTTGCCGTATTTATTGCTGTACCTCAAAGCTTTCATGGCACTTGCCGCCACAAGCGCAAACACGCGGCCCTTCAATGAGCGCTTGCATCATGCACCGCGCCATTTTTTCAAGCTGTTGCTCTTGTTCTTTATGACAAGCAAGTTTGCAGTCAACCGGCGTGCCGTCTTTATCAAAAAAAATCACCACTGCGCTTTTCATGGTTACACCTGTTCTGTGTGACGTGTTTGAATTGCCACTATGTATGGCATATCTTAAGAGTGTGTGAATTTCATACTAATCAAAGTGGCCTACAGGTTTGATTTTCAGACCTGTAGCCGGTAGATTTCAAACAACCTGTTTGATTTTCATACCGGCACTGGTCTGTTTTTCGGTCTTGTACTGGTTTGATTTTCGGCCTTGATTCTATTTTTAAAAAATCAGTCAAAAGCCGGTAGGTGCTTGTACTTTTTGAAAAGGCCTTCAATCCGCCCTGCTGGACAACCTCAACAAAGGATTTCTTTCTAAGTTCCTTCAGTCCGTCACAAACTGCTGAATGTGACAAACCTGTGTCTTTCTCGATAGAGGAAATGGCATATTTGAATGGCTTAGGATTGTTGTAAATTGAACCGAAACTTTTTCTGCGCAGCTGAATATAAACCTTCAGAGCTGAACCGTTTAAAGAACGAAAAGCTTCAGAGTCAATCACAGTTTTTTCCAACATGACAAAAGATTCATTATGTGTGCGTTTCAACAGCGACATGCCTTCACCTATGGCCATCTATCCATTGATCGTTTTTAAAACCGGAAATAGCCTCCGGCGCGCCTTTTTTCGGGCTATCCTTGCGCGCCCTGCCAGGCACATGCGCCCGTCCCATGCGAAACGGATATAAAGGGCAATGTGTGCCTGTGCACTCTGCCACTTCCCGCGACTGAAAACCCATGCACTCAATGCAATTCTGCCGAATTGCTTTTATGGGGGTAAGGTTCGCCGTCTGTAAATCACCCTTGCCGTTTTTTCGGTAAGTATGTTTAATCATTGTTCGCCGCCCCCTGCCGGATAATTGCCAGCACGTCGCTCAGCCTCCATGCCGTCGTTCTTGGCCCCAGCTTCACGGGTTGCGGATATTTTTTCGAACGCACGCCATTCCACCAGCTTGTAGCGCCGATAGAAAGCAGCCCTTTGCTTATTTCTTCTCCGGTCTTTTTATCCTTTTTCCCTATGATTTCAGGAAGTCTTATTAATCGGTCTGTCATTGTCTGAACTCCTTTTGCATGTTTTTGGTCATTACGGTTTAGCTGAATGCGCGCTCATGTGTTGAAGTATAAGGATGTTCGTGAGTAAAAGATAAGGTGCACAGTGTGCGCAATCGACACTGTGAAAGGTGTACGCAAAGCAAAAGTAGGCAATATTTACAGGGGTTTTATAAGGCTGATAGGTGTGCAGTATTATTTTTTGACTGGCGTGATCTTTTTTGTTTTAGTCCGCTTATTTTTCGTGCTCCCGCCTCTTTTATTCCAATTAGGATTTATGCCAGTGGCAAGCCTGCTGTTTTCTCTGGCGCCGGCAAATCCCTTTTCTTTAAGAGCTGCTTTTATTTGATCTATAAGCGGGTGCGGCTGGGTTTTAATATCCGCGCCTGATTGAAATAATTGCAACCATATTTTAATACTGGTTGCAAGCTCTGTGCTGTAGTGAGGATGTTCCGGGTCAAGATATGGCGGGTTTTTAGCCAATGCATCTTGTTGATTTAAAAGCGGTTTCAATTGGTCGGGTATTTTAAGCTCTTTTGAGTTTGCCCAATTTATAAAATCTACAGGCTTAATTTTCAAAGTGCCTGGATCGACCCCTGATTGATACGGGGGAGTAACTTGCACTGTTCCTGCTTCGATTGAGTCCATAAGCAAAACAAGAATTTCTTTAGCTTCAGCGGTTAAAAATTCTTCTGATATCCCTTCACCATTCGGATAAGAGAATTTAGGATCTACCTCAATCAATAAAGATATAGCCTGCCATAGACCCCATCGGTCAAATTTTAGCCTAAACCTATAATCAGGCTTGAAATTTTTCATAATCATCCCTTTTGATTATTACCATTTATTTATAGATGAGATTGAAAAGTTTATTTGCAAGTTCGCCGTCTAATTTTTTTAGAATTGTATACTCATCAAGCGCAGCGCCGTTTTCCTTAAATATTAAGTATTCAACCCCTAGATTATAGTGCGCCCCAGCATAATTCGGTTTTAGACGGATAGCCTCTTTAAAGGCTTCTATTGCTGCCCGGTCTTGGCTAAGATTGGCGTATGCAATCCCCAAACCAAAGTGCGCGCCAGCATCATCTGGTATTATACGGATAGCCTGTTTATAAGCTTCTAATGCATCACTGTATTGGCCTAGATTGGCGTATGCAACACCTAGATTATTGTGAGCAAGAGCATAATCTGGTTTTATGCGGATGGCCTGTTTTAATGATTGAATTGAGTTATTATGTTGGCGAAGATTGGAGTATGCAACACCCAAATTTAATTGCGCCTCAGCATTATTCGGATTTATACGGATAGCCTGTTGGTAGGCTTCGACTGCATCCCGGTATTGGCCTAGATTGGCGTATGCTTTCCCCAAAAAAAAGTGTGCTTCAGAAAAATTTGGTTTTATTCGGGTAGCCTGTTTATATGCTTCTATAGCCTCACTGTATTGGCCAAGGTCGCTGTATGCATTTCCTAGATTATTATGCGCCCCAGCATAATTTGGTTTTATACGGATGGCCTGTTTGTATGCTTCTATCGCCTCACTGTATTGGCCAAGGCCGCTGTATGCATTTCCCAGATTACTGTACGACCCAGCATCATCCGGAGTTATACGGATGGCCTGTTTGAAGGCTTGTATTGCTTCCCGGTATTGGCCATGCATGCGGTATGCAATCCCCAGATTATAGTACGCCTCAGAATAATTCGGATTTACGCGAATAGCCTGTTTATAAGCTTCGATTGCATCCCGGTATTGGTTAAGATTGGCGTATGCATTCCCCAAAGCAAAGTGCGCCTCAGCATCATCTGGTTTTATGTGGATGGTCTGTTTATAGGCTTTTATTGCTTCAGGGTATTGCCCAAGCGCGTCGTATGTAAGCCCTAGAGCATAGTACGCTGCATTATCATCCGGATTTATGCGGATGGTCTGCTTAAAGGCTGGGATTGCTTCCCGGTATTGGCCAAGGTCAGCAAGGCACGCCCCAAGGTAAATGAATGCATCTGCGCTGTTGGGATTTTTTTCTGCGGCTTTTTTTAGATAAGGCAGTGCTCGCTTTTTTTCACCGTTGAATAGAAGACTTTTGCCCTTTTCTAACAAATCATCCGCTACTGTGCTTTCAGGGTCTAGGGCGCTTTGGGGCTGTTTGGAGGTTTCGGGTGCATCGTTAAAAGCATATTTTTCGGGAGCTTTATTATTGCCCTGGGGGCTTTGGGGTTTTGCCGGAGGGCTTGACGATTGTATTGTTGCGGCAAGCTTTGTTATCCGTTCACACGGCATGGCGAAATTAAGGTTCTGGCCTTCAACAAATTGTGATGTCGCCACGCCCACAACCTCGCCCTGCATGTTCAGCACCGGGCTCCCGCTCGATCCGGGAGAAATGGGCGCTGTAATTTGCAGCACTGCCCCAATGCCCGATATGTTGCGCACCGCCGACACAATGCCGTCTGAAATGCTGTATTCAAGCCCTTTTGGGCTACCGATAACCACGATCTGATCACCTGTCTCGGGTACTTTTTTACTCAGAGTCACGGGGCGTACTTCACCCGGTGGGGTGCTGGTTGAGAGCCGCACAAGGTCACCAAGTGTGTCGTCAGCAAGCAGTTTATCAACTACATATGTTTTTTCGCCGATGGTTTTTATCTGGGCGCTGTATGCCTCTTTGATAACGTGCCGGTTGGTGATAACATCGCCTTTGTCGTTTATAAAAAAACCGCTGCCCTGTGCAATTGGCTTGCCGTCTTTGTCAAAGGTATAGATGACCACCACCGAAGGGCTAATCTGTTTGAAGAGCACCGTGGGGCTGTTTTGGCTGTAGGAGATGGATGGAAGAATGGAAAACAAAAAAAGCAGGGCGATAAACCCACGAACAAAAATTCTCTGTTTCATAGTCCCCCTTGCATCTGATTACAAAAAGTAAAATTGCGATACAGTAGCCAGCTGAAACGGCGGCGCTTTGCTGTTGTTTATACTTACCTGTGGTTTAATACAACACTATTTTTAAGCGAGTGCATTGTGCAAGAAATGACCCAGAGTGCGGCCCGCGCAGCTTACCCCTTTTGTGTCAATTTTATTTCGCCTTATTTATTGGCAAAACCTTTGCCCCGGCCTTTAAGCCGTCAAGGTAGTCTGCCCATAATTGCATCATTTCCCGGCGCGCTGGTAGGTGAGCGGTTCTGTTATAGGCTCGCCCGTTAGGGTCTTTCACAGCATGTGCAAGCTGGTGCTCTATAAGGTCAACGCGCTGTTGTAAAACTTCATCAAGCATGGTGCGCGCCGCTGCCCTAAATCCGTGCCCGGTCATTTGATCTTTTGTGTACCCCAAAGCACGCAATGCAGCCAAGACGCCATTTTCAGATAAAGGGCGCGCAACCGTGCGCCCGTTCGGGAAAACATAGCGCCCGCGCCCGGTCAAGGGTTCAAGCTCTTTTAGTATGTTTACAGCTTGAACCGATAGCGGCACAATATGAGGTTCTTTCATTTTCATCTTTTCGCCGGGTATATTCCATTGCGCCGCGTCAAAGTCTATTTCTTGCCATTCAGCATGCCGCAATTCCCCCGGCCTTACAAAAGTATAGGCTTGAAGCTGCAAGGCACACTTCACAATAAAGCTGCCCTGATAGCCGCCTATGGCGCGCAGTAGGTCTGCAAATTTGTTTGGTTCGGTAATAGCGGCCCGGTGCTTTTCTTTTGCCGGTGGAAGTGCGCCTTTTAAATCTGCTGCCGGGTCACGATCTGCGCGCCCGGTTGCTACTGCATAGCGGAAAACCTGCCCGCATACGGTCTTGATACGGTGCGCCGTTTCGATAGCGCCCCGGCTTTCCACGCGCCGCAATACTTTTAGAACGTTCGGTGCGGTGATTTCATTTATAGGCTGCTGCCCCAGCCACGGAAACACGTCACGTTCAAGGCGCGCAATAATTGTTTCAGCGTGTGCCGGTGCCCATGTCGGCAGGTGCTTGCCGTGCCATTCCCGCGCCACTACTTCAAAGCTGTTTTCTGTGGCTGTCTGCGCTTGTTTCTGCGCCCTTTTTTGCCCTGCCGGGTCTATGCCTTGCGCTATTGCTTGTCGTGCTTCCAGAAGCTTGCCCCGTGCGATTAAAAGGCTAATTTCCGGGTAGGTGCCAAGGGCAAGCGTCTTTCTCTTGCCGTTAAACCGATAATTAAAGCGCCAATACTTCCCGCCTGCGGGCATGACAAGCAGGTAAAGCCCGCCTGCATCCTGAAGTTTATATTGCTTTTCCCGGCCCTTTGCATTTTTTGCTTTAGCGTCTGTAAGTGGCATGACTTTTCCCCTTTGTGGCGGTATTTTTTTACCGTGGCGGTACAAACTAGTCATTTGATACCGCCAAAAAGGGTGCTTGTCAACGTTTTTCCCTGAATGAATAGGAATGAAAAAACAAAAAAGCCCCTGATTTCTCAGGGGCTTTTGAATGTTCCGGCATGTGCCGGTTTTTAAATCTGGTGGAGATGAAGGGATTCGAACCCTCGACCCCTGCCTTGCGAAGGCAGTGCTCTCCCAGCTGAGCCACATCCCCACAGATTAGGTGACTGTTCGGTTAATATATACCACGGCGGGGCCATGTTTCTCAAGCTCTTTATGCGCAACAGAGGCGTTCAAAGAGCGCCCGATAGTTCGGAGTAAAAGTTCAAGGTTGAAAACGGAAAATTTGAATCGCAGGGGCAGGCCTGTATGTCTGCCTTAAAATCGGAGTGCAAGTTCATAGGAATCGCTGCGGCGGAGCATACGCTTAATAAGAAGTTTTCTGCGGCAGCGAAAATGAAAAACGCGGTGCCTGTTGCAGCCCCGCGTTTTTGTGTCTGTTTTTTTTGGTCATGTAACGATTGCCGGATCTTTTTTTATTTTTACCCAGGTGATCTGCTTTTCATCAATTGAGCCGTACTTTTCTTTCAATGCTTGTACCTTGCGATCCTTTTCAGCCTGAATATAGTCTTCTCCCTCCAGAACATTACCGTCAGGCGTTTTGGTGAGTTCGATGGTCTGGACGGTTTCGCTTTTTGGTATAGAGCTGATGCGAGAGTCCGACAGGTTTCGCTCGAGTCTTCCAATTTTGGGCAGATATTTCATGATTCCTTTTTCCCCGGCGGCGTCACTCTGGGGCAGCGCGCCAAATCCTTCCCGGCATTATTGTATTAATGCGGCGATACGCCTCCCATCACATCACTGAGGCATATCGCTCAATCTCTATGTCAGCCCTTGATCTGTTTGGGCTTGCACAGCAGGCTTTTCGACACGGAAACCCTGCCGCAGGCATCGCAGAACCATTGTACATCAATCACCTTTGGCTTGCAGATATGGCGCGGGTTGGTGTCAGCGTTGCCGCAGTATTCACAGGTATAGATGGGATCATAGGTTCCCGGATTGCAGAGATGCTTTGCATCGGTTGTAGCTTTTCCGCAGGTCTTGCAGGTATAGACCTTTTTAGCGGGGGCTTTTTTTGCTGCCGGCTTTGTAGTCTTTTTTACTGGTGCTTTAGCTGCCATGCGGTTTCTCCTTGTGTGTTATTGCAGTTATTTGGAAACCTTATAAGCTTTATTACCAAATAATGCCGCAAAAGAAAATAGTATTTTCACTGCCGGAGCCGGGCCTGCAGCATCCCCGTGAGCACCCGGTGATGAGCTGCGGGTGAGGGCATCAAGTCAACCGACATGTACCGGCTTGATAGACGAGCATTAATTGTGAGGCGCCATTTTTTCTGCAGCGGTCACTCCGGCTTTCGAGCCGGAGCTGGAACCGGCACAGTCTCAGGCTTTGCAAGAGGGGCTTTTTCAAACACCACGCCTTCGGCCTCCATCTTTTTTATGTATTTTTCAGGTTCTTTTTTGAACGGTTCCGGGCAGGCATTGCAGCAGAAATAGATACGCTTGCCATTGTAGTCGGTATAGATGCTTTTGTTGATCTTGCCGCCCATGACCGGGCAATTTTCCTGCGGTATGGCCCAGGCCGTTCCCATGGTTCCGGCCAGACAGAATGCCGCTGCGATGATGATGCCGGTAAGCTTTTTCATTGAAGTCTCCTTTCGCGAAAGGTTATTTTATCGACCTGCCGACTGCAATGTAGTGCAGCCGGTGCGGCCCGCCTTCATAGCCTTTTTCAGCGGCTATTTTTTTTGTTTTTTCTATAAGGCTTTTAATCTTTTCCTCGGAAGCGCCGGGGGCAAGCAGCATGCCTCCCATTTCATACTTCATATGGCCGCAGTAGGAATACTCGCCGAGCAGATTTCGGATGCGGGGAAGATTTTCTTCGGCCTTTTCCGTGAGGTTCAGGCACTCGGCCATGAACTGTTTATCGCAGCGCATGCAGGCCAGATAGTGGTCATGCTCCTCTTTGGGCGGCTCGGGCTGATTGTCGGGCGCGGGGCTGTAGCTGAAATCATTCATAAGCTCATATTCGGCTTGTGCAAATACGGCCTGCGATACACCCAGATAGCCGTTCGCACGTGCTATCTCCTCGGCCCGAACCATGACTTTTTTGACCGTTTCCAAACCTACCGATCCGTCAGACAGCATGCAGCTCAGGGCATAGATGCAGTGGCAGCACCAGCGTATGGTGATGTAGTCGTGCAGCTCGTCGAAATAGGCGCCATTGCTGGGGCGGTCTTTACGGCACAGGAGCGGCAGCTTGCATATCTGGCAGGTGCCCATAAACCGGTCAACAACGGGGCCGAGCTCTTCAAAGTTGATCTGCGCAATGTCGAGGTTTCTGAGCCGCTCGGCTACGAGTTCAGCGCAGTACACCGAGCAGTAGAGATTGCCCATGCTCTTTTCGGGTTTGCCTGTTATGGGTTTGCCGCAGGCGGCGCAGGTCTGCTGTTCGTGATGCTGAGATTTTTTCTCCATTTTTTCCTTTTCAGCTCTGCGTGCAGGTAAAGTCCGCAAGCGCTTCACGCAGATGCCGTGTGTTTTACTTCCGTATGCCATTTCCATAATAGATAGATAGCCGGATAGACCAGAAGCTCCATAATAAATGATGTGAACAGCCCGCCCACCATAGGCGCGGCCACGCGCTTCATCACATCGGCGCCCGTTCCCATGGACCACATGATGGGCATGAGGCCCATGGCAGCAGCCATGACAGTCATCATTTTCGGGCGTATGCGCTTAACGGCTCCGTGAATGATGGCCTCGTGCAGCTCGGCCATGCTGCGAAGCCTGCCGCTTTTTTTCGCTTCGTCATAGGAAAGGTCAAGAAACAGGAGCATAAAAACGCCTGTCTCTGCATCGAGGCCCATGAGGGCAATCATGCCGACCCATGCGGCAATGGATACATTATATCCCAGCATATACATGAGCCATACCGCCCCGACCACTGAGAAGGGCACGGCAAGCATGACCACCGTCGCCTTGAATGCAGACTTGGTGTTCATATACAGAAGGAGAAAAATTAAAAAGATGGTGAGCGGTATGATAAGCTTTAAACGCTCACGTACCCGCAGCATGTTTTCGTACTGGCCGCTCCAGATAAGGGAATAGCCCGTCGGGAGGGTCAGCCTCTGCGAGACAGCCTTTTTTGCTTCTTCTACATATGAGCCGACATCTCTGCCTGCAATATCCACAAACACATAGCCTGCAAGCATGCCGTTTTCATCGCGTATCATGCTTGGGCCGGAGGTGAGGCTGATATCGGCAAGCTCGGCCATGGGCACCTGTATGCCGGCGGGCGCGCTCACGAGCACGCGCTGCAGCTCATCAATGTTTGAGCGCAGATCCTGAGGGTATCGCATATTGATGGAATAGCGCTCCCGGCCTTCAACCGTAGTCGAAATAGTTTCTCCGCCGATGGCGCTTGCGATGACATTCTGCAGGTCGTCAATAGTTAAGCCATAGCGGGCAAGGGCTTCGCGCCGGGGCGTGAAATCGACAAAATAACCGCCTGCCGCGCGCTCGGCAAAAACGCTGCGCGTTCCCGGAACCGATTGCATGATCTTTTCAAGGGCCTGTCCCGTGCGCTGAATTTCTGAAAGGTCGGAGCCCAGAATCTTTATGCCAACAGGCGTGCGCACGCCCGTCGAGAGCATGTTAATGCGGCCTAGTATCGGCATGGTCCAGGAGTTGGTGTTGCCCGGCAGCTGCAGCGCGCGGTCCATCTCCTCGATCAGCTCGTCATAGGATATAGTGTCAGGCCAGATGCGCCGCAGCAGCAGACCCTTGAGCCACTCGGGCGACCATGATGAGTACCACTGCTGTTTGCCGCGCCACTGCGAAGGGGGTTTAAGCACCAGCGTCGTCTCCATCATGGAGAAGGGCGCTGGGTCTGTGGAGGTTTCGGCGCGGCCGGCTTTGCCAAATACTGTGACGACTTCAGGAAAGCTTTTTAAAATCCGGTCCTGTGTTTCAAGCAGCTTCTGCGCTTCGGTAACTGATATGCCCGGAAGTGTTGTGGGCATGTAGAGCACCGTGCCTTCATTGAGGGGCGGCATGAATTCATGGCCCAGTTTGAAATAGACCGGCACTGAAGCAGCCACTATGAGAAGCGCTGCCGCGATCACGGATTTCGGATGCCGCAGCACGAACCGGCATGGCGCTTCGTAGAGTTTAAATAAAACGCGGCTGACAGGATGCTTTTCCTCCGGGTAATAGGTGCCGACAAAAAGTGTATTGAGAAATCCTGCAAGCAGCCGGGGCCGAAGGATGAAGGGCTCCATGCGCGTAAAGAGCATGCGAACTGCCGGGTCAAGGGTTATAGCCAGAAGTGCTGCAATTGCTATGGCAAGTGTCTTTGTATAGGCAAGGGGTGTGAAGAGCCGGCCCTCCTGATCAACGAGCGTGAATACCGGCAGAAAGGACACAGCGATAACGGCAAGCGAGAAGAAGACCGATGGCCCGACTTCCAGCAGGGCCTCAAGCCGGATTTTGTGAAAATCTCCTTTTTTGCCTCCTTCCCGCCAGAGCTCAAGTTTTTTATAAGCGTTTTCCACCTCCACGATGGCGCCGTCCACGAGCACGCCGATCGAGATGGCGATGCCGGCAAGGCTCATGATGTTTGAGGTGATGCCCATAAGATACATGGGAATGAAGGCAAGAAAAACGGAGATTGGAATGGTAACTATCGGTACCAGAGCCGATGGAAAATGCCACAGGAAGAATAAAATGACAAGGCTCACGATGATCATTTCAAGGATGAGCTCTTGCCTGAGATTGTCGATGGACTTTTCAATAAGCTCCGAGCGGTCATAGGCCGTTACGATTTCAACGCCCTCGGGCAGCGAGGCCTTCATGTCCTGAAGTTTTGCCTTTACCCGCTCGATCACGCTGAGCGCATTTTCGCCGTGGCGCATCACCACGATGCCGCCCACGGTATCGCCCCGGCCATTGAAATCAAGCACCCCCCGCCTGATCTGCGGCCCCAGGTTTATGTCGGCAATATCCCTGAGAAGCACCGGCGTGCCTTTTTCATTTGTCTTGACGACAACTTTTTCAAGATCAGCGGTTGATTTTACATAGCCTTTGCCGCGCACCATGAACTCGGTGCCCGACCACTCGATAAGCCGTCCGCCGGTTTCATTATTGCTTTTTTTAACCGCTTCGAACACGTCCATAAGCGAGATGCGGTAGCTCTGGAGCCTGGACGGGTCTATGGTTATCTGGTACTGCTTCTGGAAGCCGCCGATGCCGGCCACCTCGGCCACTCCCGGCACGCTCTGCAGGGCATAGCGCAGGTACCAGTCCTGATAGGTTCGCAGTTGCGCAAGATCGAGCTTGCCGCTGCGGTCGACAAGCGCGTACTGAAAAACCCAGCCGACGCCCGTGGCATCCGGCCCCAGCTCCATCTTCGCACCTGCCGGCAAACTGCCCTGAATTTTTGAAAGGTATTCAAGAACCCGGCTGCGGGCCCAGTATATGTCAGTGCCGTCCTGAAAAATAACATAGACATAGGAGAACCCGAAATCGGAAAATCCGCGTATGGCCTTTACTTTGGGCGCACCGAGAAGCGCCGTGATAACGGGGTAGGTGACCTGGTCCTCGATGATGTCGGGGCTGCGGTCCCAGCGGGTATAGACGATGACCTGCGTATCGGAAAGGTCGGGGATGGCGTCAAGCCGAATTTCCTTCATGGCGTAGACAGCGCATACTACGGCCACTGCCACTATGATGATGACCAGCAGCCTGTTGCGGGCGGAAAATTCTATGATTTTCCTGATCATCACTTCCCCCCGGTTAGCGCCTGCAGAGTGGCCTTGAGTGATGATTCCGAATCGATCAGGAAGTTTGATGAGGTCACGACCCTGTCTCCCGCCTTGAGCCCCGAGAGCAATTCGTAGTAGCCGTCCGCCCTGAGGCCGACGGTAACTTCAACCGGCTGCAGCACGTCTCCTGCGCCTGCGGCAAAAACATAGCTGCGCGAGCTTGTTTGCATGACCGCTGTTTCGGGCACGGCAAGCCTCGTGCCGAGGCCGTAGCGAAGGTCTGCGCTTCCAAGCATATCGGTTTTTAAGACAAGCTCCGGGTTTGCTATGTTCATGCGCGCTTTAAGGGTTCGGGTCCGGGGGTCAAGAAAGGGGTTTAAAAAACTCACTTCGCCCTGAAAGCTTTTGCCGGGCCAGTAGGGCAGGGTGAGCGTTACCGGCATGCCTACCGTCACATAGGGCAGATCCGACTCATAGATGTCGGCCTCTGCCCAGACGTTGGAAAGGTCTGCTATCACCAGCAGCGGGTCTCCGGGCACGATTTTCTGGCCTGCAAGAACATTTTTTTCTATCACATAGCCGCCTGCGGGAGCAAACAGCTTCAGGTTTTTTTCTGGTTTGCCGGTTTTTTCAAGCCGGGCGATTTGCTCGTCGGAGATATCCCACAGCTTCAGGCGCCTGCGGGCCGCGGCAACAAGGCTTGCGCCGCCGCGGGCGATTGATTCATGGGAGCTGCTGGAAACCTGACCTGCCGCAGCACGGGCTGTGAGAAATTCCTCCTGCGAAGCAACCAGCTCGGGGCTGTAAATGGAGAGTAAGGGCTCTCCCTTGCGCACGGCCTGACCGGTCACATTGACAAAGAGCTCATCGATATAGCCCTCTGTTTTTGTCGTCACACGATACAGGCGCGTTTCATCGGGCACAATGCGGGCCGAAGTGCGTATGTCGCGGGTTATAGGACTCAGCTCAACAGTACCGAACGTGATCCCGAGCTGCCGCTTCTGATCGGCCGACACGGTGACTGGCGCAAGCGGTTTTGCCTCACCGCCCGGGCTTGCAGCATCGGAAGCCTCAGCGCCTGCGCTTTTGCGCGGCACCAGGTTCATGCCGCAGATGGGGCATTTGTACCTGGGGTCATAGGAGGTGATCTGCGGGTGCATGGGGCAGATGTAGAGGGTTTTTGCCGCAGGCTCTTTTGTTGCTTCAAGGGGCTCTTCGGGCCCTTTTTGACAGGCAGGCATGAGAAGCGCAACTGTTAGGATGATCAGAAGCGGTAACCAAACGGCTTTGCTTTTCATGCATCGCTCCATTAATTATTTAATGTTGCCAACCGGTATGCCGCAGCCGGCATACTGCGTTCAAAACAGCTGCTTGCCTACCACCGCTTCAAGCTCGGCAATATTTTTCTGGTATTGCGTCCGGGCCTGTATAGCCTGCAGCTCGGCATTGCAGAGCGTGACCTGGCTGTCAAGCAGGGTCAGAAAATCGACTGTGCCCACCTGGTAGCCCGCAATAGCCCCGTTGAGCGACTGGCTTGCCTGCGCAATGATGCCGTGTTCGTACAGCTCTATAAGCTGGGTTTCGCGCGCCTGCCGCGCCGCCAGGTCCCGGATACGATAGGAGATTTCATTTGCCAGGGCGCTATATTCGGCTTTTGCCTGCTCGATCATGTGGTGCGTCTCGGCGACCTTTTTGTTCTGCTTGCTGTTGAACCAGATAGGGACATTGATACCCATCATGATGCTGAACACGTCGGACCGCTCAGTGTTCTGATCAAGCTGCTGGATGGTGGCCGTGCTTGATCCTACCGCATTGGTGACGAGAGTCGGGTATGCCTTGCTGCGGTGCGCGTTCTCCCTCTGGCCATAGGCGCCGGTAATCGTCAGCTCGGGTACATAGGATTTCCGGGCAAGCCCGTAGTCGGCCTCATTGCGAGCTATTACCTCCTTCAGGCTTAAAAGCGCCGGGTTTGCCGTTTTTGCCGTATCGATAAGCTCGGACTCATGCAACGCGACGGTTTTTTGTTCAAGAGCGGGTTCGCCCATGAGCGGAGCTGAAGGATCCCGGCCCAGAAGCCGGTTCATCTGCGCGGCGGCGCTCGCCTTCTGCTGCTGCAAATCGATAAGCCGCTCTATGAATTTCGACTGCTCGAGCTGGGCCTTGAGCACGTCCTGCTGCGCGGCCTTGCCGACGGCATATTTTGTCTCGGCGGTCTTCACAAACTGGGCCAGAAGACCCTTGTTTTTTTCAGCCGTTTGGATGTGGCGGTTAAGCAGGTACAGGTCGCAGTACGTTTTTTTTACTTCCCGGATCACCTGCAGCCGTGCATAGTCATGCATCCTGTCGGCGCTTTTTGCCTCCTGAATGGCTATTTTCTCCCGCAGGGATGGTATGCCCGCCAGCGGGATCGACTGGCTGAGAGACACCTCCTTCATGGTCATATCGACTTTGCTGAAGTCGGCATCGTCAGCGGGCACATTGCGCACGCCGAATTCAAGCCGCGGATCATCCCATGCTTTTGCCTGCGGCGGCCGCTCCCACATGGCGTCGCGTTTTTTCTGCGCTGCGTTTATGTCGGGGTTGGCCTGCAGCGCTTCGGCAATGAGTTCATCGAGGCTGAGCACAGCACCTGTTTGTGCCCCTGCAGTATTCTGCGCACAGCTGCCTGAATTTGTATGAGAAAGCAGTACACTTAAAAATATACAAATAAAGAACAACTTTTTCCCCATAGCATCCTTTTTTGTAGTGCAGGGATGAAATCGAGCAGCCCTGTATTTTTATTGGGCAAGGCAAAAAAATACTAATATTTACAATATAATATAAAAAATAAAAAAAGCCACTATACAAAAATTTTTTTTTTGTGAATAGTCTGTTGTAAAGTAAGAAAAGCAGTTAAAAAAGCCATCTCACAGCCCCAGGCACGCTATTGGGGGGGGATTTATGTACCGGGTTGATTATGGTATAAAATAAAAAGTCATTACAAATAGATTGAAGCGATTAAGGAGGCTGCATGGAGAAGATATTGAGCGTGGAGGGAATGACCTGCCAGCACTGCGTTAAGCGTGTTGCCAAAATTATTGAAAAAGCCCGGGGAGTATCATGCGTTCAGGTAAGCCTTGAGCAGAAGGAAGCAGTTATTAGCTGTGACCCTGCCCTGACCGATGTGCCCGGGATTGTGAAAGAGATCAATGAGTTCGGCTTTAGCGCCGCAGAGAAGGCGTAAATAAATAGCGGCAGGTGCAGCAGACATGATCCGAACTGAAACCATACCCGTTTACGGCATGATTTGCGAGCACTGCGTCAAGGCGGTGACCATGGCCCTTGATGCTGTGGATGGCGTCAATAGCGTACAGGTATCGCTTGATGGCAGCAGCGCTGTGGTTACCTTCGATGAGGCACGCTGCGATCTTGAAAAATGCCGGGCCGCTATCATTGAAGAGGGCTACAGCCTTGAGCCTGCGCTGGATGCGGCTGCGGAACCCGAACAGCAGGCTGCCCCTGCTCAGGCGGAAGCGCCGGCAGGGCCTGTTACGCGTATTTCCCGTTTTGTCATTCGGGGCATGTCATGCGTGAACTGCGCCGGAGCCATAGAGAAGGGCTTAAGGCATTTCCCCGGCATCAGCAGTGCAGTTGTCAATTTTGCCCTCGAGAATCTTACCGTCGAGCACAGCCCCGCTGTAACTGTTCAAAGCATCATCGACAAGGTGGCCGATTGCGGCTATGAGGCCGCGGCGGAGGCTGAAGGCGCAATTGAATCCCCTGTAGCGCGCCGGGAAAAGTTCAGGTTCTTTTTTGCCCTGGCCTGCACCGCGCCCCTTGTCGCGCTCATGTACAGCATGCCCTTCGGCCATGGACGAACCAATTACGCGATGTTCGCCCTTGCAACGCTGGTGCAGCTTGTGTCTGGCCGCACGTTTTATGCCGGTGCTTATCACTCTTTGAAAAACCGCTCTACCAATATGGACGTACTCATTGCCCTGGGCATAACAGCCGCCTATGGCTATAGTGTTATATCTCTGTTTTTTATCAACCCCCATGCCCATGTTTTTTTCGACAGTTCGGCAATGCTCATTACATTTATTCTGCTCGGGAAGATGCTTGAAGCCCGCGCCAGGGGCAAAACCGGGCAGTCTCTGCAAAAGCTTCTTTCGCTGCAGGCCGACAAAGCCCGCGTGGTTGTCGAGGGGCGTGAAGAGATGGTTTCGGCAACCACGGTAGGTTTAGGCGACCTGGTGCTTGTGCGGCCGGGTGAGAAGATTCCGGTCGACGGCGAAATTACGGAAGGCGTTACAACCGTAGATGAATCGATGGTCACCGGCGAATCAATGCCGGTTGAAAAAAATGTGGGCAGCCAGGTTGTCGGGGCAACCATCAATGCAACCGGCGCGATCACCGTGCGCACCAACCGGGTGGGCTCAGACACGCTCCTGTCGCAGATCATCAGGATGGTGCAAGAGGCACAGGCCGACAAAGCCCCCATTCAGCGGCTTGCCGATACCGTTTCAAATTACTTTGTGCCTATCGTGGTCGGTGTGGCTCTTATAACGTTCTGCCTCTGGTACGGCGTGCTCCCCATAGAGCCCCCCGCAGGATCAACCAGGTTTCTTTTTGCATTTCAGCTTATGATTGCCGTGCTCGTTATTGCGTGCCCGTGCGCCCTGGGGCTTGCGACTCCTACAGCCATCATGGTGGGCAGCGGTGTGGGCCTCAGCAGGGGGATTTTGTTTAAACGGGCTTCCGTGCTTGAAAATATTTCAAAGCTGGCTGTGATACTGTTTGATAAAACCGGCACCATAACAAGAGGGCAGCCGGAAGTTGTTGGCATCTACCCCGCACCCGGGGGTTCAACGCTCGATCTGCTTGCAATGGCGGCAGGCGTCGAGGCCCATTCCAGCCATCCCCTTGCCGAGGCTGTCATGCGCAAGGTGACGGGGCTTGGGATATCGTATAAAAAAGGAGATGATGCCAGCGAGATAGGCGGCGCGGGCATGCAGTGCAGCCTTGGCGGCGACATAATCCGCGCAGGCAAGCTCGGATTTGTGTACAGCGGCGGAACGCTTCCGCCGGATGCCGACGGCTTTGTGCAGAAGATTGTTGATGACGGGCTCACGCTCATGTTCATTTCCCGCAATGACAGTGTTGTTGGCCTGCTTACGCTTGCCGATACTGTCAAGGACGATTCCGCCGCAGCCATCAGACGGCTGCACAGTATGGGCATCCGTACGGGCCTCATTTCAGGCGACAACAGAGCCGCTGCCAATGCCGTGGCAAAGGCCGTCGGCATCGACGAGGTGTATGCAGAGGTTTTGCCGCAGGATAAAATCAATATAGTAAAGAAGTGGCAGGAGCAGGGCATGAAGGTCGGCATGGTGGGCGACGGCATCAATGACGCTCCTGCCCTTGCGCAGGCCGATATCGGCATTGCCATCGGGTCGGGCACGGATGTGGCAAAGGAAGCGGGCGACGTTGTGCTGGTGCACGGCAGCCTCATGGATGTGGTGAGGGCCATTCGCCTTGGCCGCAAGACCCTGCGCACCATCAAGGAAAATCTTTTCTGGGCTTTTTTCTATAATATCCTCATGATCCCCATTGCCGCCGGCGCGCTGTATCCTGTTGCAGGGCTCGTGCTGAAGCCCGAATGGGCCTGTGTGGCCATGTGGATATCCTCCATCACCGTGGTGGGCAATTCGCTGCTTCTGAAGCGGTATGAAAAAAAGCTGCAATAACCCCGGACCTCATGTGTTGAGTGAACCCTCAGGGGGATTTTCACTGGCAACGAATATGCCGGCGCGCAGGGGCTGATCGGAACAGCAATTATCGTTCAGGAATCCGAGCAGCCAAACCGCACCCTCAATAGCCGCCTTGTGTTATTTTCAGGCTGCCGTTTTGGTATGAAGCATACCATGAACACGGCAGGGAATCCTGCGGATGTTCAATATAGGTAATGCGGGAATGATGGAAATCATTGCAGAACGAGAAGACCCCTTTTAAAACCATCCGGGGGGGCATGACAAAAGAACTATATGAAGGTTCCGGCATCTTCTCTCCGGCATATTGCCAACAGACAACGGCTTGTTGATCTCCCAGCACCTTAACGAACTCTCTTGCCGTATGGTAAAATGTTTGCGACATGTCACTGGTTTGGCATGTCAGAAGGACTTTTTCCCGTGCAAAAAAGCCCAGCCACACAGTCATTACTAAAAAAAATATTCCGAAAACAAATTTCAACCGCGTTGCGACGGCACGACTATGCTGTACATCCAAACGGTTGATAATTTCGTCGATAGATATACCTATAAGAAAACAATAAAATGGAATCAGACTAAATGCATACAGCTCACTCATCTTGTCTATCACACACACGGGAAATGTGCCTGCAAGCATGATGACGATAAGCAGTATTTTTTTTCTGAATTTACTGCAAAACCATAATCCGCGAAAGCTGAATTCGGGCGCAGGCGAAGAAGCAGAGCAGGGTTGTCCGGGAAACAGTAAAAACAGCACCATTGATGCAAGGCCGACGGTAAAAACAAACGAGACCCCGATCCGCCAGAATTGCACGTGCGGAAACATATCAATGGTACTGCCTGCATAAGCTGCAGCAAACAATAGCTGAATAATATTTTTTCCGATCATAAGGAGCGCAACAGGGATGGCATAATCGCTTGCCGCAATATTATGAGTCGCACCCACTATGGCCCGTAATACAAAATACAGGATAAGAGCCGCGCCTGCGGCCGACCAGTGGATAAAAAGACGGGCGCGATTCCGGCTATCCGGTGCCGGTGTGCAAAACAATAATGCTATCAAAGGCAGAATTGTCACAATGCCAATTGCGGTCTCCTTTGAAAATAATGTCAGCAGCGACAGCACAAATGTGAGTGCCACGCGCCATAACTCGCAGCCGTTTTCGTCACGGTATACACTGTGAAGATGAATCAAAAGCACAAGAGCGAAAAAAGATGCGCAGAGCTGGCTGATAGTGTCAATCTGCGTTATGCTCATGGCATTTGCCGGGAGCACGGAAAACAGGATTGCCGTAAGAGAAGAGGCTGATCGCGAAATGGAAAGTACCCTGCGGCAGATATAATACATAAGCAGCGCCATCAGTGCAAAGATAGCGATTGCCGCTGCGTGAGTTATGATCATGGATTCATAGCCGGCCAAATAGCCGTTGATGGCATTGATATAGCGCTCGATAGGCCTGAAAACAAAGGACGGGGGGTTGCAAACCTGCCAGCGTGTTGCGATGTTTGCCAACATCGCAAGGTGGTCAAAATCATCGGCAATGGACCATATCTGCATGGACGGATAATAAATAACAATTGAGATAATGGCAGGAATTGACAACCAACAATAATATACAATACCTTTTCTTGCCGTAAGCATTTTTTTACCCCGTGCCCATGTACAAAAATATTACCTATTGAGTCGAGCAGACTGCTTTTTCCCGTTCCTGCAGGTGGAAGTTTGTTTTCTCAGTTTGCCGCCTCGTTTCCCGGGGGCACACTGCTTCAACAATGCCGCCGTTGTCACCGGCCCCCTCACAGTGGATATTCGTTGTATTTTAACAGGAAAAGCTTTGAGATGACTCAAATACAATAAAGGCTTTTTTATGTCAATGCATATGCCTGGCGGGGAGCCCCGAGGGGCAGACGGGTTGAAAAGAACAGAGAACAAAGCAGCGCGCGCAAAAATAAAAGCGGTAAAATGGCTGATAACGACCCATTATGAAAGAACGCAAAAGGCATGACAGCAGCTTTATCGCTGACATGCCTGTGGGTTACTCGAAACGCCGCTTCCCTGTGCTACCGGTCCCGGATGGGACTTTAACCCGCACACTATAAGCAGCTGCTACTGCAATCGGCCGCCACCTTTTCACAGGTATGGAGAAGGCTTTTTATTAAAAGTCCATAGTACGTGCAGCGCATCACTATATTGAAATTGGATCGGCAGTTTCTCCGTCACGGCGTTTGGGGATGGGGCAAAGCCCCCTGATACAACTTGAGCTGGGTGCGGATGAGCTCTGTGAGCGCGGTATTTTTTTTGGCCATGGCCAGATTTAAGGCTTGTTGAAAATGGGGGATGGCTTCAGGCAGCTTCCCCTGGTTGGCCAGCGCGGTGCCTAAATTTATGTGGGCGTCGATATAATCCGGTTTGATTTGGAGCGCCCGCTCGAAATGTTCAATGGCTTCAGGCAGCTTCCCCTGGTTGGCCAGCACGGTGCCAAAGCTATAGTGGGCGGCGATATAATCCGGTTTGATTTGGAGCACCCGCTCGTAGTGTTCAATGGCTCCAGGCAGCTTCCCCTGGTCGGCCAGCACGGCGCCTAAATTCATGTGGGCATCGATATAATCCGGTTTGATTTGGAGCGCCTGCTCGAAATGTCCAATGGCTTCAGGCAGCTTCCCCTGGTCGTCCAGCGCCAGGCCTAAATTCATATGGGCTAAATAATTTTCTGACGTGCAAGCCAGCGTGTGCGTCCAGAGGGAAATATTGTCCTTCCAGTAACCCGTTTGGACATAGGCGCTCGCCAACAGGCCCGCAATAATGGCTGCAGCAGCGGATCCCAGCACAGCGCGGCGGTAACGCCAGCCGCCGCACAGTTCCGCCGCCCCCCAGGCCACCATCATATACAACCCGATCTGCGGCAGGTAGGTGTATCGGTCCGCCCGCGCCTGGTTTCCCACTTGCAGTAGGCCGATGACCGGCACCAGCATCCCCAGATACCACAGCCAGCCCACCAGCAGGCAGGGTTGCTTGCGCCGGACGGCCAGGGCGCTCGCAGAAAGAATCAGGATTATCAGTAAAGATAAACAAATATTCCAAATGGACAGGTTTGCCGGATACGGATAAAACACCGCTAATCCAGCCGGATACAGCATTTGCCCAAGGTAAGCGGCATAGGCCACCAGGGCGTTTCCTGCCCGCGAGGAAAGGGCAAGGTATTCATGATAACTAATCTCGTTTTTTTGCGCCAGGATAGTAACCACACAAGCCGCGGCGCTCAGCAGCAGGAAGGGGAGCTTTTCTAGTGTAGTGTTTCATAAATAGTTATGCAGCATTGACTTTCCGTTGTCGAGTTGGAGGTTGAGTGCAGCCAGGTTTGATTTTCTCGAGTTTCTTTCTCGCACGATCAAT
>CAIWCT010000346.1 GCA_903911225.1 uncultured delta proteobacterium
CCGCCAAGGTCAGCGATATTTTAGCAAAGATTGATCGTGCGAGAAAGAAACTCGAGAAAATCAAACCTGGCTGCACTCAACCTCCAACTCGACAACGGAAAGTCAATGCTGCATAACTATTTATGAAACACTACACTAGTTGTTCAAAATCAACAAGCGTTTGCAAAGCCTTGTCATAATTTTCCACGGCAGATTGTAATTCCCCCAGTGATCTTAACCTGTTAGCCTTATTAAAATAAAGACCTGCAAGATCATCAAAGTGCCACCACCATTTTTCTGCTGCCAAAACGTTTGCCCGCGCAATACCCCGGTCAAGCGCTACGATTGCATCTTTGTGCCGGCCAATCTGGCTCAAAATGACAGCTTGATTCATATATGCCATTGGAAGAAAAGCTAGAATCTTTTTGTCTGGATGACTAGAAACAGCCTCCTCCATCAAACTAATGGCCTCCGTTTGTAATTGCGCGGCACCAGCAAGGTCGCCTGCACTTTTTAAAATATGCGCCATATCACCGCACAATTGTCCAAGCACGCCACTTGCCTCAGTCTTACCTTGCATTATGAGCTTTCTAAGTGAAGACTCTATTTGTCGATAAGCACCAAAGTCTTCAACAATCTGTACTTTTCTTGAACCTTGACGCAATGAAGTGTGCTCTTTATATTCAGGCAGGTCAACTGCCCCCAATTTTATTGCTATATTAATCCAACAGCCTGGAGATTGCCATTTAGAGCCTGCAATATCTAGGTCCATAAGGACGCCGTCTTCGGAGAGTTGTAAGGGTTGGTTCCAGCGGGAGGCATGTCCCAAAGGGGTATTTGTGAATTTGGACAAAATTTCAACGACCTCTTTGAGACTTCCCCAGCGCCTAGAAAAATCCCTTTCAAAACATTTGATTAGAACATCAGCTACTTGCTGGGGCATTACGGGTAAACTTTTTTCTTTCTGCTCCTTCTCAAGGTAATGCCTTAAAACTTCAGCGGCAATATTTCCACCGTACGGACACGAAACATCCCCAATAAACATATCCAGCACGCTAACGCCCCAAGACCAGATATCTGTCTTACGAGATAAAGATTCACCCGCACATTGTTCCGGGGAGGCATAAGCTGGGGTCATGCCACCGGAACTGACAAGAATGCTTTCCTTCCCAAGAAGAACCCCTGTTGAAACTAATGACCTGTCGGTTGCGCAAAAGCGTGTACGCGCCAAGCCGAAATCCGTAATTTTTGGAATGCCGACCTCTGTCATCAGCACGTTGCTCGGCTTGATATCTTGATGAATCAAATTTTGTTCATGTATGCTTTGTAACCCTCGTGCAAATTGTGTAGCAATATTCAGTATTCGCTCTAATGCTATTTCCGCCCCCCCAGCATAGAGACGCCGGTCGGATATCCAGTCTTGCAAGTTGCCACCATCAATATATTCTGCAAATATCAATACTTCGGCACCAATAACTCTAAAAAAATTACATGCTGTGAGATTTGGATGTTCATGCAAACCAATCCAAGCTTGAAGCTCTGTGATAAAATTTTTGCGATCGAAATCTTTTACAATTTTTGCGCATTTTACTGCAAAGCGCGCCCCTGTTATTTGACTAGACACAAGATAAACTTTACCCATCCCCCCTTCGCCAAGTCCTTTTTCAATTATATATTCATCAAGAATAATGCTGCCGGGAGACAGAGTGTTATTATCGACCATTTTCGATCCTGTTGTTAGAAGGAAAATTGCATCTTAGTTCTTGGGAGAAAAGTGCTTCTGATCTTCTTTTTTATTGCTATTAGTTAATGAATTTCGGGTTAGCATCCACACTACCCTTTTTTAATGACCACTAATTGTTTCTTTTAGCGAGTTTTTCAATATAAGCGTTTGCATCTATTTTGACATTAAAACTCTTTGCCCAAAATTTTAGAATATCAATAAAATAACCCTGCGCTATAAATAGGCTTTTTTTAATCTCCCTATCGCTTGGGCCAACATCCGATTCATAATCCTTGGCTTCGGGAGCCAAAGCAAGGCTTAAGCTAAAGCTATTTACATGGGCGGCAGCAGAGGTTACGAAAAAAACCGTATCATAATGTTCTTTTTCATCAACCATAATCGAAAGATCGCGCAGAGTTTTGCCCGTCCATTCTCTTAAATTGATTTTGTTTTTTTCGTTAAACGAATAATCATCGCAAAATTTTTTGTGCTCATCCTCGTAGAAATCTAAAATTTCTTTATACTTCTCATAATACATATTATCTTCTGCGGGTGTGGCATATAATTTTTTTGCTACAACTTTTTCATATCTAATAAAGCGCAATCCCAATTCATCCTTGTCACCAGTCATTATGTGCTTGCAATAAATAAAGTTGATAAATAAGGATCTTAATAAAATGAATGCATCTGTGCCGTAACCGTTTTCGCAGAGAAGTAGTATTGAGCTGAAAGCATCGAAAGCCCTTACAAACAGTAAATCAATAGCAGCATTATGCCAGCTCTTAATTTTCCTTTCGGTATCGAGAAGTTTTTTTGCCTCAGCTAACAATTGCCTATGTAGTGCGAATTCAGCTTCATATTCAGCAGCCTTAAAATTGTTATAGACCCGTTTTATTTTAGGCTGTTTTCGGATTTCATTTTCATATTCCTGTCGCATGTAATGTTGCCTCTAGTTATAGAGATTCTTTTTTTTATTGCCGCGCCTCTGATAGTGCCTTTTGAAACTCCTCCGCCGATTCAAACCTCTTAGATGGGTCTTTCTGTATTGCTTTATTCACGATCTTTGCCAAACCATTGGGCAGATCGCTCCGGCGGTTTTCTATGGGTATGGGTTTGTCATCGCCAAGGATTATGGCAATGGGGTCGGGCGGTTGTTTTTTGCCAAGGCCCAAAAAGCCTCCGGCCTTGGGGGTGGCGAAATCATACGGGAACTGGCTGGTAAGTAGGTAGTATAAGCTCATGCCCATGGAGTAAATATCCGAGCAGGGTTTGACGTTTTTGAAATCAAAAATCTGCTCCGGTGGGCAGAAGAATAGCGTTCCGGCAAAGTCTCCTGCGCGGGTGAGGGTGCCGCCGCGGAGCACATAATTTTTGGCAAGCCCGAAATCGGCAAGCTTTGCCGTGATTGTTTTATTGCTGTTCAGGCCTACAAGAATATTCTCCGGCTTTATGTCGCGGTGTACAAAACCATGCTGGTGCAGGTGTGCAAGCCCGCCGAGGGCAGTATAGACTGCATAACAGGGTATCTGCCAGGTGAGACTCTGATCTTTAAAGTCGGGCTGGGCCCTGGCTGCCGCCATATATTCAGTAACACATCCTTCGGTCATATATTCCGATACGAAAAATATTGTGTCCTTATCGGTTATGCCCTCATCATAGAGCCGCACAAGATTGGGGTGCTGCAAATCCTGCATAAGGGCTATTTCGCGCTTGAACCGCTTCAGCAGAATCTCATCATCCTTCACCTGGTCTTTTGTAATCTTTAGAGCCGAAACCCTGCCACTTGCTTCATCCCAGGCAAGATAAACAATGCCGAAGCCGCCCTCGCCAAGCTGTTTGAGCAACCGGTAGCTGCCGATTCGCCCCAGTGGTTGTCCGGCGCTTTTTGCCGCTGCACAGGCTTCGCACCAGTAGCGGGCAACATCTTTGAATTCATCGGCCTTGCCGTCGGCATAGGCAAGCGGGCTTATATCTTTGCCGCAGGCTGAGCAGACAATCGGCTGCCGCTTGGGTCTTTGTTCCTTTGGTTTACGGCAATCGCTGCAGACAAAATCCATTGAGACAAGAGAGCGGGCTTCTTTTTCAAAAATATCTGCCCCTATGCTGCGACCGCACCGAATACAGTTCAGCAGGCCTTTCAAATCAGACTGTTTATTGCTTGGAGCTTCTACAACGATGGCGGCTTGCATATGGGTGTCGCCCACGGCGATGATGTCCTGGTTGTTGATCGGTATTCTATCAACGGCCTTGTCATAAGGTTTGCACTGGTATGTTCGGCCAAGTTCTGCGGCTTTTTCCTTCCACTGGCGCTCTTCTCTGCCCTGCAGAAAATAGACTATCTTCTCATTGTGCTTGATTATGTAGGTGCCGTTCAGGCTGCCTGCATCGCGCAGAAAACAGTCGGGCGGATTGATCTCAACCAGAAAATGATTGCGGGAAACGTAAGGATCTTTGGGGCTGAGGCGGTAATGAGATTTTGAGCCTTCGGCGTCCCGGCCAAGCAAAAAATTATCCGGTTCGCTAAAGGCAAATGCCTTTCCGGGATCAGCACCCAGAATGACCGTTAAAACTATTTTCCACTGACCCTCTGAAGCCATCGCCCCCCCCTTTTTTTATGGCAAGCGTGCAGGATGCATTCAACCGACTATAATTTTTTGGCCGGGAGGTGTCAATGAGAGACTTGACGATCTGAACACAATGTTGATGATTAATTCTGCCCCCTCACCCCGGCCCTCTCCCCCGAAAGCGGCGGAGAGGGAGCTTTAAAATCGCTGCGGAAAGTCGGCAAGACGCTTACAGCGTTTATACTATATGTGCAAATTGGGAAAGAGGGTTGGCTTACATATCAAGAATGCGCTTGCCTTCAAGGGATGCGAGCACCTCCATGAGGCGGCGTTTGGGCTTGTGCTGCACCCGAAGCTGGGCAATATAGGCATGCCAGGGTGCAAGATCACCCAATTCTTCATGCACCTTTTTCATTTTGCGCAAATAACCAGCTGCTTCCACATAGGCTTTCGGCTTTGCCTGAGTGATATGGATTTCCACGACGCTCCGCCAAATTTTCAGTGCGGCATCGGGATGCGTTTGTTGCACCTTATCCGCCAGACGGGGCGCAATCGGATCAAAAAAAACATTGCGGCGTAAAACGCTATCATAGAGCCCAATAGCATCACCATTTCGTTTTTCATAGAGGGCTATATCGATGAGTATATCGGTATCCGGGAATCCGCGTCTGCTTATAGTATCTGAAAAGAGTAACCCTGTAGAGGGCAGGGGCCAGGGCTGCGGTTCTGTTGTATCATAGACATCGCCCTTTTTGCCGATGGGCTTCACTACCGGCGCGGCATCAGGCCGCCGGCCGGTTTCAAGAAAGGCGAGCGCGCAGTGCCGCACTGCCTGCCAGACCTTGGCCGATGATGAGGCTTTTTCAAGATTTTTGTATGCCGCAAGCGATGGCCCTTCAAAAAATTCATGGCCGCGAAAGGCGGCGGCAAGAAGGGGTTGTTTTTCGCGCACGGCAAGCTCGCGGAGTTTGTCAACAAGGCCCGCGGCAATACCTGCATAGTTTTTTCGTGTTTTGGCATATCCTTCATAGGCCCAGCGCCGGGCCTCATCAATGCGCCGGGCCTGTACCAGCGCAGAAACGAGCCTGCTGTAGCAAGAGGTTATGGGCGCTTCGCGTTCAAGGACCGGTATAATGTCACCAGTTCTGCCGCTTTTCTCCAGAGCTGTAATCGCCCAGTTCATAATACGCTCTCGGTGATATCGCTTTCCGTAATCCTCTTTTTCTTCAACCGTTAGTGAGTCCAGCCGACCTCTCATTTCATCGGCAACAGCGCTCCAGTCGGCTTTGCTATAGCGCCGCGCGGGAAAGGGATTTTCAACGCCGTCCAGTATGCCGTACCGATCGACAAGAAACGCATCTATCATCCAGATGATCTGCTCCGGTGGCTCAAGCGAAGAAGACGGAATAGCCTTAAAAACTAGTTCAAGGCATTCACCGATCTGCGAGGCTGTTTCTCCTTCATCATCGGACTGTTCGATTTGCCGCATGCCCAATTCCAAAAGATCCTCGCCTATATCCACCAGCGCGTCGGCATGCCCCGACTTCAACAGCATGTTCAATCGCTTCAGCACGCCGGAATAATCGGGTATTTCACCCCTGCCGCGCCAATTGTCTTTCCATGCGGGTTGGCTGGTTAAGTCTTCTATATCAGCCCGCAGGGCTTTAACAATTTTATTTACTTTGCCACCAGCCAGTTCCCTGTCTTCTATAAGCGTACGTGCTATATTCTGATCACCCGCAGCAAGCGATGCGGCGAAATTTACCAGCTCGTCCTTAGACATATTTCCAAGTATCTCACGGACATCGCTGGCGTCTTTTTTTTTGCCTGACACGGAAGCAGAGCGAGGTGGAGGCTCATCGCTATCGTCATCATCGTCGTCGTCAAGACCGACATCTAAGTAGACATCATCGTCAGCATTGTCAGCCCCTGCTGCGGACTCAATAAGCTGCAAACGAGAATCAGTATCATTGGTTGTTAAAATTGCAGTCTTTGCTCGCACCGCATCAAGATAGACCAGCACCACGGCAACGGCATGCTTGCACGTATCCCAATAGGGGCAGGTGCATGCCGCATTAAGGCCAGTGCCATCAATCCAGACCTTTGTTGCGTACCGGCGGGTGCCTTTGACCCAAGCCAACAGCGCGCCATCGGCGGTGCGGCGCAAATCAGCAACCTGTTTTTTATAGCCGTACGCACGACCGACGATCTTATCGCCCGCCCAGCTTTTGAGATCATCAAAGCTGAGATCTTCAAATGTTTTTTTTCGCTTTGCCATAGAAACCCCCAATAGTCTTCATCTCTGAAAATTGCTATGTCTCTGTACTGTGACCTTTAATAAAAAGAGCCTCCTGCACAACTTGACCTAAACCAGATCGGGGAGAAGAAATCCATAAAAAGCACAAAACTGGACTCCCGCTTTCGCGGGAGTGACGGATTGTTCATAAATGGTTTCAACAAAAAATAAAATTACACCGTAGACTTGTTACAGCGGTCGCAAATACACGGTCATGGTCTGGTGCTCGAGCTCGGCCCATTTCTTTTTGTAGGGCACGGTCATACCAAGGTCATACGTTTCGACTTTTTCACGGCACAGCCATTCAAGCATTTTGAGCTGCAGGGTATTGCCGAGGGACAATGCCCGGTACCTGTCGTCAAAGCTGAACTGCAATCCCCTGAACCGGCCCTGTACGCAGGCGCCGTGCAGATAGCCGATCTGCAGGCCGTCAAGCTCGGCGACAATAACGCGCAGCAGCCCTGCCGGGCCGATGCGCTCAAACATGTGCCGGTAGAAGTCCTTCATGGGTGGCTGGTCAGCGCCTTCACCGCTTTGTCCCTTCCAGCTGCGGCTTTCTATGGCGAGAAGCTCCGTGTAGAAATCCATCACGGCCTCAGAGGGCACCTGGTCGATACAGCGGAAGCGAACTCCTGCAGCAGCCGTCCGCTTAGCCGCTTTGCGTGCATTTATTCTGAATTTGGTTGATCGGCGAGAGAGAAATCCGTCCATGCCGCCATGCAAAGATGCCACGCAGCGGCATACGGGATTGAGCATAAAGGTCCGGTGTGTGGCTGCTGTCCGCTCGGCTACAGCGCTCAGAAATATTTTGTCCTGAGGCAGGCCGTACAAAATGATATGCCCCTGCTGAAGCCGTTCGCGGCAAACGCTGCCCAGTATTTCGGGAGCGGCAGCGCCCACAAGGGCGGTTGCAAAACCCCACATGGAGTCAACAGAGGAAAAAATGTTTTTCCCCTGATCTGTCAGGCTTTGAGCAAGCACGACAAAGCTTTCATTTTGTTGCCAGATATGCAGTGGAGACCGGGGCGTAAAGGAAGCATGAAACGGCAGTATCCAGTCTGTGCGGCTGCAATAGGGGTCGATGCCGGCGAATGTCGCCACCGTGTGGTTATAGGTCTGCTCCTGCTGCTGAAACTCCTGGCGATCACAGCACTGTAGCACGCTTTTATTCTCCCGTGTGACGCCGGCAGCCGACATGCGAAGCCAGGTATCAGGAAACTTTTTCCAAATTTTTAATATCCTCGAGCCGCCCCACCACGAGCATGGTATCGCTGTCTTTAATGGTATAATCAGCCGGCGGCACCACGATAAGATTTTCAGGCACAAGCTCCTTGATTGCAAGTACCTGCACATTGTACTTTTTGCGGATATCCAGCTCCCGCAGTGATTTATGCATGAACTGTTCGGGCGGAGCAAGCTGCACGATGCTGTAGTCGGGCCCGAGGCTCAAAGTGTCGATGACATTGGGGTTTGCCAGCTGTTCGGCGATCTTAGCCGCTACATCGCGCTCGGGGAAAATAACTTCGGTGGCGCCGATGATATGCAGGATTTTGCCATGATCTTCTGTGATGGCCTTTACGATGATGTTCTTGACCTTGAGCTCCTTGAGATACAGCGTAATCAGGATGCTCATGTCTATTTTATCGCCGACGCTGACAATAACCGCATCCATGTCGTGAACGCCGATCTGCTCCAGTACATCCTTATTGGTTGCATCGGCAATAACGGCTTTTTCAATATAGGGTTTAATGCGCTCGACCTGGAGTTCATCCATGTCAAGACCCAGCACCTCAAGCCCCCGCTCGGCAAGAAACCGGGCGGTAAAATGGCCGAAGCTTCCCAGTCCGATCACTCCAAAATTTCTCATAGTAACACTCCGTAAATAAAAATCCTCAATGGCTGTTGATCAGCCTATTAGTATATTCCCTTCTTCCGGATAGCGGAACGCCTTTTTTTTGCCGGCTCCCGCGAGCTCGATTGCAAGCGTAAGGGGGCCCACGCGACCAATGTACATGAGCAGAATCAGAATGATGCGTCCCGGGTCCCTGATGCTTGCTGTTATGCCCGTGCTTAATCCTACCGTGCCGAAGGCCGATGTAGCCTCGAAAAGGAACTCCAGAAACCGCCCCTTAGTCTCTGCATGCGGCACCTGTCCTACTTCAAACAACAACAGAAAAAGGGTAGAGACCAGAATAAGTACGCCTGAAAATGCTGCAATCGAAACAGCACGCGATACGATATCCGGGGAAATACGGCGGTCCATGAGGTTTATATCTTCCTGATCGCGAAATTTTGCTGCAACCAAAGCAATCAGCACGGTAAAGGTGGTTGTCTTGACACCGCCGCCGGTTGAAGCGGGTGAAGCGCCGATGAACATGAGAAAAATAGTAAAAATAAGCGTTGCGTCGGTGAGCAGGCCATAGTCGACCGTATTGTACCCGCAGGTTCGGGGCGTGACAGACTGAAATAGCGATACAAGGATTTTGGCTTTCCACGACATTGGTTCAAGCACATTGAACCATTCAAACAGCATGAAAACTATTGCGCCGCCCAGGATAAGCCAGAGTGTTGTCCGGAGCACGAGGCGTGAGTGAAAGTTAAAGGCCGACTTTTTGCCTTTGATGCGGCTGCGCAGGGTGCGGTAGACGTCGAATATGACAATGAAGCCAAGCCCACCCATCACCAGCAATATCGATATCGTGAGGCTCACGATCGTGTCGTCATAATACTTCATGAGGTTGTCGGGGAACAGCGAAAAACCCGCATTGCAGAATGCCGACACAGAATGAAATATTGCAAGATATGCCGCATGGCCTAAAGAGTAGTCCCTGGCAAAGGCGTTAAATAGAAAAATAGCGCCAATGGCCTCGATAAAAAGCGTAACGCCGAAAACAGATAGAAGCAGCGATCCCATGTCTTTTACCGGGTGCTGGCTCAGGCTCTGCAGCACTATTTCGCGGTTGCGGATAGACAGACGGTGCGACAGCAGATACACAAAAATGTCGAAAAAGTCATGATGCCCAGTCCGCCTGCCTGTATAAGACCGAGCACCACGAGCTGCCCGAACACGGTCAGGCGCGTGCCGATGTCAAAGACCGAAAGGCCGGTGACGCACGTGGCAGAGGTCGTGGTGAAAAGCGCTTCAATGAATCCCACGGGCTTGCCTGCATAGGAAATGGGCAGCATAAGCAGCAAAGCGCCGATAAGTATTATGGCGGCAAAGCTCAGTAGAATGAGCTGTGGAGGTGAGATTTTCAACTTCATATAAGTTCTTGAACCCATAAAAAAAGTCATTCCGAAACCGGAATGACATAAAAAATTATAGTGCAGTCTGTTCAGGAGCGCAACGGATTTTTATTGGCGCTTTTTATTCGGGATGCTCTGGGAATAACAGAAAATCAATTGATGCTTTAGGCTTGGGGTTGCTACGTGGAAGGGGGGGGCGAGGATAAAATTATAGTGGGCGAAAAAAAATAGGCGGGCGGTTTTTTTGAATTAGTTAATATAGGATGTCCGTTCGCAGTAACAACTGCTCTATCCAGCGGGTTAAAGTCCCGTCCGGGGAATTGTCCGTGCACCCCGGTAGCACAGGGAAGCGGCGTTTGAGTAATCATAGGTCGTAAGTTTCCCGATGGCAAAACCGCAGGCCGTAACGC
>CAIWCT010000347.1 GCA_903911225.1 uncultured delta proteobacterium
AAAAAAAAATGGAGCGGGAAACGGGATTTGAACCCGCGACTCCGACCTTGGCAAGGTCGTACTCTACCACTGAGTTATTCCCGCTCAGCAATTCTCGAATTATATTCAGATTTCCATCTTTGTCAATCACAAAATTGACAAAATTATGCAGAGTTGGCAACCGCTTTCGTCAGTTCAATCCTCAGGGCTGCGCGAGACGGAAACAAGTTTTATAAATTTATAGAAGTAGTCTGCCCCCGACCACAGAGTAATCATCATGGCGATATACAGCAGCCATGATCCTATAGCATGAAAATCAAACATGAAGCTCGACGGGCCGGTGCCGATCCTGTAGCTGTAATGCATAAGCAGCCCTATGACCGCAGCGATCTGAAAGCCTGTTTTATACTTGGCGATCTTTGTGGTTTCTATGACTATCCGCTCGCGGGCGGCTACCAGGCGAAGGCTCATGACCAGTATCTCCCGGCCCACAATCAGCGCCACTATCCAGGGCGCCACCCGGTCAAGCTGAATCATCATGATGAGCGCAACCCCCACAAGCAGCTTGTCTGCAAGGGGATCAAGAAATTTCCCCAGCGTTGTGACAAGATTCATCCTGCGGGCAAGATAGCCGTCGAGAAAGTCCGTAATGGATGCCAGGACAAAAACCAGCGCAGCGACAAAGCTTAAAAACCTGCCCGGCGATTTCAAAAGCACGATAAACAGGATCGGCGTCAGTATGATCCTGAAAAAAGTGAGCAGATTTGGAATATTGATATTGGAGCGGGTCATGCCGGTGCGTCTGCCTGAATGCGCGGAAAAAGCGCTGAAATTTTTTGCAGCTGTGTCCCTTCCGGCACGCATGGCTCGGCGGCAACTGCGTCGATCTGCTGGTCGGCAACCAAACCCTGCCCACCGAGAGCAGCCCAGAGCGTCTGGCTGGCAAGGGGCATGAACGGCGCCACAAGCAGCGAGGATATTTTTAGAACATCGACACAGGCGCGCATGACGGTTGCAAGCCGGTCCTTTTGAGCAGGATCTTTCGCGAGAACCCACGGCGCGCTTTCATCGATATACTTATTAACCATGGCTACAAGCTCCCAGATGGAAACGAGCGCCTTGTGAAAGGCAAGGGCGTTCATATGCCTGTCGACATCGTCGATAACGGCCCGGGTTTTTTCCTGCAGCCGCAGCTCAGATGGGCCTGCAGGGGCGCCGGCAAGAATTTTTCCGTCGAAATACTTATGCACCATAGAGATGGTGCGGCTTGCAAGGTTGCCGAAATCATTTGCCAGATCGCTGTTGATGCGCCCGATGATGGCCTGCCGCGAGTAATCGCCGTCAAGGCCGAAGGGCACTTCCCGCAGCAGAAAATACCGCAGCTGATCAATGCCGTATTCATCGGACAGCGCACGGGGATCAACCACATTGCCCAAAGATTTGGACATCTTTTTTCCTTCAATTGTCCACCAGCCGTGGGCAAAAACTTTTTTCGGCAGGGGCAAACCCGCCGACAAAAGAAAGGCCGGCCAGTACACCGTGTGAAACCGCAGAATATCCTTGCCGATCACATGCACGTCTGCTGGCCAGAAGGCTGCGGCATCACCCCCCGTGAAATAACCCAGGGCCGATACATAATTCAGCAGCGCGTCGAACCAGACATAAAATATATGCTTGTCATTGCCCGGAATCGGTATGCCCCAGCTGAAGGTGGTGCGGCTGATGCTTAAGTCCCGCAGCCCCTCTTTCACAAAACTGACGATCTCATTATAGCGCGATGCAGGCTGTATGAAATCGGGGTTTTCGGCGTAGAACTTCAGAAGCGGCTCGGTGAATCGCGAAAGCCTGAAAAAATAGCTTTCCTCTTTCAGCTTTTCAACAGGGCGGCCGCAGTCGGGGCAGGCGCCGTTGACACACTGCGTTTCTGTCAGAAAGCTTTCGCAGGGCACGCAGTACCAGTCTTCATATGAGCCCAGATAGACATCGCCGCTTGCCTCGACTTTCTTGAAAAACTCCCGCACCGCCTCTTTATGCCGGTTTTCCGTCGTGCGGATGAAGTCGGTGTTGGTAACCAGAAGCTTCTCCCAGAGGCTTGAAAACCGCTCTACCACACGGTCGGCAAGCTCGATGGGTTTCTCGCCGGCATCCCCTGCAGCCTTCTCGACCTTCAGGCCATGCTCGTCGGTGCCGGTAAGAAAAAAGACGCTGTAGCCTTTCATCCGCTTGTAGCGGGCAAGAACGTCGCAGGCTATGGTGGTGTAGGCATGCCCGATATGAGGCACGTCATTAACATAGTAGATGGGCGTTGTAAGATAAAAAATTTTCTGCATTTCCCGTGGCCTCACTGCTGACGCACAAGCATTTCGGGCTTGTAATCATCGATGTTCATATCGGTTATCGAGCCGTCTTCGAGCTCAATTATCAGTTTATGGGAAATAACATTCACCTGGCGCACCTTGGCCAGCCCCTGCGGCGAGTTGATCCGCTTGCCGATTTTCGGCAGCCCCGCTTTCATTTCCACATAGGTGTCATATTCATAGGCCAGGCAGCACATGAGCCTGCCGCAGACTCCTGAAATCTTCTCGGGGTCAAGGGGCAGGCCCTGCTCCTTGGTCATTTTGACCGTCACGGGGCAAAACTTCCTGAGAAAGCCCGTGCAGCACAGCTCGCGGCCGCAGCAGCCTACGCCGCCGGTAATCTGGGCTTCCGTGCGCGCCCCGATCTGGCGCATCTCTATGCGCGCCCGGAGCTCTGAGGCCAGCTCCTTTACCAGCACTCTGAAATCGACCCTGTTTTCCGCCACAAAAAAGAATACAACCTTGCTGCCATCGGGCTCAATGGTCACATCAACAAGTTTCATGGGCAAATCGTGCTGAACAATCTTGCGCTGGCAGGCCTTAAAATAATCCTTTTCCATGCGGATATTGAGATCCTCCTGCCTGATGTCGGCATCTTCGGCCTTGCGCACAACTTTGACGCGGACGGTCTTCGCCGTATCCGGCAGCAAATGCCTGTAGCAGCCGCGGGGAACCACAGTTGCCAGAACCGTTGCCCCCTCATCCTCAATCATTACCTTATCGCCATCCCGCAGTTCAAGCTCGCCTGCTTCAGCATCGAAAGCCAAAAGTTTCTTGCGTAATTTCAGTCCTACAATAGCTGCCATTGTATATTTATTCTCCTTATATGCTTGTGAAAAGTATTTGATGTTTTACCACAAGACCATTTTTCAAAAAACTATAGCCATATTGTCATTTCGACCGCAGGGAGAAATCTTAATACCTTGATTGTGTTTGCAGCCTAAGATCTCTCCCTTCGGTCGAGATGACAGAATAGTCGTCTATAGATAAAAAAGTTAATGCTCTAACCTCTAGCCTTTATCCTAACAGCCTTCAGCCTACTAGCCTTCAGCCTTCTTCCTTAATACAGCAGCACTGCTTCCAGCCCGAGCTGCATATCCGGATTAAACGCAGCGCCCGACTGCAGGCGCCGCAGCTTCTTAATCTTTTCAATCACACTGTCACGCGTTGCACCTGCCGCAGCATGAGCAAGATCATCCGCCAGATCGGCATTATACAGCCGCGCATCGCTAGCGCCTTCAAGCAGCACAAGCAGGTCACGGTACCATGATTCGAGAAACTCAAGCGCCATGGGCAGCACTTCGTCATCCCGCGCCAGATCATCTGCAAGCTTCAGTGCTGCGCCCGCTCCCTGTCCGAGACGTTCGGCTATTTTTTCTCTGCGGGAAACAAAATCACATCCCGCAAACATAATCGCCCGCTGCAGGCTGCCCTGCGCAAGCGGCAGCAGCCGCCCGGTCTGCTGAGCATCCATTCCCTGCCGGGCAAGCAGGCTGCTGATATCATCATCGCATAGAGGCGAAAAATGCAGCCGCTGGCAGCGCGACAGCACCGTCGGAAGCATATCCGAGACGCTATGGGCAATGAGAACAAGCACCGTGTCTTCCGGCGGCTCTTCAAGGGTTTTCAAAAGACAGTTTGCCGCCTGGGCATTCATCTTTTCGGCGGCATCGATAATGACCGCCTTTTTTTTTCCCTCAAGGGGCTTATAAATTATTTCCTGCTGCAGCGCCCGCATCTGCTCAATTTTCAGCACATTCTTCTCGGGCTCGACAATCATCACGTCGGGGTGCACCTGCTTGTCGATCTTGCTGCACTGCAGGCACTGCCCGCAGAAATCATCAGGTAAGGTCAGGCAGTTAAGCGCCTTGACAAATCCCGTTGCCACCGTGCGCTTGCCGATGCCTTCGATGCCGGTAAACAAAAAGGCATGGGGCAACTGGCCGCTGGCGAGCATTGACTTAAGAATCCGCACCTGGCGGCTATGGCCGCGTATTTCATCAAACGGCATAGCCCTTCTCCCGAAGCTTTGCCGTCACGCTGCTCACGATGTTTTCGTGTATAGACTCGATGGTTTCCCCGGCATCTATAATGTGAAAACGTTCGGGTGCCTTGTCGGCGCGCGCAAAATAGCCCTGCCTCACTTTGGCGTGGAAAGCCATCTCCTTGTCCTCAAAACGGCCTTCTGAAAGCTCCTGACCGGCGGCCTTGTTGCGTGCGCGAGAGCGGGCAATGCCCAGCTCAAGGGGGCAATCCAGAAGCAGCGTCAGGTCGGGCGCAAGATTGCCGCAAAAAAGTTCATGGCTGCGCTCGATAAGCTCAAGCGGCACGCCTGCGGCATAACCCTGGTAGGCAGCGGTGGCATCAAAAAATCTGTCGCATAAAACAATCCTGCCCGCAGCAAGGCCGGGCATGATAACCTCATGTATGTGCTGCACGCGCGCCGCCGTAACCAGCAAAAGTTCGGTCAGCGGTATAAGGGCCGTATTGCTGCTGCGAAGAAAAATTTCCCTGATGGCCTCACCCACGGCTGTGCCGCCGGGTTCGCGGGTAAGAATGCAGGCAATGCCCCGGCTTTCAAGAAATTTTGCCAGAAGCTGTATCTGCGTGGTTTTGCCGCAGCCCTCGGTGCCTTCAAATGATATAAAAAGGCCCATCAGTTCAGGCCTTCCTGCCATACCCGTTGTAAAAAACAAATTCCTCGATGGGCTTGCGCGGCGTCACCCTGCCCTCTTCAGCCGGATGCCCCAGCGGCAGCAGCTCCACAACCGTATGGCCCTCGGGCACGCCAAGCACGGCGCCTGCTTTAACAGAGTCGAAAAAACCCACATGCACTGTTCCCAGGCCCTTTTCATAGGCCGCTAAAGTCAAGTTCTGAAGCGCCAGCCCCAAATCGAAAAGCAGCCAGTCGCCCTTGTCGGTTACAGGGCTGCCCTTGAAAAAACCGGATTTGCCGGTAGCGGCGCAGGCCGCAATAATGACTGGCGCCTGCGCACATGCGCCGCGCGCCGGATTTTTTTCAGGCAGAGTTTCAGCAAGCTTTTGTTTTATGGCAACGTCCTGCACAATGATGAATTCCCAGCACTGCATATTGGCCCAGGAAGGAGCCCTCTGCGCCGCTTCAAGTATATACTGCAGATCTGCGGCAGAGACCGGGGCGGGCTTGTAGCTACGAATG
>CAIWCT010000348.1 GCA_903911225.1 uncultured delta proteobacterium
GCAAAGGTATAGGCCTTGCGGGGGTAGGCCTTGAGAATGCGCGGCATGCCGGAGCCCAGATATTCAACCATTTCAAGATCCTTGAACACCCGCATCAGGGTTTTATTGCGGGGCATGGAGTACCCAGCGAAAAAATCATCCTGCTCTTTGCCGGGGTGTATGGCGCCTGCCGAGGTGATTTCCAGCCGGTTGGGAAAAATTTCAAATTTTGGCACCAGTTCGGTGCTATAGTCGTTATGGATGATGGCATTGATAACTGCTTCGCGCAGAGCGACTTTGTCCCACAGCGTGCGATTAATGCGCTCTCGGGGAGTAATTTTGGTGATGTTACGGTTCTCCACTCCTTCCAGCCGGTCGAGCACCTGCTTGCAGGTTTTAACCAAGCAACAAAAGCCGTAGTCCTTGCTCTCCTGTAAATCAACCCGGTCGAGGCCGGCGTATTTCGCTACTTGCACCGAATTACCATTCTGATCGGCCAACAGGTAGGCTGCGTAGTTGTAAGCGCCGTCTTCGGTCAGCAATTCCAGATTAGCGGCAAATTTATCGCCCAGGGTAAAACCGGCTTCCTGATAATAGATTTTGAGTTGTTCGAAGCTCAGGTCTTGCCGAGGGGCGCGGATACGGGCAAGAGAGTTGCGGGTGCGGCGGGCAAACAAATCTTCAATCATGCGCACTGGCATGGGTTCGCGGGCGCTGCCGATGCGGATGAAACAGCCTTTTTCAGACATGCCGAATTTGCGCAGGTAGTAGGGCTTTTCCGAGCCGCTGGCAACAATAATCTTGATGACGTTTTCGCCGTCGCGTTTTTCGTGAATAACATCGAACAGACCAAGCGCCGAGGGCTGGATATTGTTCTTCAAGCGATCCTTGATCGCCAGCTGTACAGCGTCGCAGTCCGGCACACCATAGACCGTTCCCGTCTTGTCGATGCCCAGATAAATCATGCCGCCATCATGATAATTGAGAAAGGCGATGACCTCTTTTTCAAGGTTATCGGTCAGTTCTCTTTTAAACTCAATGCGGTTCGACTCCACTACCTGCTCTCCAGTAATTACGGCTGATTTGCACCAGCCCTACAAGCTGATTTTAAAAGCATACTGCCCCCTACACCTTAGCCAAAACAGCATTAAAAATCGCCGTCTGCTTGCCGGTTGCGGCGGCAATCTGTTTTTCAAGATCATCGCAGAATGCCATAAGCCGGTCGATTTTGGCGACGATGCGGCGCTGTTCGGCAAGAGGCGGGAGGGGGAATGGCAACTCCAGCACTGTTTGACGGGATACGTTTTGCATTGAAGATGATGTGCCCGATGCTTTACTTATATAATAGCTTCTCGAACTTGCAGAGTTATTCACCATACACGCGAAGTCACAATCCAACAAAGACGAAATTTTCAATCTAATTATTTTATCACAGATATATAGCTTTGGCCTCGTCTGCTTTACAATAACTGACTTGGCTACAAGCTCTGCAGTATTGGCCCGACTCAATAAAAAATCACCGACCTGGACTTCATGCTCAGTAACGGGCTTTAAATTTTTTGGCAAAGCTTTATTTTGACTTTCATCGAAAAACCCCCAAGATACCGCACTAATCTTCAAGACACCCGGTTCATTAGGTGCAGCTCGTCGGCTTTCACAAGATGGACTCCAGCCTGCTTCACTACGACTTACTAATTCCCCCAACCTGACCCAGGCCCAAGCCGTCGGCAATTCATAAGGCGCTTCTTCCGGTTTGATCGGCGGCAGCGGCTTCTGCTCCTTTATCTTTCCAGCTTTCACCAGCCTTTTCTTCTCTGCTTCAATCTCTTTCAGGAGTGCACTGGCCGGTTGATCCTTGGGGTCCTGCGGAACAAGTTTCCCCATTACCGCCAATTGGAGAATCGCTTTTTTGAGTTCCGCCACATTTTGGGAAACCGAATAAAGCTCGCTGAAATGTTTGGTAATAAAACTCCATGAGGCAGAAAATGATTCTTTGTCCTGCGAGGTTAAAAGGCGGTTCATGGCGGTGGTGTGAACAGTAAGCCGCTTCTGGTTGCGTTCGTTGCGCTCGGCTTCCAGCCTGTCGCAGAGCGCCATAAGCTCGTCAATTTTGGCGACGATGCAGCGCTGTTCAGCAAGGGGCGGGAGGGGGACATACAGTAGACTAACATCTGATAGACGAAAACTATTTTTTATGCCGCGCTGTGGTGCATTAAATTGTTTTTGCGCGAGGGGTGAACATAAAATTAATGGATAGAATCGACCACGAAATTCTTCAAGAAACCGAATTAATGCTGTATGCTGGTTAATATAGGCTTCTCCAAAATTTTTTGGTATCAAAGCTTTCCATCCAACATCACCAGTTATAGAAACAAGTAAATCGTTTTCAATCAACGAGGTTCTTGTTCCCTCACCATTTGGGGGGGGATTAACCATCTGGATATTATCTGTTTTTAAATTAAACCAACCATGTGAAAGATTCCCCATGCGGACAAATTTTGCTCTACCGTTTGAGCAGTAATACTTAGCCCAATCTCTTGATCCGCTTGTGATTATTTCTGTTAGTACCCCCAACCTGACCCAATCCCAACCCGTCGGCAATTTATACGGCACCTCTTCGGGCTTGATCGGCGGCAAGGGTTCCTGCTTTTTAATCTTCCCCGCTTTCACTAGCCGCTTCTTTTCGGCTTCAATCTCTTTCAGGAGTGCACTGGCCGGTTGATCCTTTGGATTCTGCGGAACCAGTTTTCCCTGCATGGCAAGGGTCAGAATCAGCTCCCGCAGTTTTTTTACGCCGTCGGGAGTTTCAAGGGCTGTATCAAAATGCTTTTGCAGTAATTTTACGGTATTGCTATTCATCTTTCAGGCTCTACAGGATCAATTTGATAATGCGATCGACATACCGTCCTGCAAATGTAGGCCGGACTAAACGAAGTGAGTCCGGCGGTTTTTGGACACCTGTCACACCCCCACGAATACAGTAAAATGAAGCATGGGGTTTTCTAAACTGATCGAATTCGACCAGTTATACAATGCATCCTTTGCCGGACACGCTTCACTTTGTCCGGCCTACGATTGCCACATGATGCCAGGTTCGTGTCCGGCATCCATTATTTGCTCCCCGATTCTAATTTCTTTATCCGTGGATCATCGGTCAGCAACCGCATCTGTTGAATGGCAATTTTGTTTAATTTAGTCAGTCGCTCCGCCTGCGGCAGCTCCTCATTTATGAAAAGGGCATTCAGGTTTTCAAGATTGGAAAGGCATACAAGCTGAGATATATCGGCATAGTCGCGGATATTGCCCTTTTTATCGTCATTGCTGTCACGCCATTGTTTTGCTGTCATGCCGAAAAGGGCCATATTAAGCACATCGGCCTCTGTTGCATACACATGGTTAATCTGTTGTTTGGTGAGTTCTTTTGGGATCAGGTTCGTCTTAATGGCGTCGGTATGAATGCGGTAATTAATTTTGGCCAAATTTCGTTTAATATCCCAGCCAAATTGCTTTTGTTCTATCTCTTTTAATCGCTGAAATTCCTTGATGAGATAAATTTTAAATTCAGCACTTATCCACATACCGAATTCAAAAGCGATATCTTTATGCGCATAAGTTCCGCCATATCTACCGGCTGTAGCTTTTAACCCAATAGCATTTGTTTTCTCCGTCCATTCTTTCACGCTTATTTTATAGCTATTCAGACCAGCCTGACTTTTAATTATGGCGAATTCGCCATAATTAAAAGTGGGATTATAGACTCTCTCCCAAATGCCAAGAAATTCCAAAGTGTTTCTATTTCGCAACCAGTCTGAAATAAAAAAATCACCATCTTTGGCCCTTAGCATATCTGTTAAAGAAATAAAATCTTCATTATTTATAGTTATTATTGAAATTTCTGTTCCTTTAACACTAATTTTTGCCATTAATCACCCCTCTGCCTTTAAATGAGTTGTACTCAATGCGGTTTGACTCCACTACCGACCTCCCAGCGCCTGCATAAGTTCATGTTTCAAAGCATCGCGGGTGGCGATGAGCTTTTGGGAAATTTCCTCATACTCTTTCATCAACTCGTCGGGGTCGCCGTGTTCGACATCCACTACATGGGGGTTCTTCCAGTCGAGATTGTAGTTCTTTGCTTCAATATCCTTTACCGATACCTTCCAGGCGTATTGGGTCTCCTTGCGTTTGTTCCACCATTTCTTTTCAAGGACGAATTCCTGTATGGTCAAGGGCTTGGAGCGGGAGTAGGATTTATACCCTTCAGGATAGGGATGCTCAAAGAACCAGACCTGTTTGGTGGGGCCGCCCTTTTCATAGAAAAGAATATTGGTGTTGATGCCTGTATAGGGGCTAAAGACGCCCTTGGGCAGGCGCACGATAGTGTGCAGGTTGAATTCCTTGAGAAGCTCGCTTTTGATCGTGGTCTTTACGCCTTCGCCAAACAGAAAGCCGTCGGGCAGAACCACTGCTGCTCTGCCGGTATCGGGCTTCAACAGATGCATAATCAAAGCCATGAAAAGATCGGCGGTTTCACGGGTCTGATATTTCTTGGGGAAGTTGTTTTCGATGCCGTCTTCTTCCATGCCGCCAAAGGGCGGATTAGTGACGACAATATCCACACGGTCCCTGGGGCCATAATCCTTGAGGGGCCGGCTTAAGGTGTTGTCGTGGCGGATATTGGTCGGCACATCAATTCCGTGCAGCATCATATTGGTCATGGCCAGCATGTGGGGGAGCGGTTTTTTTTCGACGCCGTGAATATTTTTTTGCAGAATCTCATTATCAGCCGGAGTTTTTACCTGCTTTCTTAAATGCTCAATAGCGCTGGTCAGAAATCCGGCTGTACCGGTGGCCGGGTCTAAAAGGCTCTCGCCAAGTTGCGGCTTGATGATGTCAACCATGAACTGCGTTACTGCGCGGGGTGTGTAGTATTCGCCTGCATTTCCGGCGGACTGGAGATCGGCAAGAATTTTTTCGTAAATGTCGTTAAAAAGATGGCGGTCTGATGAGGAATTAAAATCAACATCCGCCTGAATCGTGTTGATCACCTGACGAAGCAGGGTTCCTGATTTCATATAGTTATAGGCGTCTTCAAAAACACTGCCAACAACTTTGCCGTGAGCTGAAACACCGGCAGTGGTGGCAAGTTTTTTAAGAGCCGGAAAAAGCTCGTTATTTATAAAATCAATCAGCTCTTCTCCGGTTATCCCTTCGGGATCGGCAGCCCAGCTTGACCACTGAAAACGGGTCTGCAGGGGTGACTTATAACCCTTTATGGTCAGTTTCCATTCCTGTTCCTTGTCATTGAATATCTTTAAAAACAAGAGCCACACAATCTGGCTGATTCTCTGGGCATCGCCATCAACGCCCACGTCTTTTCTCATGATATCCTGTATTGTCTTTATCAAAGTTCCGATTGACATTTCTTTCACTCCGATTTTTTAGGCACAGTAAAGTGCTTGTTCCAATTCACTTACGGCTGATTGATACTTCTCAAGGCCGCCGAAATTTTTAATAATCTCCATGGGTGTTCCAAAATCAGTAAAGGGGTTGATGTTAAGAATCTGGGTCTCTTCGATGTGTTGAACCCCTTCATCGGCATACTTGTCAAGCAGCGCAGCAAGAACCTTCTGCGCCTGTTCGCCGTATTTGGAAAAGTAGTTCTGCTTTTTTACATTTTCCGCCCGTTCCTTGCGGGTAAGGGGCGGCATGCCCCAGGCAACATGGCAGATAATATCAAAAGGATCAATATCTTTGCCGATCTCTTCGGCCAGGGCTTCAAAAAATATGCCTTGATTGGCAAGCTCTTCGATGATGACCAGTTTTTTATCGGCACTGTTCCACTTAGTCAAGAAATCATCGAGAGAAGAAAATTCACGATTGAGTGCTTTGCGGGAATAATCCTTCAGGGATTCGGTAATAAGCTTTCCGTTGGCGTCAAAGTACTGTACCCGCTCTGAAGCTACAAAAACTTCAACACTAGAAACCACATATCTCTTTACTTTCGCACCTTCAGGAAAGCAGCCAGTATCTGCAAATTTATTCTCATGAAAACTTGGAATATCCCCATTTTTTTCTGACATTGGATAGGTTATGCCCTCTCCAGTTCCAGCATTTTCTTCCAGTTCATCCGGCGGCACAGGTGAATCCCCCTCTTTTGGTGAGTAGACACATACCGGATCGCCATCAAAATTGGGGTCGGCAAAAAGTTCAGTGGCCTTTTTAAAATCCATGATTGTAAAGTAGAACTTGTTGTAATCTTCGTTGATACGGGTTCCGCGACCGATGATCTGCTTGAATTCGGTCATGGACAAAATACGCTGATCAAGCACAATTAATTTACAGGTTTGAGCGTCCACACCGGTCGTCATCAACTTAGATGTGGTGGCAATGACCGGATATCTCGATTCGGGAAAAATGAAATTATCCAGTTCCATTTTCCCCTCTTCATTGTCGCCGGTTATCCGCATGACATATTTGGGGTTTTGCCCTGCAAGATCGGCGTTTTCATTGACCAAAGCCTGCCGCATGCGTTCGGCATGATCGATATTGTCGCAAAACACGATAGTCTTGTCAAAACGGTTGGTCTGTCGCAAAAACTCGCTGATCTTTCTAGCGACAAGTTCCGTGCGTTTTTCAAGCACCAGTGATTTGTCGAAATCCTTCTGATTATAAATACGGTCTTCAATTTCGTTTCCGTACTTATCGGTCATGCCCTTGTCTGGCCGCCAACCAGTCAGGTCTTTATCAATATCGATGCGAACCACCTTATATGGCGCCAAAAAACCATCATCAATGCCTTGGCGCAGGGAGTATGTATAAACGGGATCGCCAAAATAGTCGCTATTGGAAACATCTTTTGTTTCCTTGGGCGTGGCTGTTAAGCCGATTTGTGTGGCGGAAGAAAAATATTCAAGAATCTGCCGCCAGTTAGAATCTTCGGCGGCGCTCCCCCGGTGACACTCATCAACAATAATCAGATCGAAAAAGTTGGGAGAAAACTGCTTATAGATGTTTTGCTCCTCTTCAGTGCCGGTTACCGCCTGATACAATGAAAGGTAGATTTCGTAGGATTTATTGGCCTGCCGTTTTTGAATCTTCGTCATGGCGGAACCGAACGGCTTGAAATCATTGGTCATTGTCTGATCAATAAGAATATTTCTATCCGCTAAAAAAAGAATCCGTTTTTTTGTTTTCGATTTCCACAAGCGCCAGATAATCTGAAAGGCTGTATATGTTTTACCCGTTCCGGTTGCCATGACGATGAGAATGCGATTTTGCCCCTGTGCAATGGCCTCTATTGTTTTGCTTATTGCCAGAACTTGATAATAGCGGGGATTCTTGTTGCTTCCGTCGCTGTAGTAATCCTGAGTAATCAGGCTTTCCTGCTCGCCTGTGATTCCTTTCTGCGCAGCCCACATGTTCCATAAAAATTCAGGCGAAGGAAATTCATCCAGGGACAATTCTTTTTCTACGGCACCGTCACCTGCTATGCTGTTATGAAACAGGAAGCCGTCGCCATTGGAGCTGAACGCAAAGGGGACTTGCAGGAGTTGCGCATAACTCAATCCCTGCTGCATGCCATCTGCAATGGTATGCGTATTGTCTTTTGCCTCGATAATTGCGATGGGAATATTGGGCTTATAGAACAGGACATAATCCGCCCGTTTGTTTTGTGCACGGGTATGCAACTTGCCACGAACGATAATTCTACCGTTGGTCAGAGAGTATTCTTCCCGCACTTGCGTGATGATATCCCAGCCTGCTTTCTCAAGTGCAGGAGTGATAAATTTCGTGCAAATGTCGCGTTCTGAGAGTTTATTTTTATTCATGAGATACAAATTCATGCCCTTAAAAAAATATCAGGCCAACACATTAAACAAACTCTGCCTGTACCCAGCACCCCACAAAAAATGCAATCCTCCATAAAGAAACGGTGGTTTGTGGTAGGCATTGCGCACACTGCTGCATTCTTATATATCAGAGGCTATTATGTCAACCACCAATGCAGCAGGGAGCAGAGGCCGTCATGGGCTTGCCGGGTGGCGAATACAAAAATGCAGAGGCAGGGTTAAAACCTGTCTCTGCATTTTTTTTAAAACTATTAAGGCGCCGGACTTACCAGCCTGACGGCCTGAACCGGAAACCGTTCTATTCCATCACGCGTTTTGCGATAAAGACCAGCAGCATGCCCGCCATGATCGCAGCAATCCCGAACACCCTGAGAGTTGCTGTGGGCAGCTGCGGAATTTTGGAGAGCACCTCCTTCATCTTTGCAGGAGCAATGAAATACGGCAGCCCCTCAACAATAAGCACAAGCCCCACTACACACAGAAAATAATCCATGCCGCTTACACGGCTTCAACGGATTTGACTTCCGGAATCTCTTCCTTCATGATGCGCTCAACACCCATCTTCAGGGTCATGCGCGCGCCCATGCAGCCCTGGCAGGCGCCCTGCAGCCGCACTTTCACTACACCGTCAACAATGTCCACGAGCTCAATGCCGCCGCCGTCTGCTTCAAGGCGCGGTCTGATCTTTGCAAGCACTGCTTCTACTTTTTCTTTCATGCTGATTCTCCTTTTAAGTGTCTTAATAAAAAATAAGAACTGCTGCGGCCATGGGCCGTCTTAAAAAAGCGCCCGGGCCATCAACCCGGAACTTCAAACTTCAGAAACTTCATGGTAAACGTGGCCCTGCCCTGGCTGGAGGACCGCAGAACCGTTGAATAGCCGAACATGTTTTTAAGGGAAACATGAGCTGTCATGATGCGCAGGAGATTCTTGTTGGCGATATTTTCCACCTTGCCCTTGCGGGTATTGATATCGGCTATGATCTCGCCCATGAACTCCTGGGGCGTAACGATCTCAACCTCCATGATAGGCTCGAGCAGCACGGCGCCCGCTTTCTGAACGCCTTCGCGGATGGCGGTGCTTGTGGCCATGATATAGCCAAGCTCAGATGATGCTCCGTCACGACAGGAGCCGTCGATGAGCGTCACGCGCATATCAACGATCGGGTAGCCCGACATGACGCCCGTAAGGGTGGCCTCCCCCACCGCTTTTTCAATGGCGGGAAGAAATAGTTCGGGAATTTTTTCCGAAGCTGTGGCATTCACAAACTCGATGCCCATGCCGCGGGCCAGCGGCTCAAGGCGGAGCACGACATGGCCGTACTGTTTGCCGTCATTGATCTCGCGGTCAAACACAGCCTCTGCCTCGCAAGTCGAAGCGATAGTTTCGCGGTATACCACCTGCGGCTTGCCCGTGCGGATAGGCAGCTTATGCTCCCGTAAAATCCGATCGACGATAATCTCCAGATGCAGCTCGCCCATACCTGAAACAATAGTCTGGCCGGAATCATTGTCGATGTAATATTTGAATGTCGGGTCCTCTTCCGCTATTCTTTCAAGGGACGCTATCAGCTTGTCCTGATCGCCGACTGTCCGGGGCTCGACAGCCACCGATATGACGGGCTTGTAAAATTCTATCGATTCAAGCACGATGGGCGCTTCAGGATCGCACAGCGTATCGCCGGTGGTGCTGGTTTTAAGCCCCATGATTGCCACAAGCTCACCGGCATAGGCCTCTTCCACACGCTCCTTCTTATTGGCGTGCATTCTAAAAATGCGGGATATTTTTTCCTTGATGTTTTTAACGGGGTTGAAGATGTCATCGCCCACTGCAAGCCTGCCTGAGTAAATGCGGATGTAGCTGAGCTTGCGGCCCTCTTCCATGACGACCTTAAAAATAAGGGCCGAAAACGACTCTTTGTCGTCGCACCTGCGCTGCAAATCAATCTCGCCCTTCACGTCCTTGCCGGTCACGGGCGGCACTTCATGGGGCGAAGGGAAAAAATCAATGACAGCATCAAGAATCGGCTGAACGCCCTTATTACGAAGCGCAGTGCCGCACATGACCGGAACTGCCTCGCGGGCAAGAACTGCTGCACGAAGGCCGGATTTTATCTCCTTTTCCGTCAGCTCCTCACCGGCAATATAGCGCTCCATGAGCGCGTCGTCACGCTCGGCAACAAATTCGATGAGCGCGTCGCGGTGCTCGCGAACCTGATCTTCATATTCGGCCGGGATGTCGATAATCTCAAATTCACGGCCCAGGCTTTCCTCATCCCACACGATGGCGTTGCGTCCTATAAGATCGATGACCCCTGCGAACCGGTCCTCGGCGCCCATGGGCAGCTGGATAAGCACGGGGTTGGTGGCAAGCTTTTCACGCATCATTTGAACCGTGCCGAAAAAATCAGCGCCGGTGCGGTCCATTTTATTGATGAAGGCTATGCGGGGCACATGATATTTATCGGCCTGATGCCATACGGTCTCAGACTGCGGCTCAACGCCCCCGACGGCGCAAAAAATGGCTATGCATCCGTCAAGCACCCGCAAAGACCGCTCCACTTCCATGGTGAAATCAACATGGCCTGGCGTGTCGATCAGGTGAAACTCAAATCCCTTCCAGACAAAATCAGTCACGGCAGAGGTGATGGTGATGCCGCGCTCCTGCTCCTGCTCCATCCAGTCCATAACGGCCTGGCCATCATGGACCTCGCCCATTTTGTATGACCGGCCTGAATAATACAGAAGGCGCTCGGTAGCGGTAGTTTTACCGGCATCAATATGGGCCATGATGCCGATATTTCGAATCTTTGCAAGTGGTGTTTTCCTGGGCATATCCGTCCGTCAGTGAGTGAGCTCCGGCCTGGGTGAAATCGGCTGTCTGCAGTCGATATGGCCGGCAATACTGTCTATTTTTTTTCCGTCGATCAGCAGCGCTACCTGCTTGATTTCGGAAACATTCAGCGTCAGTGTATTTACAACAGAGTAAACCGTCAATATTTCAGAAGCGCTTCCGCCCGGATGATATTTCTGCAGATCCGGGCTGAAGTCTATCGTCAAAAGGCCCTTGTCAAACAAAACGCCGCGCAACCGCGTCTGCAGGGGCATTGTGCGCGTGCCTTTGGTCAGCGGGCCCTTGAGCAGCTCCTGCAGCAGTGCCTCAGCTTTTTTATCGGGAGTTTGGCCGCTGGTGATAATGCGGTGCTCCCTTATGAGAAACTCTCCCTGTTCATCACCGAAACAAAGCGTGGCGGTAAATGACCCAACAGGCGCCTCGCCTTTTATTTTCTTTACCAGTGGCAGCAGCAAACTGGCGTCAAATGTTTGGTTATTGTAAAAAAACACCCCGAGCCCGGCCACTGCCAGGATAACAATCGCAAAGGTCAGATACCTGAGCGTATTGCCTTTTTTCTTTTTTCGGGCTGAGCGCCTGCTTTTTTTCATAATTGCACGATGTCAATAACAGACACATCCGAAAACGCTCGCCCCAGAAACCGGCTGCCGGTCTCTGCAAACCGGTGCGGGATATCGGTCACAAAAAACGTGCTTGTGCCGGGCACTGCCGCATCATTTAAAATATGCTGCCGGTCAAGCATCTGCATCACGTCACAGGCTGTTGCCTCTGCCGAATCGATAAGCCTGATGCCGGGCCCCATGACCGCCTGTATGGCCTCCTTCAAAATCGGGTAATGCGTGCAGCCGAGCACCAGCGTGTCGATGCCTGATTCCACAAGCGGCCCAAGATAGCGCCGTGCGGTGAGCATCACCACCTCGTCGTCCTGCTCGTACCAACCGGCTTCCGCCAGGGGCACGAACAGCGGGCAGGCTTGAGTGAAAATTGTGCTGTCTGGTTCAAGCCGCTTTATCTCCTTCTGATAGGCGCCGCTCAGTATGGTGCCGTCGGTGCCGATAATGCCGATGCGCTTAGTCCGGCTTGCTTCCACAGCAGCGCGTGCGCCGGGGCGCACGACGTCGATAATCGGAAGACCGTACTTGTTCTTGAGCGTTCCGGTTGCTACGGCCGATGCCGTGTTACAGGCAATGACAAGCAGCTTTATATCCTGCGTTAAGAGAAAATCCGTATTTGAAATCGCATACTTTTGTACCGTCTGCGCTGATCGGGTGCCGTAGGGCACCCGCGCCGTATCGCCAAGATAGATAATGTTTTCATGAGGAAGCTTTTTGCAAACCTCCTTGACGACCGTCAGCCCGCCGACACCGGAATCAAAAATACCGATCGGTTTTCTGGCAGCTGTTTCCACCATAACCCCATATATACAATAATGAAGTGCATTCCAACATGTTCAACTTAAGTTTGAGAAGTTTAGGGAATATGCGCCTCCATGTCAAGCGGCAATTACCGGCCCTGAAGCCACCGCATGTTTGAGCGCAGCGATAAAAAAGGCAGGGCTGTTTTGAATCGATCAAAAACTACCGGGCAGCCTTGCATGCAGCCGCAAGTGATGGTATAAGTTTTCTGACACTGTAAACCAATTCTTCAAGGAGGTATCAGCATGAAAAAAATCACTCTAACGGCTCTGTCAGTATGCGCCCTTTTTGTTCTTGCCGCGACAGCCTCGGCAGGATGGAACACCTGCGTCGCCTGCCACAACGGCACCATGGCCCCGAACAAGGAAAAGCTGCTGGATAAACATAAAACGGCTGAAAGCTTCGTCAAGGCGGCCCAAGCAACGCAAAACCCCATGATGAAGTCGATCCAGAAGGATGAAAACGCTTTAAAGGAAGCTGCAAAGGAAATTGGTTTGAAATAAACCTGCGGACGAGGCGCCCAAACCCACACATAAAAAAGGCCGCATTCACTGCGGCCTTTTTTGTCTAGAGCATTTAACAAAATACTGTAGCCATACGGTCACCGGGGAGTTTTTGGTGAAGCAGCCCGTGCGGTTCGAGCGATTGCCATGCCATCATTGCCGGTTTCTCTTGCGAGAATTTAGCACGGGCGAATGAACCAAAAACTTCCCGGTGCAAACGGCCACAGACTACAGTTAAATGCTCTAAATATCACATTATGCAGCAGCGCCCTGAACAGGCGGGGTGAACACACGGGCGCCCAGCTCTTTGTCAAGCTGAAAAAGCCCTTCTGTCGATTTGCCGAGCAGTTTCAACTTATCGACCACGGCGCTTGCCGACTGCTCCTCCTCGACCTGTTCCGCCACAAACCACTGCAAAAAATTATTCGATGCATGATCGCTTTCTTTGATGGCAAGGTCAATGAGCTTGTTGATACGGCCGGTGACAATGGTTTCGTGCTTGTAGGCTGCCTCAAAGGCCTTGAGCGGCGATTCCCATGCAAGCGGCGGCCCGGCGATCTCTTTCAGCTCAACCCGGCCGCTGCGCGCATTGATGAAGTCATACATCTTCATGGCATGAACCATCTCTTCCTGCGTCTGCACCCGCATCCAGTTGGCAAAACCGGCAAGGCCCTTTGACTGAAAGTAGGCCTCCATGGCCAGGTAGAGGTAGGCCGAATACAGTTCGGCATTGATCTGGTCATTGATTGCTGTCTGCATTTTGTCGCTGATCATTTCATTCCTTTCTTAAAAAATCGGGAGCCGGCACAATGCTGCGTGCGGCTCCCGGCGTTTCATAGATGCTTGCCTATTTGCTTTTCCATAAACCATGCAGGTTGCAGTAGGCGCGTGCGCAGATGACTTTGCCCGAAATGTCAAAAACAGCCTCCGGCTTATCACCCGGCTTTAAATAGGCGCGATACAGCTTGTCGCCTTCTACCAGCACACCGATCACTTCAATGTAGTGCTTGTCTTCCATGGGATGCGCAACACTGCCAACTTTTACCGTTACCGTGTTGCCGCTGCGCTCAATAACGGGCACATGCTTTTCCACAGCCGCATCAGTCGAGTTTTCCTTCAGCAGCTTCATCTCCTCGCCGCAGCAGACGAGCTTGCCGCCGCCGGCATGCATAACGGTTACGATATTGCCGCAATGCTCACATTTATAGACTTCATCTCGTTGTGTCATGGTAATCCTCCTGTTCACAAATTAATAATTTTCAGCCATTATTTCAAAATGCGCCTGAGGATGATCGCAGGTCGGACATTTCGCAGGCGCCTCGGCTGCATCTATTACGCGACCGCAGTTGCGGCAGCGCCATCTTGAGGGGGACTTCTTTTTGAACACGCTGCCGGTTTCAATATTATTTTTTAGAGCCAGATAGCGTTTTTCATGCTCAAGTTCTGCCTGGGCGATCTGCCTGAAGCTTTCCGCCACATCATTTTTGATTATATCCCCTGATGTTCTTCCCGCAGTCAAGCAAGCAAACCGCCAAGCAGCAAAAGAACCATGTTTCATAGAAAATATTTTTTCACTTAGCC
>CAIWCT010000349.1 GCA_903911225.1 uncultured delta proteobacterium
CTGCCGGCGGCGCTGAAGATTTTGTCGAGCCTGACAAACTGCCTCCTTCAGGAGGCGGCGGCGGGGGAGGGGGTGGCGGCGGATCAAGCGATCTGCGGCGTGCGGCGTATTATATCGCCATCAATAACAAGGTCCAGCATGAATGGGTGCTCCCGCCCGATGACAAGCGCAACGGCAAGCTTGAGGCTATCGTGGTGCTTAAAATCGCCCGCAATGGACATATACTGGGATTTGAGTTTGAAAAGAAATCAGGGGATACCAATCTTGACGAGTCCGTGGCGCGCGCCATTCAAAAAGCAGATCCGCTTCCGCCATTGCCGGATTTTTTCAGAGAAAGCGTGCTTGAGGTAGGCATCAGGTTTATTCCCGACGAGAAGCCGTTTTGATTTTTTGGAAATGCCGGGCACTGCGCACCATTTCAACTTAAGAACACACGTATGAAAAAAAGAGATCTCCTTTTTGTTGCCATAGCTGCAATCATAGTCCTTGTTCTGTGGGCCGCTCCGCCTGAAACCACCATCCGCGTTCCCTATGATGATACCCATCGGGAATTAAAAGCAACGCTTGAGCATGAGGGTAAAAAGGCGACTGAAGAAATTTGCCGCACCTGCCACAATGATAAGGATCTGCCCCTTTCAAAAAACCATCCTCCCAAGTACCGCTGCCTGTTCTGCCATAAGCTTGCCGAGCCGGCGCCAGACACAAAAGATCGCCTTCCTTGAATTGAAAGATTCGCCCCTTAAGCCAGGGAGACTTACAGTCAGCTTGAAGTACAATCGGGCCGATGGCTGTCAAGTACAAGGCTCTACAGCCGCGCGCCTCCCGAGATTTCTATGATCTGACCCGTGATGAACGAGGCTTCATCAGAGGCCAGAAACAGGGCGCAGTTTGCCACATCTAAAGGCTGTCCGACTCTGCCCAGGGGGTAGCGGCTTGAGCAATCCTGCTTGAGTGCTTCCCACATTTCAGGACCCAGAATGTTCTTTATCATATCTACTTCGACCAGCGCCGGGGCAAGGGCATTAACCGTAATATTGTACATGCCCAATGCCAGCGCCATGCTGCGGGTAAAAGCTGCAACTCCGCCCTTTGCCGCGGAATAGGTAAATTGCATAGGGCTGCCGCGATAGACGATGGAGCTCATGTTGACGATCCTTCCGTAGTTTTGCGGCATCATTATTTTTGATGCCTCGCGGCAGCTCATGATGCAGGATTTCAGGCTCACATCGATGTTGAGGCTCATCTTATCGTAGCTGATTTCATCAACCGATGTGTCATTTTCAACATCAGTGCCGGCAATGCTGGCAAGAATGTCAAGCCGGCCATACTCTTTCTTTATCCGTTCAAACAGCGCTACAATTTCGTCTTCCTTCAGCACGTCGGCAAGCATTATGGCGCCTGCGCCGCCGCCTGTCCGTATTTCGTCAAGCACCTTCTCTGAGCCTTCGCGGTTGATATCGCTCACAATAACTGTTGCGCCCTCCTGGGCAAAGCGACGCGCCACGGCGCTCCCGATGCCCCCTGCGGCTCCGGTCACAAGTGCGATTTTATTTTTGAGTCTCATTTCAAATCTCCTTTTGAATGGATTTTTATAAGCGGGCTTCAAAATGTTCTTATATCACAGGTCTGCTGAACTTTCTCTGAGCATTTTCATTCCTCGCAAGCCTCGTCGGCTCATAATGGGGAAATAGGGCCTAATGATTTATATACGGTGACAGAGAATAAAAAAATGACCCATGAAGATTTACCCTCGCTGCTACAATTATGTATGCTATATTAAAACTTATAGTCAGCCAGTTCGATCTGCCCGGCAGTGACCTTTAGAAAAGTGAGGTCTGGACGCGCCCGAATAGACGATGCAGAGCGCCCTCCTCACGAAGAGACAGTAAATGTCAAACCGAAAGGAGTTATACGATGGGCGATAGAGGCGGAAAAAAAGACAAGCAGAAAAGTCAGAAGCAGCACTTAAGCAAGCATGAGCAGAAGGAAAAAAAGAAACATGACAAG
>CAIWCT010000350.1 GCA_903911225.1 uncultured delta proteobacterium
CAGCGACGGAGGCAGTAAAAATTGTGCATTGCGATCACAAGTGACAAACTTTAATGACATCTGGCGTATCCTTTGAAATCAATTGTTTAATGTTACGCCATTATATCATAGGATGCTTGGAAAGTCCGACAGACTCCTAGCGGGGTCTTGCGCTGGAGCAGCCTGCAATCGCCCGTAAGCACTTCAAAATTATGGCACCTGCCTTCCTTAGCAAATTTTTTGGAATTTCCGCGACAGAAAAGGTCAACAAGGTATGCTTTCTCTTTCATATGTGCGCTCCAGTATCTGCAAAAGGATGACTAGGGATTGAATAATTGCGTAAAGTGCACATGTTCCGGCAGCAAAGAAAAATGTCAAAAAATGTCCTGCTCGCCACTCTTTATCAGTAAGGACCTGTCTGAAGGAAATAACCATATTCGGCAAGAAAAGGAAATAAGATTTTACCAAAATACAAAAAATTGAAAAAAATGATTTCACATGAGAGGGAGGGCATTGTCTCGTAAGTATATGATAAGCTCAACGAAGGCAAGGCTAGGAACAAATGAATAGCAAACCCTATTAGCAAGGAGGATTATGAACGCCATCAGAGCAAATCCGACGCAGCCGCCCAGGAAATTTTGGACCGTATTCCTGGAGGATGGGGCACATATCCTGGTTTATGCAAAAGAAGATGAAGTGCAGGGAATAACAGCCGGGCTATATCCGGGAGCTTCAGCATTGGAGACTAAAGAGGCTTCAGCGTTTGATGTTATGCGGTACAAGTCAGACGGCAACAGGGTTGTGTATGTAAACTGAGAAGAATAGAAACGAGGCCTATATGAAATGTGAGGCGCCTAACGCGATCCCCCAAGAACGCAAAGCAACCAGAGCTGCGATGGTTTTAACGCAGATCGGCACGGTGGCAAGCCTTATAGTTGTCATTTTCAGCACTATGCTGCTGAGCAGTCTGATCATCGACTTCTTTAAATTAACAATTACTTATATGGCAATGGTTATTCTGATGTCGCTTGCGGTGACCGTGCTTACCTTTATCGGCCTGTGCATAGAGTTGGCAAAAAGCGATGCATAAAACACAAGAAGGGAAAACACCTATGGCAACAGAAGCTTCTTTTATCTCACCGGTCGGGGACATACTGCCAGTTGCAACATCCCATATTGCGGCGGTCATCGAAGCCCCGGAAAGTTTGGGTTGTCTTTCTGCGAAATCGAGTCCGCGTATAAAGCCTGCGGCGAGAAGCTAGGCCTTGAGGGGCAGGCGCGCAGAGAGCTCCTTTTCAGCTTGATACTCCGTGGGTGGATACGCATCAGGCATTACCCGAAAGATGCTGAAAGGGGCTGGAGGATCAACGTGCGCAGTTTGACGCCGGAAGCTCGATCCGTGCTATGCGATTTTGCGTGCAGTCTCACTTCGCAAACAGGGGTTAACGGGTGCAGGGAGGCTGATCCCTATGCTAGGGTGAGCATCAATTCTGCTGATGGAAAAGAAGTGCGCATGACAATAGATGAACTGGCAAAGCTGGGGTCTCAGCTATGAGCAGCATAGGCTATTTTTACCTACACAAACGCAGCCTTCTTGGCGAGATGCATATACCAAAAGATGCGCCCGTATATGAGGGCCATTATCAGTTCTGGGTGCATGAGGCCCCGAGATTTTTTCTCACGGAGCACATGCATGATATCATCAACACTTCCTATGGTTGCGATCGCGGCCGGATAACGCTTTTTGAGGGCAGTTACAGGCTTATGGGCACGGCGGGAGTCATAAGAAACACTGAGAAAATACTTCAGTTGTTCGGCTTCAGCAACCTGCTGCCCGTGTTGGTCATTGCCGACGACAGGCATTATAAAATAATGCCGCAGGACCGGCGCATGCTTGGCCAGTTCACGAATTGTTTTAAAGTACCCGAGGGTTACACATACCTTATCGGCAGGCTATGAAAAACGTGCAGGGCGAAACATAGCGCAGTTTGTTTACTGCTTGTTTGATCAGCTAGGGAAAGGGAACCCATGAACGTGTTTATCAAGGCATTCGGGAAAGCCACGTATTTTACATCCTATTGCCGATACAGGCTTGGCTATTTTATTAGAAGAGTCGGCTACAGCATTATGCGGATGATCTTCTTCATCGAAGGATTGTGTAAAAAACCATGAGCTACTTAGGAGCAGTTATGAAAAAACAAAAAGACATACGAATTGTGGTGCTGCAGCGAGGCTGGGTGGCAGCCGGAGTATTTTCTCAGGATGCTGCACAATGCAGACTTAACAATGCTTTTATAGTGCGACAATGGGGCACCACCGCCGGGCTTGGGCAACTGGCAAAAGAGGGCCCGCTTAAGGAAACAATTCTTGACCCAGCAGAGGAGATAAAATTTCATGAATTGTCAGTTGTCTGCGCCTTCACCTGCTCTGACCAATGGGAAGCAGTATGCCGGTAGACGGCTGGGATTACGGTGCCTGCGATGGCTATCTCTGCACGGCTACAGACAGTGACTTTGGCAGTAATGATTTTGGCTGCGGCTTTGATTATGGTTCGTGGAATGGTGACGGCAGGGGCGAAGGGCATCATTACGGCTATGGGCTGGATGGCAATGGCTGCGGCGATGGATCATACGGCGGCGACTATGCCTTTTGCGCGGGAGACGGCAGAGGAGATGGCTATTGCTATGGGTTTGGCGGAGGCAATGGCGAAGGACTCGGAGCTGGGTACGGTCAGGAGAATATAAAAGGCGATAGTCAGTTTTGTTGCATATCTCAGCAAAGCAATGGATATATTTTTTATGATGGCTGGGCTTCTGACGGCGGCTGCGGAGACAGCTACGGCTATCTCTACAGCTATACCCTCAGTGAACTGACAACTATTCATGCATACGGCAGCGACAGCGGCGATGGACGCGGCTATGGCGGCCGCGATGGCGATGGCACGGGTGGAGGCTACGGCTATGAATTTTATCCCCAGTACGCCCCGCCCTATGGCAGGGGCATGCGGACCGGCGATAGAAACTTTTGGCTCCATGGCTGCGGCGGACATGCCTACGGCAATGGCAGGGGCTGCGGTGATGGCTATATCAATGGCGATGGCGAAAGCGAGAAAGAAAGAGATCTTCTGCTATGACTATCGGGAGGGGGCCAGAACCCCTGCAGGAGAGATAATTCCGTACGGTTCTACTTCTGCACGCTTTGCTTTTTGAAATTCCAGAATTTTTTCTTTGCCTGCTTGCGCGCAATCACGTCGCGGTAAATTTCCTCAACCCGCTGTGCCTGGGTAACGGGATTAAAGTGCAGCTGCGCTTTGCGAAAAGCGTTTTCTCCCATCCTCAGCCGGTGGTCTGGGTTCTCGATCATGTAAAGAATTGCATTATAGAGGTTTTCCGGCGTATCGTCGATAATAAGGCCGTCAACCTCATGCTGGATGATTTCGGGCAGCATTCCCCTTCGTGCAGCAATAACGGGAATTTTCAGCGCCATGGCCTCCCTCACTGCCCTGCAGGCTCCGTCGGTGCCGGGCATGAGAAACACCTTGAAATTCATGCATGAAAGCGTCTCGGCATAATCTTCCTTTTTATAACCCGTAAAGATCATATTGGTTCGGATGCCCATGTTCTGAGACGGCTTCACGGCGATCTCCTGTATGTTGGTTCCCCTGCCGATCACCATGAACTTGAAAAAGGGGACCTCCCGCATCACCATCTGCATGGCCTCAAGAATCACCTCGAACCGCCGGTGCCTCTGTACGCGCGCCACAATGCCGCCCACTGCAGCCTCCTGATGAAGGTTGAACTTAGCGCGGTTGTTTCTGACGCGATCGGGGTTGAAACGCTCGAGATCTACAGGAACGTCAACCTTCCATATTCTGTCGGCGGGAAGATAGCGCCGTGCTGTGATCTGGCGGCGGGTAATGTCGGAGATTGTGATAAGCCCGTCGGTCAGAAGGGATAGCGTCATGCGGGAGCGCATGCCACCCTGCACTCCGTCTCCCTCATAGCATGAGCGTATGACGGGTACGCGGGCAAAAAGGCTGCGTGCAGCCATGCCTGCAACCAGATGATCATTGGGCATATGGGTGTGGACGATATCGAAACACTCTTTCTTTATGAACCGGCGCAGCGCTGCCATGTCCTTCATGTTGTCGGAAATGCTAATATGTTTATTCAGATGAAACCCGGTGACCGGCTCCATGCCGCGCTCGACAGCAACGGCCTGTATCGACTCCTGGATGCCCGCAGGGGGCGGTGCGCAGGCAAAAGTCACGTCATGCCCATGCTGACTCATCTGCAGGGCAAGATTGAGTGCATGCTCGGCCGGTCCGGTCCATTTCCAGTTGCTGAAGATATGAAGAATTTTCATGAAATACCCTGCTTAAATCCAGTTAACGGCGCGAACAAATAGTCGCAATTGAATTTCCGATTTTATTATTTTTATGTAGTGGTGGGCTTTATGCCCGCCTTCGGGAGGGGATAAACCCCTCCCCTACGAGATGTACAATGATTCCGTAGAGACAGGTTTCAAACCTGCCTTTTAAATTCTCAGGTAAAGATCACGCCGTAGGGCGAAGTGTTTTTTCTCCGGCTGATTGCAAGAATTTTGCGGTAGTACTTCCTGCGTTCGGGCAAAAGACTAATTTCTTTAGCGTAAAAATGGAAAAAATTCAAGCGATCCCGAATAGTCATGCGTGATGAAACGGATGCATTTATCTGCGCAAGGTTGTTGGCGCGCTGCGCAAAGCTGAGGCCATCGGTGAAGTATGTGCGGTCAAGGTCGATCACTGAAAAGCGCCAGCCCCCCTCCGATTCCTGCACGAGGATATTGTTTGATTTAAGATCGGCATGATAGATGCCAAGACCGTGCATGTTCCTGAGCATGGCGGCAAGGGCGCAGATAAAATCCGCTTTCCGTTTTCCCAGATCTGTTGTCAGAATATAGTCGTTGAGCTCGCGGGCTTCGGGCAGCATCTGCGTGAGGAGAAATGCTTCGCGCCGCAAGGGCCCGCAGGTGCGCTCCAGCACGGCAAGGGGCAGTGGCGTGTCGATCCCCCGCACCAGCAGGCCATGGGCCGCAATCCAGCTTTTAAGAGCTCGCGACTTTTTAAAAATATTTTTCAGGCTGTACCACAGGCCTACATCACGATACCCCTTGACGCAAACCTGCCCGTGCCCATCAAGTGCGTGCAGGGTCACGGCTGACTTTGATGCGCGCTTGAGCATATGTGCTGTTTCAGAGGCCAGCTCTGCGCAGTGCAGGCCGATTGCGGCACCGGTTGTTTTTCTGCCGAAATCCTTTCTGCCGAAATAGACCTGCGACCAGGTTCTTTTCTTTTCAAAGATCGTGCTGTGCCTGATGCAGCGCTTGCTGCGGCTCTTGATGCGGACAGCTTCAAGTTTAATCTGTTTAGTGTTTATCTTATGCTGCAGTGAGCGGTATGCGGCATCAGTTTGGCCTGCAAGGTAGGTTTTTAGAAACCTGATGCCATCGGTACGGGAGCCAACAAGCGAATTGCACAGCTGACCCAGGTCGCGCACGCGCATCCAGTCATGCAGCCGGGGAACGAACCAGGCTTTGTGCAGGTCGATAAGAAACAATGCGGGCTCGCCGCTCCGGCTCCAGTCTATGAGAATATTGCCTGCA
>CAIWCT010000351.1 GCA_903911225.1 uncultured delta proteobacterium
CCCCTGGTGGGAGGGACCGAGGGAGGGGGCTTAAAATATGTTTTACTCCCTGTACATTCACCTTTTAGCCGTCTTCCCCGGTAAGGGGCAAAATTTAAGATTTAAATCCCCCTCCCTTTCATTCCCTCCCACCAGGGGAGGGAAAAAGACTGAAACCCAGGGCAGGCTTAAAATCCGCCCCCTGCGATTTTAATCTTGAATCTCTTTGTCTCAATTTTGAATCACGAATCATAAATTAATATTTACTCCGATCTCCGTCTTCCATCCCCTGGTGGGAGGGACCGAGGGAGGGGGCCAATAATCGGTTTCTGATAGCCTCCAGTACACCTTCAATATTTTCAAATACATCCGTATTCCAAAATCGTACAACCTCAAAGCCTTCCGATCTCAACCAATCATCCCGTTGTTTATCTTTTTCAATATCGATTGAATGCTGACCGCCGTCAAGTTCAATGATCAATCTTTTTTCAAAGCAGGCAAAATCCGCAATGTAACTGCCAATTTGCTGCTGCCGTCTGAATTTAAAAGCCTCCATCTGTTTCGCTCGCAGCCTGCTCCATAGATGCTTTTCTGCTTCAGTAGACTCCTGCCGCAATTTTTTAGAAAGAGGCGCTAATCGTTTTATCAATCAAATCCCCCTCCCTGCATCACTCCTACCAGGGGATGGAAAAGAAAAAACAAGCTTATTTTTTTTTGTTCATGGATACCTTTCTTGCATGTGCTCGCAATAAATCACTGTGCGGTTGCGCCCTTCTGCTTTGGCCGTGTACAGCGCTTTGTCGGCGCGCTGGACGACGTTCTCAACGTTTTCGTCCACTGGCGCATGGCTGATCTCTGCCATGCCGATGCTGAGCGTAATGCCGAGCGGGCCTTTGCCGGTCTCCATGCGCATGGCCTCGATGCTCGTGCGAATGCGCTCGGCAATTGGAAGCGCTTTTTGTGCGCTGGCCTGGGGCAGCAAGACAACGAATTCATCGCCGCCGTAACGCGCCAGCACGTCAACAGAGCGGATCTGCGCAGCGGCAGTCTGCGCCGCCATTACCAGCAGCCTGTCGCCGGCAGCATGTCCGAAGGTATCGTTGATCTGTTTTAAGCCATCCATGTCGAACATGAGCATGGCAAGCCGGCGCTGATAGCGAAGTGCTGCGTTAAATTCCCGCGCGGCAAGCTCGAAAAAATAGCGCCGGTTGTACAGGCCGGTCAAGCCATCCGTGCTCGCCAGTTGTTGTTCACGCGCGAGAGCCTGTTCAAGTTCGCGATTGGCCAGTTCAAGCATTTCTTTAGAGTGCAGCAGGGTTTCTTCCGCCTGTTTGAGTTCGGTCATTTCGCTCAACACGGTGCGGTATACAGGGTCGCCTTCAGCATTCTGCGTCGCAGCTGCCTCCATCCGCGCCCAGAAAGTAGTACCGTCTTTCCTGATCATCCGGAGTTCGCATACCTGCGGCTCGCCCGTTTCAATAAGTTTTTTACGGTGCTGGTAATAAATATCAGCATCCTCACTGAGGATATAGCGCGACAGCGGATTATTGACCAGCTTGCTTCTATCCACGCTCATGAGATTTGCAACCGTGAGATTGGCTTCAAGGATGAGCCCCTGCCTGCTGAGGGTGAAATACCCCACCGGCGCAAGGTCATACAAATCGAAATACCGCGCCCGCGAGGCTTCCAGTTCAACCTGCGCCCGCCGCAGCTCTTCGTTCTGAACCTCCAACTCGATCTGGTGCACCCGCAGCTCGTGAAGCACACGCTGTGTTTCATTCTGCGAGATGGTTTCCATATCGATCAACTGCATCTGCAGGGCCTCTTCGGCCCGCTGGCGCAGCGCAGCGGCCTCCTCAACTGCGGATGAATGGGGGCTGTTTTTTATTTTTTTCATTGCAGTCCTCAAGTCGTAGGGTGGGTGCAACCCACCATTGCCTTGCGACATTACGTCCGATATTGGTGGGTTTCACCCACCCTACCGATTTAAATTTTGAATCATGAATTATTTTTTTCAACCGTAGGGGAGGGGTTTATCCCCTCCCGCAGGCGGGCATAAAGCCCGCCACTACATTAAGAATCACATATCGATTCAATCTTGAATTTTGAATCAGTCGTAGGGTGGGTGCAACCCACCATTTTCTTGCAACATTACGGCCGATATTGGTGGGTTTCACCCACCCTACTACGAACTCCGAACTCATCACTCCGAACTTATTCTCTCCGTCGTTGCAATAGCGTACATCTGTCCGGCCTCATTGACCAGAGCTGTGGAGGTTATCCATACATCCAGTATAGAACCATTTTGGGCGATTCGCTGTGTGAGATAGGGCGCCAGAATTTTTGCTTGGCTCAGCTGCAGTACCTTGGCCAACGCATCACCCCGCAGCACCTCCGGCACCCGGTCCCGGACATTAATCCCCAGAGCCTCGGTTTCGCTCCAGCCATACATCCGCACCGCTGCCGGGTTCCAGGCAAGTATCCGGCCATTCAGGTCCTGCACGGTGATGGCATCGTTCGCGTCGCGCACAACCACGGCCAGGCGGAGGAGTTCATTGGCTTTCTCAAGCGCCTCACGCGTCCGCACAATCTCGGTGATGTCAACAAAGGTGATGACTGCGCCCTCGATCACGTTGTCGAGCGTGCGGTAAGGCTGCATGTGCATCGTGTACCACTTGCCCTTCGTGGTCTGCACGTCAATCTCTTTGAGCACCAGCGTATCCAGCACAGCCTGTACGTCCGCCACAAGGCGGTCGTAGCCGGCCAGGTTGGACACGATGTGGCCCACAGGCCGCCCCACGTCGCTTATGATCAGGTTGATGATTTCGCTGGCGGTGGGGGTGAAGCGCAGAATGCGCTGCTGGAAATCTACAAAGACGGTGGCGATGCCGGTGCCTGCCAGCAGGTTGTTCATATCGTTGTTGGCCCGCGACAGATCGAGCACCTTGGTTTGCAGTTCAGTGTTGACCGTGGCCAGCTCTTCGTTTAGCGATTGTAATTCTTCCTTTGAGGTCTCAAGCTCTTCGTTGGTGGATTGAAATTCCTCGTTCACCGATTGCATTTCCTCGTTGGAGGATTTAAGTTCTTCATTGGAGGTCTCAAGCTCCTCATTGGCGGTCTGAAGGTATTCCTCCTTGGCCCGCAGTTCCTGATTGAGCGCTGCAATACGCGCGTCGGTGTCCGATGACTGGGCACTGTCTCCTGGCGACTGATCACAGCTTGCCAGATCCTGCGGCGGCGCTTCCTCAAGGATAACCAGATACAGGGGCAACTCCAGTGTTGCGTCAGGGGCTGCTGCAACCGGAAGGATGGTCAGGTTGACCATGGTGAAGCTGCCATTGGTTTTGACGTTTAGGCCCGGGCAGCGCACAATTTCTTTTGTTTCCCTGGCCTTGTGCAGCGCCATGGTCATTTCGCGGTGCAGCCCTTCACGGGCCATTTTTAAAATGTTGTTGATGCCGGCTTCACCCGAAGCCGGTTCAAGGTACATCCCGGTGCGGCCGTGCAGGTAGAGGATGTCTCCCTGTGCATTGACAAGCGCCCCTGCCTTGACGATTTGGTTCAGAAGAGCCTGTTCCATCAGCTCGCGCAGAGGCAGTTTTACCGGGAATGCATTTTTAACAGCGGCCCGCGGGAGCGCGGCGCCCATGGCCGTCAAGGGCGGGAGAAAGCGGCCCAGGGCCGCACGCTGTGCGCCTTGAAAATTATCCTTGCGCTGATACAATTTTAATTTACGGTCCCGCGCGGTAAACAGATCAACAAAATCCCCAACGGTTTCGGAGGTGCCCAGGAAGAGTATGCCGCCCGGGTTCAATGCGTAGTGGAACAGGGGGATGAGCTTTTTCTGCAAGTCCCCGCCCATATAGATCAGGAGGTTGCGGCAGCTGATCAGGTCGAGTTTGGAGAAAGGCGGATCTTTGATTACGTCCTGCTCAGAGAATACCAGCATGTCGCGGATGCCTTTGTGAATGCGGTAGGCGCTGCCGCCGGGCTCGGCTGTAAAAAAGCGCGCCAGCCGTTCCGGCGTGATGTCGGCTGCGATGCTGGCAGGATAGAGGCCTGCGCGGGCAGCGGCAATGGCCCTGCTGTCAATGTCTGTGGCGAACACCTGTACGGTGTAGCTTTTCTTCAGCGTCTCCATGCACTCTATCAGCTGGATGCCCAGGGAGTAGGCCTCCTCTCCGGTTGAGCATCCCGGCGACCAGACGCGGACAACGTCGCCTGTATGTTTGCCGGCAAACAGCCCCGGGATGGCCTGTGTCTCAAGCATCTTGAAGGCCTCAGGGTCGCGGAAGAAATTGGTCACGCCGATCAGCAGATCGTGAAAGAGCGCGTCGACCTCGCCCGGCGTCTGCTGCAGATACTTGACGTACCCCTCAATCGTTTCGATTTGGTGAACGGCCATGCGCCGGTCAATCCGGCGGTGGATTGTGCTGGGCTTATACAGGGAAAAATCGTGACCGCTCTGGCTGCGCAGCAAAATAAAGATTTTTTTCAGCAAATTTTCGGTTTTGTGCAGCTGAGAGGTGTCAGATGGGGGCGCACTTCCAAAGGCATGGTTCACATAAGCGATGAGCTGGGCGGGCATTTCGACCGGCGGCAGCACATAGTCTACCAACCCGGTTCCGATGGCGCTTCGGGGCATGCCGTCGTATTCGGTTGATTCGGGATTTTGCGCCATGACCATGCCGCCTTCACCCTTGATGGTCCGCAAGCCGAGCGTTCCATCGCTGCCGGTGCCGGAAAGCACGATGCAGATGGCCCGTTCATGCAGGTCCTGGGCCAGGGAGCGGAAGAAGAAATCAATCGGGAGGCGCTGGCCCCGAGGGGCGGCAGGCTGAAGCAGCTGGAGCGAGCCGTTAAGAAAGGCCATGTCGCAGTTGGGCGGAATAATATAGGCGCAGTTGGGCTGCACTGCCATGCCGTCTTCTACCTCATAGACCTGCATCCTGGTATAGCGCCGGATGAGGTCGGTGAGTATGCTTTTGTGGTCGGGGGCAAGATGCTGCACCAGCACAAAGGCCATGCCGGGATCTCTGTCGACAGGCATGCCTGAAAAAAAGGCTTCAAAGGCCGCAAGGCCGCCAGCCGATGCGCCGATGCCCACGATGGGAAAATTCGCTGCCGGAGATGCGGCCCCAATTGCTTCATCCCCCGCATGAAGTTCTGGCGGCGCAACAGTCAGGGGTGTTTTTTTCTTTTTAGCGGGTTTCTTTTTGTCAGCCATGGTTTTCTCCTGTAAGAAAAAATGTTCAAGGTTCAAGGTTGTAGGGGCGGAGGCATCCCGCCCTAAGGTTCTACCCTCTCCGTCTTCCCTCCTCTAGTGGGAGGAAAAAAACATCTTGAATTTTGATGGTCCCGTAAAAAGTCAAAAAAGTGGTCATTGCGAACGAAGTGAAGCAATCTCTGCGTGTGTAAGCACTTGAAAAACCGAGATTGCCGCGTCGCTC
>CAIWCT010000352.1 GCA_903911225.1 uncultured delta proteobacterium
ACCGCCAAGGTCAGCGATATTTTAGCAAAGATTGATCGTGCGAGAAAGAAACTCGAGAAAATCAAACCTGGCTGCACTCAACCTCCAACTCGACAACGGAAAGTCAATGCTGCATAACTATTTATGAAACACTACACTAGCGGATATAAAAAAAGATATACCCCGGGTGTTCAGGTCATGCTGCGCAAATCTTATCATCGAAGCAGACACGCATAAGGAGACCGTATCCTATTCAGACGGCGCTTTCCGCTTTGAGAACAACCATTTTTCAGTGCCCTATGCAGGTGCGGTTATTGCCCTGCAGCAAAGCGTTAAGGTATCTGCCGGCGGCAGCACCCTGCTGATTAAAGGCAAAAGCCCGGAGGGCTCGGTTGCCCTGTCATTCGAAAAGGAAGCCCTGCTGCAGGGGCTCTTCGCTCGCGTGCAGGCCTGTGCTACTGTCGACATCATGGCTGAAACGCAGGCAATCGGGGCGCAGAACACAGCTGATGGCGTACGGGTCACTCTGCGCCACCGTGACGGGCCGGAGTTTTCAGTGCAGGGTAAGGTTGCAGTGGCTGCCGATGGCGTTAATTCGCGGGTTGTGGAGAGCCTGGGCCTCAACAAAACACGGCGTAATTTTTTCGGGCGGTTCAGCGTGGCTTCATATCACATGGAAGGCGTTGAATGCCCGTACCCTGAGGCGTGGGTGACCTTTATCGGCAAGGGGCATACCCTCGGCGGACGGGGGCAGCTCTATTTCTGCCCCAAGCCGCATGGCGGCAGAACCGAGCCGCCAGTCTATGAGCTGACCGTGGGCGTGCCAATCGCCGAAGGTTCAGGGGGCATAACGCCCGCAGCTGAGCTTGAGCATTTCATTACAAAAGGCCGGTTTGCCCCATGGTTCAGGAAAGCTGAAATTGTGAGCAGGCGCGCCGCCACACTCAATTTTTACACGCCCCTTACGGATCCGGTGGAGGGCAATGTGATTGCCGTTGGCGATGCTGCGGCATTTATTGAAACCTATGTGCAGGGCGCGCTGCAGTACGGCTTTCTTGCTGCCGAGGCCATTATGGGCCATCTCGAGGCAGGCGACGGTTTCGGCTCGTACGCTGCGGCATGGGCTGACAGCTTTGAATACAATGACCCTGAACATATCAAAAAGGCGACGCAGGGCTTCGGGCTTCACGTGCTGAAAGACGAGGACCTCGACTACCTTTTCAGCCTGACCCGGGGTGATGATGTGCGGGGCTTTGTCAATGAGTTCTCCGATCCCGATACGGTCAGAAATGCCCTGCTGAGGCATATCGAGCGCATACGCTCCGAGCGGCCGGAGCTTGCCGCAACATTTGAAAAGTTCGGCCAGGTTTCGGTCCATGATGCGCTGCAGGTGACGGGCTGAGGCGGGGCTGCCGGAGGCATGGCGCGTTTTTGGTTCGATTGAGTTGGCGATAGTATTTGCATAATGCTTTAGGGCAAGGGAGAAAAGATGATTCTGATTGCAGGCGCAAACGGCCATGTTGGCAGAGAGATTGTCAGGAAGTGCACAGCCCGAAAGATTCAGGCGCGGTGCTTTGATATCGCGCCGTTTGCAACGGAAGGGCTTGACACTTCATTCCTTGAGGTGTTTTCGGGTGATATCACCGATAGTCAATCAGTTATGAAGGCTGTCCAGGGTGTTGATACGGTCATGTTTGTCATCGGGCGCAAGCGTGGGGCAAAGAACCTGACCCATGAAATGGTGGAGCACGGCGGCATTAAGAATGTCATTCAGGCATGCAGGCAGTCCAGCGTTAAACACATCATGTACATCAGCGCCCTTGGCGTTGGCAAAGATGTACCTGCAACATCCCTTATGGCAAAGTGGAATGCCGAGCAGAGCTTAATAAACTCCGGTATTAACTATACCATATTCAGGCCATCGGGCTACTTTGTTGATTTTGCCGAAGAGTTTGCGCCGCGCATTAAAACTACCGGCAGCTTTACGATTATCGGCGAGGGCAATTTTCTTGTGCAGCCCCTTGCCCCGGCTGATCTTGCGGAAGCATGCATGCAGGCCATGGACAACCCGCGGGCAATGAAGCGCATATTTAAAATTGCAGGCCCTGAAAAGTTTGCCCTCACCGATATAATACAGCTTGTCGGAAATATACTTGGCGTGAAAGTAAAGATCAAAAAGATGCCCCTATGGCTGGGCAACATCATGTTTTCACTCATCGCCCTTATAACCCGCAACCCCGGCGCAAAGGATTTTCTCTACCGCATGTCGCGTGACAGCACCTGTACTAAAGAAGAGATGCGCGAGATGCAGGCGGTATTCCGTATTGCTTATAAGCGCCTCGAGCCGTGGTTGCGCGAGCGGCTGGCTTAGTATAGCGCCACACAATAAGGGGTATGTGTTGTAGTTGGTAGGTTGGGCAAAGTGAAACGTGCCCAACAATCTCTATGATGCAGCCGAATTAAAGCTGGGCACGCTCCGCTTTGCCCAGCCAACAAACCGCAGCAATAAAAAAATATCTTATCAAAGGAGATTCTCATGAGACTGCCAAAGCCGGATACCCCGATGCCAGCCGAGCAGAAGCTGGAGAAAATACTGCCCATGCTTGTGAGTGACAGGATAAACCTCTATCTTGATTTGAAAAAAGTTCTGGGTGAGGAGAAGGGCACGGAAGTCTTCAAGAAGCTCTATGACGAGGGCATGAAGCGCATCAGGAAAAATTTCCCCGGCGGCAAACTGCCCATCGGCCAGCTTATGAAGCGGGAGCTGATAAGTTTTCCCATGATAGGCTTTGAGCTGCATATCGACCAGGAGATGGAGAACGGCGAGGAGGTGTATTATGAGCATCTCACGAAATGCCCTTTTCTGGACATGACAAAGAAAATGGGCATAGCCGAGCTGCCCTGCGACTTTATCTGCGGCTATGATGTAGAGGTAGCGCTGCGGGACAAGAGGGGCCGCTGGGAAATTATCTCGCGCATGGGCGACGGCGCTTCGGAGTGCCAGTTCCGCATCAGGGAATGGAAGGATGAGTAGGGAGCACGGCATGCCGTGCCCATCCTGGTAGTGCATCTTAGCATGGCCATAACTTAAAGGGAGAGTTGATTATGGTCTTTTCTCGGCGTACCGTCATGTTTATAGCGGCATTTGTCTGGTATGGCGGGGGGGTCGCGCTGCTGCTGAAGGGCGGCGCATTGGCAAAAAGCGCTTACGGGATCGATCCCGATTCAATCTGGTCGATGCTTGCACCCATGTTGGGAATTATAGCCGGTCTTGTTAAGGCGCGGTTCATATTCATCCAAGCATGTAGAAAAAATATTCTTCGAATCAGCAGGCTCGAAAACCCGAAGCTCTGGCAGTGCTTCCGGCCGGGGATGCTCATATTTCTGGCCATTATCATACCGGCTGGCGCATGGATGTCACGAGCCGCCGCGGGCAGGTATCTCTATCTCTGCCTTGTCTGCGCTCTTGACCTTTCGATTTGCACCGGCCTGCTTGTTTCAAGCATAATGTTCTGGAAGATGAAGGCTTTTTCAGCGGCGAGTTCGACGTAGCCCCAATACTGTTCATTTAAGCCAAAAACCTCCTCGCCCTCGGCACGGGGGAGAGGATCGAGGTGAGGGGGCTGTGTCTTTTTGCTGTGTTTTCAACACCCCTCATCCTGACCTTCTCCCCTCAAGGAGAGAAGGAACTCTTAAATGAACAGCATTGGACGTAGCCCGGATTATTGGCAATGCAGATAAAGCAGTGAATCCGGGTCGCAGGCAAAAGAAAAGGCCTGCCGGGCAAAAGCCGGCAGGCCTTGTTGCTGTATAGGGAAAACGATTAAGCCAGAGCAGGAACCTTGATGGCAGAGCGCACGCAGTAAATCGTGCAGGTCTGGCAGCCGCAGCAGTGCTCGCTCATGATAGTGTTGCGGATTTCATTTTTGTCAGTCACTTCAAGCTTCATGGCCCCGGCAGGGCATTCCTCAAGGCAGGAGCCGCAGCCCACGCACAGGTCGTGGTCGACCGTGGGGCACTCGCGACGGCCCATGGAGATATTGAAAAACTGCGGCGACAGGAGCATTGTCTCGCGGAAGCGCTTGAGCATATACTCTGGAGCGATTGGGTTACCGGAAATTTTGCATGCCTGCATTTTGAGGTTGCGGTTCCAGTTGTCAATGATGCGCTCATCGCCGATCTCGACTTCGCCGCCCGGCATATTTTCAGTGGCTTTTTCAACATCGCGCACTTTTATAATGCCCGTGGGGCAGACAAAAGCGCAGGAGCCGCAGCCTATGCAGTTTTCGGCTTCTTCGCCAAACGGCGCTTCGACTTTTTTGTTTTTGCCATTGCCCGAATAGCTGATGGCGCCGGCCTTCACAACCTCGTGGCAGCCGCGCACGCACAGTCCGCACAGTATGCAGTATTCGTTTTCAACGGTCAGGTGGTCTCCGGCCTTTTCAATGCCGTATTCGGCGGCCAGATCCTTGATGACTTTCACATTGGGGCAACGTGCCAGCAGCAGCTCGAGCACAGCCTTGCGGGCTTTCATGACAGCCGGAGAGTCTGTGGACACATCCATGCCATCCGCCACCGGATAGGTGCAGGAGCTTTCGATGCTTGCCATGGCGCCGCTTTTGATTTCAACTACGCACAGGCGGCAGGCCCCGTAGGGTTCCACGGCG
>CAIWCT010000353.1 GCA_903911225.1 uncultured delta proteobacterium
ACCACGGGTTCGCGCTCGCTGCCGTGACACAAAACCCGGCCCCACGGATCTATGATCTGTGAACAGCCCGAATAGTACAGGCCATTACCGTCAACGCCCGTTCGGTTGACACCAATAACAAAACACTGATTTTCTATGGCGCGGGCCTTCAGCAGAGCTTCCCAGTGTTCGATGCGAGTCCTGGGCCAGTTGGCTATAACGAATATAGCCTGTACCTTTTTTGCAATGCTTCTGAACGCCTCCGGAAAGCGCAGGTCATAGCAGATGAAAATCCCGCAGGCGGTTCCCTCTAGCGCAAAGATAACAGGAGCGCTGCCTGCTTCATAGGAGCGGTTTTCAAGGGCGGGAGAAAAGGGATATATTTTTGTGTAGAGCGCCACCCGGTCACCCTGCCGGTTATAGACGGCGGCAATGTTGCGGGCCTTGCTTTCTGGGTTCTGCCCCCGCAGGGCAAAACCGGCAATGATATTCATGGTGTGCTGTTTGGCAGCGACGGAAAGAAAAGCATCGGTGGGGCCATTTGCAGGCTCGGCTGTTATTGCCGTATTTGACGATGTGCCGGTAGGAAACATTTCTGGCAGCACAGCCACATCACAGCCCTGGGCGGCAGCACTGCTGATAAGCTCAGAGGCCCTGAAATGATTCTCCCGGGGGTCTTCCCAGACACTGTTCAGCTGCAGCAAGGCAACTTTCATAGGAGTCTCCCTGTTCTTAAAAAACGCAACTGCTCAGGGTTCAGAAAACCAGGAAGGGGAAGGAGCGCTGTTTAATGAGCCTCTGATAGACGACCAAAGCCTCCAACCATCGATACGTTCCCGTATCGCTCTGCTGAACTCTGAACCCTCGCTACCTGAATCGTTCCGAAAAAACACCGGTACACCCGTACCGGCTATTCTACAGTAATAGCACAAAACAAAAATAATAAGGCTTTCATTGTTACAGCATATCGCTCTTTTATGTTCTTTTTTTATTGAAAATAAAATGATAATCAAAGATACTGTTTGTTGATAGGAATAATTTTGCGGGCAAACCATGCAGGATTTAAACGATCTTCTTCGCATCATGGTAGACAAAAAGGCTTCCGACCTTCATCTGCGAGTCGGGTCTCAGCCGCTGTACCGTGTCCACGGCGCATTGACCCGCTATGGCGAAGAACGCATCAGCATGGAATGGCTTACCCCGGTCATCGACCGCATTCTCTCCCCCCGGCTGAAGGAAATTCTTGAAAAGGATCTGGCCGTCGACTCGTCATACTCAATTGAAAGCTTCACCCGCTTCCGCATTAATGTTTTCTATCAACGCGGGACCCTCGCGCTTGCCTTCCGCAATATCTTTACAGCCGTACCCACCCTGGAATCTCTTGGCCTGCCCACAGTGCTCGGTTCCATTTGCGAAAAACCCCAGGGGCTCGTGCTGGCCTGCGGTCCAACGGGCATGGGCAAGTCATCAACCCTTGCCGCCATGGTACAGTACATCAACCAGCACCGGGCAGCACATATCGTGACCATTGAAGACCCCATAGAGTATCTGATGCGCGATGAAAAATCCTTTATTACGCAGCGGGAAATCGGCCTGGATACGCTCAATTACGCCACGGCGCTGAAAAACACCATGCGCCAGGACCCGGACGTTATCCTGATCGGCGAAATGAGAGACAATGAAACCATGCTCACGGCCCTGAGCGCCGCCGAGACAGGCCATCTGGTGTTCAGCACCCTGCATGCCAACAGCAGCTATGAGGCCATCTCGCGCATAGTGGATTCATTTGATGTGGATGCGCGGCCCCAAATCCGCAAGCAACTGGCCGAAACACTGCTAGCAACAACCTACCAGCGCCTTATTCAAAGCAGAGACGGCCAGGGCCGGGTGGCGGCAATGGAAATTCTCATAAAAACGCCACGCATCAAGGATCTGATAGAAAATAATAAGCTGCGGGAAATACGTGATGAAATGGAGCGGTCTGTTTCGGTTCACCGCATGCAGTCATTTGAGCAATCCCTTGTTGCGCTGATCGCAAACAAGCAGCTCGCCCTCCAAGATGCACTCACCTATACGCTGCTGCCCGGCGAGTTAAAACTTATGATGGACAAACTGGGCATTAATGAAAACGGAGATTTTCAACTAAAGGGGATGATGGCAGATGAAGGAATCGGCTTCTGATTTTTCAATAGTAAAAAACTACGTTGAGCTCAAAGCAAAATATGACACCGAGATGCGAACGGTGACGGAATCGTCGCGCGCACTGGAAGGCAAATACAAAAGCCATATCGCCATGCTGGAGTCTGAAATCGCCAAGCGCAATGAATATATCAAAACCCAGGAAGCAAAACTGCAGGAGCTTACGCAGAAGGTGGCGGAGAAGGACGAGCAAATAAAAAACCTCGGCGGCCAGCTCAACAAAATAAAAATGGGGTCACCACAGGCTCCGGGCGCTGATGCCGATGCCAAAAAGAGCAAATTCGGCATGTTCAAATAAGCAGCCCCTTTAGCCGGGCTGTTCTACTGCCGCACATGCAGAAACATATACGACCCCAGCATCCCGAACGTGATGTTTGCCGTCCAGGCCGCTAAAACCGGCGGCAACGCGCCGCTCTTGCCGAGCGACACGCAGAAGGCAAAGAAAATCCAGTACACGAAACCAAAACCAATACTCAGAGCGATGCCCAAAGCCATGCCCCCGCTGCGGCCCGTGCGCAAAGCAAACGGAATGCCCAGAAGGGCCATAATCACCGTGATGAACGCATAGGATATTTTTGCGTACATATCCACCTCATAGGAGGTTGCAGGATAGCCTTCAGCGCGCATTTTTTTCACTACCGCCCGGATCTCGGTAAAACTCATCTCATCATCCTGCTTCCGTGCCATTTTAAACTCATCTGGCGTTTTGCTGATCGTATAGCTCTTGGTTTCGAATTTGACAACATCAACATCGCCGTTCGGCAAAAAATTCCGCTCTATTCCGTCCTTAAACTGCCAGGCGTCATTTACCCATTCTGCACTTTTTGCATTGACTCGCTTGATAAGATTAAAGTTTGCATCGAAATAAAGCGCCGTTATCTTTTGCAGCTGGTTGGTATCGGGGTCGAAGTAATCAATATTATAAATCACATCCTGACTGCGGTACCAGTAATGAAATTTTTTAAAAATTTTTGATACCTTTTTCCCCTTGATATTGACGTTTTTTATCTCCCGGACTATCTGGTTGGTCGTTGGCATCACATATTCCTGGAGCCACAGTGAAAATATGCAGAGGCTTATGGCAATAAAAATAAAAACCTTCAGAACGCGGTACAGGCTCACACCATGTGCCCTGAGCGCCATAATTTCGTTGTGCTTGGCAAACAGGCCAATAGTGATAAAGGTGCACAGCAGCACCCCCATGGGACATAACTGATAAATAATCAAGGGTATGCTGCACAGGCAATACTCAATAATCAGCGCAAAAGCCACCTGGTTTTTTATCATATCATCCAAGCGCTCAAACAGATCAACCAGGATATACAGCGCGATGAATGATCCCATGCATAATAAGAATGTTTTTAAAAATTCGCGCGTAAAATAACGAGTTATAATCAACACGTGCGTTTCCTCATACACTGCTTACTTGATTTCAAGCCAATCACTTAAAGTCCGCGCCTGCGCTTAATCCAAAGCGAAAGCGTTTCAATGGCTGGCGCGACATGCCGGTCAAACCATTGAACAGGCAGGGGCTTTTCCCTTGCCGCTCTGAAAAAAAGAAAAAGCCCAACACTGCCGAGCACGATATTGGGGAGCCAGATGCCCATGAAGGCGAATACAAGTCCGCTTTTTGCAAAATTTTCACCAATGGTTAAAAACAGGTAATAAAAAAAGACTATCACCAGGCTGAAAATAAACCCGTAGGATCTGCCGCCGCGCCGCCAGTATGAGCCGAGCGACACGCCCAAAACACCAAAGACCAGACAGGCAAAGGGAAGTGCAAACCGCTTGTTTATTTCCA
>CAIWCT010000354.1 GCA_903911225.1 uncultured delta proteobacterium
GCCGACAACGAGCTCGACCACGACAAGCATTGAGCCCAGCACAACGACAACATCGGTTGTGCCGACAACGAGCTCGACCACGACAAGCATTGAGCCCAGCACAACGACAACATCGGTTGTGCCGACAACGAGCTCGACCACGACAAGCATTGAGCCCAGCACAACGACAACATCGGTTGCGCCGACAACGAGCTCGACCACGACAAGCATTGAGCCCAGTACAACGACAACATCGGTTGTGCCGACAACAAGCTCGACCACAACAAGCATTGTGTCCAGCACAACGACAACATCGGTTGCGCCGACAACGAGCTCAACCACGACAAGCATTGTACCAACAACAACGACATCCATAGTGCCGACAACTACAACGACCGTGCAGGGGTGTGAGGAATTAACGACCTATTATCTTGATGCCGACGGCGATACCTATGGCAACCACGCCGTTTCCACACTGGCCTGTGAAGCTCCAGCGGGGTATGTCGATACCAGCACCGGCTTTGACTGCGATGACAACAATGCGGAGGTGCATCCGGGTGCTGCGGAGGTGTGTAACGGCATTGACGATGACTGCAATGGCAAGGTGGATGATAACGAAACCTGCGATGACTCGATATGCAGCGTGAAGGTTTATCCTCGCTCGATCAGCAAGCTGTTTGCTTCACTCTTCCCGAACATGATACCGTTTGTTATTGTTGCCGCAAAAGACAGCGGTGTTGAATTCCAACAGCCTATAGATATTGACTGGGGTACGCAGTATATAGCCGACTATGCCCGGATTAAAATTGGCAAAAGAAATCTTATGGGCTTTTTTTATGTGAGTCCGCTTCGGCTTGAAGCCGGTGACTTTGAGGTGACCGTCAGGTTTGGCCCCGAGAATACGATCTGCGCAGGAAAAATAATGGTCTGGTAGGATTCAGGGGGCAGGCAATGGTGCTCAGGGTGCACCATGCCATGCCCCCGTTTTTTTAGTCATGGAGATACGATAAGAAGCTTAGCCCTACCCGGCTTGAAATAAAATACTCCGGGTTGGAATACTTTACCTGCCGCCTGAGCGTTTGTCCCTGATTTTTGCCATAAACTCCGGCGTGATTACCGTAATGCCTGCGTTTTTCGCCTCAGCCACAATGCCGCCCAGGGCTTTATTTAAAAAAATATTTGGCACTTTCACCAGCATTGCACAGGCCTCATCTTCCCAGGTGATGTCAGGATCAAAGTGCGTGCAGGCATATTTCACCGTTTCTACGGCATTACCCTTGTCTTTTGGAATGGGCACCGCATAGGGCCGGGAGTGCTCGGCAAACCAGAACCGCACATTGTCACGGTACCCGTAGTCGATGGGCATGCGGGGAAACCCTTTGCCTTTGAACAGGCAGTCGCGCCACTTCTTTTTCATGATAATTTTATCAATGTGCAGCAGAAAGTGGCATTCCACAAGCTCATCAGTATGCTTCAGTGGATAGCGGTCATCCCAGGTGCATTCAAATACCTGAAACGCCTCTTTGACAATCGGGGGATAGGGGTGGGCGCCTTCAGCCTCACTGCGGGTGGACGGCAGCAGGGTGAATATGCTGTTTTTCATTTTCTGCTCTGTCGTTTCACCGGGGTATCCCAGCACAACGCAGTTTTTCAGGTACTTTCTTTTGTCCGGTATAAAATTAAGCGCGCAGACTTTGGCCCTGATAATATTTTCTGCCGTGTTGCTGGTGCCGCGTGATATCAGCATCATGGCATGGTCACGTCCGCCGGTAATGCTATGGGGAAAGCACAGGGAATAGGTGCCCAGGTTGGCCTGCCCTGATTTTGAAATTGTGCTGACAAGCACCACGGGCATGGGGAAAAAGCTGGATGTTTGATAGAAGTTATCTAAAATTCTGACTTCGGTAAAATCATCCGGCATACTGCGCCCTTTCCAGTAATGGTGGTTTCCCAACCTGGTTTGTATGAGAGCATTTTGTCGTTTTTAGAGCAACTCACTGTTCAATTTTTCTTACGGCCTGAAATCCTCCCCACACAGCATCCATAATCGTTCCGGATTTCACGCAGTCGCCAATGCTGATACTATTGGGCATTTCTCCAAGAGACTTCGCAAGGCCATTGTCCGGGAACAGACGTCCTGCAAAAACAAGGCTGTCCATTGCAATTTTCTTTTCCACGCCTTTCTGATCGACCACAACGCCGTCTTTCTCCAGCCGTACAGGGATCGTTGCCCGCAGCACCGTGATACCGCTATCTCTTATAATGTTAAGAAACATAAGGCGGTTATTGTGATCAACAGTGTCCATATCAAGATCATCGCAGTCCTGCCGGGCGCAAATGGTAACCTGCCTGCCCTTGCGTGCAAGATATAACCCGGTTTCACATCCTATAACACCGCCGCCCATAACAAGTATTTTTTCTCCCTTTGGCTCCAGGCCGTTTAAAACCTGCAGCACCGTCAGTACTTTGCCGCTTTCAAACGGGGGGGGCTCCATGGCCGAACCCGTAGCAAGGATGACATAGTCGGCGCCGAAGTTCCTGACATCCCCGGCAGATGCCCGCTTATTCAGCTCAATATGGATCGGTAAGCGGCCGGCAAGCCCTTTGAGGTATTTTAAATAGTCTGCAATATCATGCTTGAACTGCGGCTTTGAAGCAGGCCAGAGATTGCCTCCCAACCGGCCGGATGCTTCCCACAGTGTGACATCAAAGCCGCGCTGTGCTCCCGCCCGGGCTGCTTCAATACCGGCAGGCCCGCCGCCTACAATCAGCAGCGAGAGCTTCTTTTTCAGCGCCGTAAGAGGACGATCTGTTTCATGCCCGCATGAGGGGTTCAGAGAGCAGCTTGTGGGTTCCCCGGCAATCATCTGCCACAGACAGCCCTCGTGGCAGCCGATGCAGGGAATAAGTTCATCGGTTCTGCCGCTCTGCACTTTGTTGACCCACTGCGGATCGGAAAGCAGACCTCTGCCGATGGCGATAAAGTCCGCCTTTCCTTCAGTCAGCACCTGCTCGGCTGTTTCCGGGTAATGCAGGCGGCCGACTGCAATAATTGGAAGGGTGGTGACCTTTTTGACTTTAGCAGCAAGCTCTGCCATACACCCGGGCGCCTGATACTGCGGTGGATGGGGCCACCAGGATGTCTCATAGCAGCCGGCATCTACATGCAGCGCTGCCACGCCCATTTTTTCAAGCTCACCGGCGATCCAGAGCCCTTCGTTTTCTTCTCTGCCTCCTTCAAGATAGTGGGTAATGCCGAAGCGGTAAATAATGGGGAAATCAGCACCAGCCTCACGCTTGATTGCATCAATTGCCTCACTGGCAAAGGTAAGCCTCTTTTCTCGCGAGCCTCCGTACCGGTCATCGCGCCTGTTCCAGAGACCGGTCATGAACTGGTCCATTAGATAGCCTTCGTGGCCATGCAGCTCCACGCAGTCGGCGCCTGCCTCGCGGCAGCGCTTTGCGGCATATCCGAAAGACCGGGCAAGATCTTCCGCCTCTTCAGTAGTCAGTGCCCGTGCATTCAAATCAGCATAATCAGGAACATAATAATTCGTGTTCTCCGAGGCTGAAACCGGCGCCACTCCTTCAGACACTACGGGGGGCGGTATAACGCGGCCGAACCCGGCGGTCAGTTGCACGCTCATCTTGCAATTATATGCATGCAGCGTTTCTGCAAGGCGATGCACCGCATCCAGATGCCTGTCATTTGCCAGGCTCAATAATTCTTTTGCAACAGGCTCAACAGCCTGTGAAACAAAAACCATTTCAGTTGTAATCATGCCGCAGCCGCCTGCTGCCCGTGCCCCATAATAAGCTCGCACCCGCTCACCCCAGTAGCCGTCCTCAGGATCACAGAGCCCCCGAATGCCCATGGGCGCCATGATGATGCGGTTTTTAATCTCCAGCTTTCCGATGCGACCGGGTTCCAAAAGTTTCATGCTCACAGCTCCTGAGGTGATACATGTTTACGAATAGGGTGCTCGCAGAATGTCCCTTCGGTTCTGAGTTTCGAACATTGAATTTATTTTATTCCAAACTACGAACCCAGTGCAGGCACGGGGGCCTGCCCCTGCAATCTTTTATAACCAGAAATAAAGGCTGCTATCCCCGTGCAGAGCGAATGCCCCCGAGCTTGCGCAGCGGCAGGCGATACAGGGCCAGAGAGCCCTTGCCGGCAGCATACGTATCGGCTTTGGCCTCGATGTTTTCGGTGGAAAGACTGAGCTTGGTGAAAATAATTTTCAGGCAGTAGAGGATATCCTCTCGGCTGGTGAGTATTTCGGCCTGCGATTCAACAATGGCTGCGCGGTATTTGTGGCCGCGGTGATCTCCGTCGCAGATTTTAAATGTTGCCGCCGGATTGCGCGCAAGGCAGCGGTTCATGCGGCCACCGAGTTTTGAGCCCGTGTACAGGCTGGTTTCGTCAGCGGCAAAAGAAGTTTCAATTGCATAGGGCTGCCCCTCGTCAATGGCTATGAGCGTACCCCAGACTTCGTCATCCATGAGTTTTCGTATTTCCTGTTCCGCTATTGGTGTTCCCATATCGATTCTACCTCCAAAATAAGTGTGGTATGCATCCGGCAGGATGCCCTGTCTCGAAAATCAGTGTTTCAGGATTTATGATGCAGCCCGTCCTGCCTGCTGTATGCGCAGCGCGGCAAGGGCTGCAAGATCTCCAAGGGCGCGATACTCGGGAAACAGCGCAAGGGCTTCGCGCAGCGTTGCAAGCCCTGCGGGAATATACTGCTTAAATTCGGTTTTGCCCTTGCGCATGCTTAGAAAAGCAAATGCCCCCAGGGCCTGCATTGTGCGCTGAAGCCCTGCGCGGTGGAACATGGATATGAAGGCATCTGCATCAAGGACAAGGCTCCAGGTGTCTGCAAGCTCCCGCATATAAAAGCCAACCAGTTCCTGGCGCTCGGAAGGCTCAAGCGGAGCGTAGGCATCCTTCAGAAGTGATGCCAGATCATACTGCAGCAGGCCGCAGGTGGCGGTCTGAAAATCTATGATACGGACATGGCCATCCTTGAAATGGATGTTTTTTGACTGAAAATCGCGGTGCATGAAATAGCGCGGCTCGGCGGCTATGGCATCGGCAAGGCTGTGCAGTTCATAGTCAAGGTCACTTTCATGTTCTATCTCAATGCCGCAGTAATTTTTAAGGAAGCATTCAGTGAAATAGTCTGTTTCCCAGCGCAGGGCCTCATAGCCGAATGAGCGGTTTTTGAGATAGTTGCAGGTGCGCATCTGCCGGGTTGCCTGCATCTGCAGCCGTGCAAGGGCTGTAATCACCTGCCGGTAGAGCCCCATCACCTGCTTGCGGTCCGGCCCGCATTGCAGCAGGGCATACAGGCTCTCATCGCCCACATCTTCCAGGAGGACCAGCTGCCCCTCATCATCATGGTGTATGATTTCAGGCACTCCAACGTCGCAGCCGTGCAGATAGGCGCCAACATCCAGAAAAGCCCTTATCTCGTAGCGGAATGCCGGTGCTGTCATCACGACAAAAGAACCACTGGCGGTGAGCGCGCGGTAGAATTTGCGGTCGGAGCCGCCCTGGGCAAGAAGGGTCAGGGCGGAATCACCGGGATTGAGGGTGCACCCTGCATTTTTAAGAAAGTTTTTTATGCGACGCTCGTAGCGCTCTGACTGCATATTTAGACTGCTTTCCGGGGTTGAACAGACCAGCCCGGCCCTATGATGGCGTTTTTAAACGATGCAGCCTGCTCGATGCTGCTGCCGCTCCAGACAACACAATTTTCAAGGCGGCAATTTCTGCCAAGGGTACAGTTGTCGCCGATAGAGACAAACCCCGAAAAATTTGCACCGCTGCCGACATGGGTTTTTTTGCCGGTATAAAAAGCTGTCTGCGGTATACACGACCTTTCGATGAGTGGCTTCCTGCCGATGAGTATTTCCCGATGCACGCGCCAATAACTGGCAGGATTGCCCACATCGCACCACTCGCACTGATCCTCTATAATTGTTTCTATTTTTCCCATGCCTTTTTTTATGATCCCGATAAGAATCAGTACAAGGTCGGAGGCTCCCGCAGGGATATAACGCAGCATGTCGCTGCGCAGAAAACAGATGCCGCTGTAGGCAAGCCTGCGGGCCACATTGTTGGGCTTGATGGTGTCGCGCAGGTCAATGATGCAGCCGCTCTGGTCGATGCACACATTATTGAATCCCGGCGCGTCATGCAGCACCATGGCGCACAGTGGCATTCGCCTGCGGTATGCATCATGTGCGGCGTCGATATCGATGCTGCTGAGCATGTCGCCGTTGTGTACGACAAAATAGTCTTCTCCTGCCAGAAAGTCGCGAAACCCGCCGATGCCGCCGCCGCTGCCGAGAATAACAGGCTCATGGGACAGTACAACCGGCACGCCGAAATCTGCCGCCGGGGCATATTCCTGCACGAGGGCGGCCATATGGTGGCAGTTAACTCCCACAGCAGCGGCTTTACTGCCCGCAAGCTTCGTGATAATATGCCACAGTAGCGGTTGGCCCACCACGGGCATAAGGGGTTTGGGCAGGTGCTGCGACAGCGGGTGCATCCGCGTACCGTACCCTGCGGCAAGAACGATTGCTTTCATACTCGTTTCATAAAATGAATTGCAGGCAGGCTTGCAGGAAGGTAGTCCTGCAGCCCAAAATAATATACTACAACAAATTAATCATACTGTGAAGGAAGGAGTTTGTGCGATGCGTCATATGAGCCGGGAGGAAATTATCGATTTTATCAAACATTATACCTGGGGAACGCTCATCGGTATTGAAGATGGCAAGCCCTATGCCGTGGAGCTTTCCTACGGTTTTGACGGTAACTATATTTACTGCGGCTCACGACCCGGAGGCAGAATGGCCCGCTGCATAATGGGTAACCAGCAGGTTGCATTCAAAATCTGCGAATCCGACCGCAGCTATGCCAGCTATACCGCGGTCATCATCGAAGCAAAGGCCGAGCGGATGACCTGTCGCGACGACATTCTCACGTCGGTGCGCTGCATTGCCCGTCAGCGCGGCTTGAATGAACGCGCCTTCGACGGGGTCGTCGATCACGTGGCCGGCAATCCCGAAAGCAACTCTTTGCGCATCCCGCTAGCGGCCATAAGCGGCGTCACCACCCGGAGATGAGACTGTGCCAAAATCGCCCGTGATGTTATTTTGGATCCGCCGCAGGCGGAGAAAGCCAGCCTGCCGGTTGCTTGTCAATTACCGGCCGAGCAGGCCAAGAATCTGCAGGTTGGTTTCTTCATTAATTGTGTCGATGCTGGCGGATGGCTTGCCTCGTGCGGTATATTCGGCGGGATGATCAAGGCGGGAGCAGAATGATTTTATGCTGCCCGATACTTCAGGCTCTGAATACTCCCCGGTAATATCAAGCCCGACTATATCCATTGTTTCTTTTATTACCTTTAACAGCCGCAGCAGCTCATCGAGGCTGAACCGGCCTTCTTCCCAGTTGCTCAGGGCATGCTCTGAGCGCAGGCAGTCCTTATCAATGCTTATATATGCTTTTCTGCTCCGGCAGCCCTGCAGCACCTGAGCCATGAATATTTCCATATTCCTGCCCTGCAGCTCAGTCCAGACAATATCGCGGGCAAGCCCGCTGCGCCGGATTTGAATGGATTTGTTGCCGGGAACGTTTCTGAACAGGACTCGAGTGGGCTTGTGCGCGCAGGGATATATCTCCAGCCTGTTGTCTTTCAGGGCCTTGAGATTGCCCGTATGAATTGCGGGGCTTGAAATATCATCTGAAGAAATGCCCAGCAGAAGGGCCTTGCTGATATTTTTTTGCTCAAGCGCCCTGCTGACCCATGAACCACAGCCAAGCCGCGGCGGCAGGATGTCCCAGTCGGGATGGAAATCAAAGACGATAAGCGTGAGAGGTTCGGTAAACTGGCCTGCAAGCAGCTGCGATATATGATGAAAATCACCCGAGCCGAGAAAGGTTACACAGTGTTTTGCCTTGGGCTTTAAAGCCAGTTTTATTGTATCGGCAGTTTTTTGATTTGCCCACAGGCGGCATGAGGGACCTAAAGCTGCAAGGTCGACTATTTCAGGCCGGTAGCGCTCTATGAGGCGTGTCTGCCGCAAGAGGCTCCCGTCAAAATTAAGTATGCGGACTTTGTCGGCAAGCATATGAGCGGTCTTCAAATATTTAAGAACTTTGCAAGCACCTGCAGGCAGCGGTTCACCAGTCCGTTTGTATGCCGCACATAGGCATACAGCGGCACAAGCCTGCCTCCCAGACGGGTCTTCGGCTCATAATCGGTCTGCCCGACCTGGTAGTGTTTGATGCCGTTGTCGATGCACCACTGGACATTGACGCACCAGCTCACAAAATAGAGGCTGTATCTCTTGGCTATGTCATAATCAAAACCGATGAATTTGTCGATAAGCAGGTCGCCGTGGACAAAGCAGAGGTTAAAGGCTGCAAGCTTTCCGTCGATATAATACAAAAAGTACCGGCAGCTGCCTCCGGCGTTTTCAGCGCAGGCAAGGAAAAATTTTTTTGTCAGCTTTTCAAATTTCATCGCCCCGGCGGTATAGGTGTTCATGTAAAGGCTGTAGATGTCGTCAATTATATCATCCACGCGCTCCACAACCCTTGTCGTAAGCATGCCTGTGTCGCTGGCTTTTTTCAGCTTGCGGCGCAGGTCCTTTCGTGCGCTGTTACTGAGGCTTGCCAGATAATCGTCAAATGTTTTATAGGGCAGGTCGATAATGGCCGAAGGGAAACTGTCGCTTTTAAAAAAGCCCTGGCCGGCAAGCATGCCAAGAGCAGCAGCATCCTGTTCGCAGTAGTCTTTAAAAATAATAAGTGATAATTCCTGCTGCCTGCAGAATGCCGTAAGTTCGCTGGCCACGGAACGGAGCAGCTCTTGTGTATCGGCCACATCAGGTGCAATGCCCATAAGCCCCTGCTCCCCGAAAGGAGAGCCGCAAAAAAGCGTTTTAAACACTAAAAATCGCGGCGCCACGGCGCGCACGGCGCTGACTATCTTCCGGACACCAGGCTCAAGCACGGAATTGCCGTCAAAATCGGCAGTAAAAAAAGGAATAATGGCGGCAAGCCGCTCCTGACGGTAGGCAAGCAGATAATGGAATGCAAACTCAGCAAGCCCTGACTGCTCCAGGGTTTCATAGAACCAGTACCCTTCGGGGCAGTCAGCGAAAAAAGCCTCCCAGTCCTCTTTTTTTATTGAATTGACAGTATCGATACACGTACAATGAAATTGTTCCACTGGTTATCACCATCCTCAGAAAAGACTGCAATGAGTATATTTAGAGACATTCCCCCCACGGCGGGGTTTCCTCTTTCCGGCAGAGAGTTTGCAGCAGCATACCGGCAGCGGCACGCAGGCGACTTGCTGGCGCAGGACTTTAGCGACTATCTCGGCGTGGCCGTTGCAGCCATCACCTGTTCCGGAACTGCCGCATTATATATTATATGCCAGTCTTTAAAAGAACTTTCTTCCAAGCGCACCATTCTTCTTCCTTCATTTATCTGCCCTCTGACAGCCCTTGCCGTCAAAAGGGCTGGCTTTGACATTCTTTTGTACGATATCGGGGAAAAAGATTTCAACGGCATTTCGCAGCAGGTAGCCGACATCTGCGCCGGAAGCGATGATATTGCGGCAATTCTTGTCGATCATCTGGCAGGCATTGCCTGCGACATAACGCGGTTTTCCCTGACAGTCCGGGAGCATGGCCTTTTGGTGATAGAAGACTGCGCTCAATCGCTCGGGGCTTTATATAAAGGCAAAAAGGTCGGAACCCTCGGCGACTTTTCATTTTTCAGCCTTGCAGCAGGCAAGGGCCTGACGATGTATGAAGGCGGCGTACTGGTTGCAAACAGGCCCGAACACGCCGCCCTGATTGCTGCGACAATGAATCGGCTGATCCGGCAGGATAGCTTCGTTGAGTTTTGCCGGGTGATGGAATTGCTTGGCTATGGGCTTTTTTACCGGCCCCGGCTTTTTTGGTTTGTGTTCACTCTGCCCGAGCTGTGGTGGACTATGAGGGGGGATCTCGTCAAGGCCCTGCGCGAAGATTTTGAAATTGATTTTCCCGTCCATGGCGTATCGGGCTTCAGAAAGGCGGTTTGCCGCGGAGCATTCCACCGCATTGAATCTTCAATTGAGCTTCAGCGGGAAAAAGCTTTGCGATACAGTGCGGCGCTTGGCGGTTGTGCCGGACTTACCATTGTGCAGGAAGCCCCGGGCGACAGGGCAACCTACCCTTATGTCACGGTTGTGTTCGACCTGCCTGAACAGAAAAAAACCGCGCTCAAGGTTTTTTCCGGCTCGGGTCTTGGCGTTTCCCGGATCTATGCTTTGGCTCTTGCCGACTACAGCTATCTGCGCGGCATTGTACCCGATATGAACAGCTCAAAAGCACGCATGCTTGCCGAGAGAACCATAACGCTTTCAACAAGCCCGTTTCTGCAGGAGCATGACATGGAGAAGACTATCAGTCTTGTGAAAACTATTGCACGGTGAGGGTGTTAAAAAGGCAGCCAGGGTTCAGGAGGCAGAAGGCAGTTGGAAAGTTCGGAGTCATGAGTCCGGTGTTCGGAGCAGGAACTTCAGAAGTCAGAATCTAAACTTCTAACCCGGGGCAGGCACGGGGGCCTGCCCCTACAATCTTGAATTTTGAATCCGGAATCTTGAATCCCGTTACTTCAAGCTCCGAACCTTGAACCTTTCTTTTCCGGCGCAAGCGCCATCAGGGGAAAGTTTTTTTTGTCAGATTATTGAGAACCTGCCACATTTTTTCGGGTGTTTTGCATTCAAGCAGCTTGTCGCGCGCGGGCGCTTCGCGGAAGGATTCCATGAGTCCGGTGATAAGCTGCAGGTAGAACGCGCTTGCCGCAAGTGGAATCACGATAAAGAAGAATATGCGGGTCAGCTGGCCCTTGGGCGCGCCGAAGGCAATGCCGTTTTTTTTCACTCCGCAGGCAAAAATGAGCCCGCCGCCCTCAACCCCGCGCACATGCGGGAAAGCAAGGCTGTGTTCGATGGCCGTCGGGACTATGGATTCACGGCTTAGCGCTGCCTCCAGCAGCCTTTCGGGCTTTTCAATGTATCCTTGAGCAGCCAAAAGCTGCGTCATTTCTGTCAGCACTGCCTCGCGGTCATTGCCTTCAAGCTCTGGAATCATGAGCCTGCTGGCTGAAAATCGATCAAGGCCTGCATTGGGCTTGACTGAATGGGGCACGCTGAGGCGCTTGATTTGCCGGGGCAGGGATTCGCGGTAATATATAATGCGGGTACAGCGCGGGCACCGGTTGATTTTTTCACCCACCTGCACTTCATAGGCAAGTATTGTCGGCACAGCCATACCGCAGCCCGTGCATATGCCCTTTGCCATGGGCACCACGGCCGTTGCATAGTGATTGATAAGCTCCTGAAAAAGCTTGGCAAGATCTGCGGGCAGCCCCGAAGTAAGTGTATGTATGGATTCTTCGAGGTCTTTCAGGTGTGTTTTAGTGGTGAGGGCCTTCTGTTCATCAAGGGTGAAGCACAGGTCCTGCAGCTGTATCAGTTGATTCATTATTTTCTTCATGCGCGCGGGTCTCCGTGATAAGGTATTTAGAAGCCATTTCATCAGGCCATTGGCAGTGCTTTTTTAAGGCTGCGGGCTTACTGGTGGAACTCGACCGGCTATGTATCTCTCATTGCCGGCACCGCTTGTACTGCGTTTAACCAAAACCTCTGGTGAGACAGGTTCTTGGATGGGTGTGGTATAGTTGCTTTTAATGTATAGGAAAATCAGGTTTTTTTCAAGAGGAATCGATAAGTATGAGCATAGCAACAACCGTATCAACCATATCGCTTGCCGCCGTTGATCTTGATAGCAGGGCTTTTGTCGTCACGTTCGGCAGAAGTTGCGAGCCGCTTGTGCGCGCAATCGGGCAGGCAGGGTGTATCAATCCGCCCGTGCTTGCCGCAGCGCCGGGGCAGTCAACCTACCGTATTGTTTGTGGTTTTTTGCGCGTGCAGGCTTTGCAGCAGCTCGGGCATACGGAGTTTTTCGCCCGTGTGATACAGCCAGGGGCAACGGAGGCCGAGATGCTTGCCTGGGCGCTGCATGATAATCTCGGCCACAGGGCTTTTAATCCGGTTGAGCAGGCAGGGGCGGTTGGGCGGCTTTTGCACTATCTGACCGAAGAGCAGGTTGTAAGCTTGTGGCTGCCGCTGCTGGGGCTGCAGCCGGCTATGAAGGCCCTTGACTCCTGCCTGCGCATCGACGGGCTTGAGCATGAGCTGAAGCAGGCGCTTGCCGGCGGCAGCATTGCCGCGCATAGCGCTACGGAGCTTGCCCTGCTGCCGGCAGGTGACAGGCTGGCTTTGTACAGGCTTTTTATCTCAGTGCATCTGAGCGCCAGCAAGCAGGCTGAGGTCATTGAAACCTGTGGTGATCTTGCACGGCGCGACAATATGGCCATAGGCGCAATACTTCAGTCCGAAGGGATTAGGGAAATTCTTGCAGCCCCAAATCCCAATTTGTCGCAGAAAGGCGAGCAGGTGCGGACATGGCTCAGGCGCTGCCGGTTCCCGCGGCTCAGCCGCCGGGAAGAGCAGTTTGCCGCCTTTGCAAAAAAGCTTCCCCATGCAGGCGGCGTGCGGCTGGCGCCGCCCCCATCTTTTGAAGGCGGCATCTATCGCATCGAGATAGCCTTCTCGCAGCAGGGATCCCTTGCAGGGGCCGCCCGCACGGTGCAGGCCCTTTCCCAAGATGAGCTCCTGCGCCGCATGCTTGAGGACGGGCCGTGACCAGCTTCACACCAGAGCATATCTATGTAGAAAAACAGGCCGAAGATCTCCCTCTAACCCGGCAGGTGCTCGACCGCTGCCCGGGCGTGCCCGTGGAAACAGTGCCATCGGCAAAGGAGCTTATCGCCGCACTGCAGAAGCAGCGCGAAGACGCAGTGCGTGGCAAAAAAAAGTTGCTGCTGTGCTGCAGCCGGGGCCGTTTCCTTGATGCCTGCCCCGGCACGCAGCGCTACCGCTGCTGCGGCTATATGGTGTTGACGCCGGGCGCCGGATGCCCGCTTGACTGCTCGTACTGCGTTCTGCAGGCCTATCTGAATAATCCGCTTATCACCCTGTATGCCAATCTGCAGGATATGCTGGAAGAGCTGGAATCCGTGCCTGAGTTGCGCAGCGGCTCAATCAGACGCATCGGCACGGGCGAGTTTATGGACAGCATGGCTCTTGAGCATCTTACCGATTTCGCCTCTTTTGCATTGCCGTTTTTCCGGTCGCGGCCCGGCCTGGTGCTCGAGCTCAAGACCAAAACCGTGCAGATAGAGCCGCTGCTGAAGCTCGACCACGGCGGCTCATATATAATTTCCTGGTCACTTAATACCGCAGGCATTGTTGCAGCCGAAGAGCATGGCGCGGCAGGCCTTGCCGAGCGCATTGCCGCGGCCAAAAAAGTTATTGAAAAGGGCTACCGGGTCGGGTTTCACTTTGACCCGATGATCTACCATGAGGGCTGGGAGCAGGGCTATCGGGCCGTAGTGGAGATGCTGGCGGAAAATATACCTCCGGAATCTATCGCCTGGGTGAGCATAGGCGCCCTGCGGTTCATGCCGCAGCTTAAAGGCATTGCTCAAAGGCGGTTTCCCTGCACGCGGATTTATACCGGCGAGTTCCTGTCCGGAATGGATGGCAAAATGCGCTATTTGCAGGAGATCCGCCTAGAGATGTTTAAAAAGATGGCCGGCTGGTTTAAAGCACTGCTGCCCGGGGTATTTGTTTACTTCTGCATGGAAAATGAGCTCTCGTGGAATACATCTTTTGGCTCTTTCCCTACCTCAAATGCCGCTCTGAAAGACCTTCTCGACCAGCAGCTGCGGCAATAAATTACCAGCTTATAACTTTTAACAAAACAAAATTCAAATAACGATTTAACAATAATAAGATCGAATAATTTCTTAATTTATAGTACTATGCACAAGGTGTCGGCAGGATTAAAACGGTACGCTCTGATTCTTGGCCGGTAAAATGGATGCAGCAAAAGGAGGGAGTCTGAAATGAGAGAAAAACAAAGAAACCTATGTGTATGCGCGGCACTTGCACTGCTGCTGCTTACAGTGCAGGCAGGCGCGGTGCAGGTTATGCATGTTCCAACGCAGCTTACGGTCGACAATGTATTTCATGCTTACCCCCGGATCGGCGACGGCGGGCATGTGGCATGGGTCGGAGGCGCTGCCAATCCGGAAGTGTTTCTCTATAACGGCACTCGCACCATTCAGCTTACAAGCAATGGCTTTTTAAACGGAGTACCTTTTTACGGTGCTCTTCCCGGTGCGCCTGCACCATCCGATGAACCGGAGATTGATATTAACGCAAGCGGCCAGGTTGTCTGGTCTGCAGTGACGAGCTCGGGGACCCATGAAATATTTTTCTACGACGGCATAACCACGACGCAGCTCACCACGAATGCCTATGAGGATGTGCGGCCCCGGCTCAACAACAGCGGGCAGGTGGTCTGGCAGGCAATGGCCGACGGGTCAACCTATGAAATTTTTCTCTATGACGGAGTCGCCACGCACCGGCTGACCACCAATTCGTTCGATGACGTGGCGCCCGAGATAAACGACAGCGGCGATATTGTCTGGATGTGGAATGACGGGGGCGATTATGAGATACTGCTCAGGTCCGGCGGGACAACACGGCAGCTCACCAACAATGACAGTGTGCATGAAGTATTGCCGCAGATCAACAACAAGGGGCAGGTAATATGGACTTCGCTGGCCAGTGGGCTGAATCTTTTTGACGGGACAAACACGACGGTCATATCGGCCGGCATTCCCGATCTTATGTACGGCCGTCCCCGGATAAACAACAGCGGGCAGATAGTATGGACCTTAGCAGGCGTGCTGTATCTGTATAACGGCACA
>CAIWCT010000355.1 GCA_903911225.1 uncultured delta proteobacterium
GCTGCATTATACCTTCCCCAAGCTCGGCCGGACAGCTAAGTTTGTGGAATCGACAAAGCCGGAGGAGTTTAAAAAAGCCATAACAGACAAGACCCGGGCTGTTTATATTGAGACCATCGGCAACCCAAAGCTTGATGTGCCTGATTTTGAGGCCATAGCGGCTATTGCCCATGATGCGGGTTTGCCGCTTGTAGTGGATAATACGGTGGGGGTGGGGCTTGTACGGCCCATTGATTATGGCGCTGATATAGTTGTTGCTTCAGCTACGAAGTTTATCGGCGGTCATGGAACCTCCCTTGGCGGCGTTATTGTTGATTCGGGCAAATTTGACTGGGGAAGTGGAAAATTCCCCGAGTTTACCGAGCCGGACCCCAGCTACCATGGCCTTATATTCTGGGATGCTCTCGGCAATCATCCAGCGCTCGGCAATGTTGCTTTTATTTTGAAAGTGCGGGTCCAGCTGCTGCGCGATCTCGGGGCCGCGATCAGTCCGTTTAATTCCTTCCAGCTGCTGCAGGGCCTGGAAACGCTGCCCTTGCGGCAGCAGCGACATACTGAAAACGCTTTGGCCGTTGCGCGGTATCTGAAAAAACACCCCCTGGTCAGCTGGGTGAATTATCCGGGCCTGGAAGACAACCCCAATCACCGGGTGGCTTCAAAATATTTGAAAAAAGGCTATGGGGCCCTTGTGGGCTTCGGGATCAAAGGCGGCCGTGAAGCGGGCAAAAAGTTCATCAATTCGGTTGAGCTCTTGTCGCATCTGGCGAATATCGGCGATGCCAAAAGCCTTGTCATACACCCGGCCTCGACGACACATCAGCAGCTGACCCCGCAGGAGCAGCAGGCAACCGGAGTGACTGATGATTTTATACGCCTGTCTGTAGGGCTTGAGCATATCGACGATATTATTGCGGATATCGAGCAGGCGCTGCAAAAGACCGCCAAGTAAAGGAGAGAATATATATGCCGAATATATATAGCGATAATTCGCTGTCGATCGGCAACACGCCGCTCATCCGGCTGAACCAGATCACCAAGGGCGTGAAGGCAGCCGTCGTGCTCGGGAAGATTGAAGGCAGAAATCCAGCCTATTCGGTCAAGTGCCGAATAGGAGCCGCCATGATCTGGGATGCTGAAGAAAAGGGGCTGTTGAAGCCGGGTATCGAGATCATCGAGCCCACCAGCGGCAATACGGGCATTGCGCTTGCGTATGTCGCCGCACTTCGCGGCTACAAGCTCACGCTAACCATGCCTGAGAACATGAGCCTTGAGCGGCGTCGCGTGCTTGCGGCCTTTGGGGCCAATATCGTGCTGACGCCTGGCTCCGAGGGCATGGGCGGCGCGATACGCAGGGCCGAGGAGATTGCAGCAAGCGATCCGCAGAAATATTTTTTGCCCCAGCAGTTCAAGAATCCGGCCAACCCGGCGATTCATGAAAAGACAACGGGGCCGGAGATATGGAATGATACGGATGGCGCTATCGATGTACTTGTGGCGGGCGTCGGCACGGGAGGCACTATTACCGGTGTGTCTCGCTATATCAAGAACATCAAAGGCAAGAAAATAATTTCCGTTGTTGTCGAGCCTAAAGAAAGCCCTGTCATTACGCAGAGGCTTGCCGGAGAGGTGCTTAAGCCCGGGCCTCACAAGATACAGGGCATCGGCGCGGGCTTTATCCCTGACACGCTGGAACTTTCAATCATAGACCGA
>CAIWCT010000356.1 GCA_903911225.1 uncultured delta proteobacterium
AGCATGCGGAATTGAATGGCCGTGGCATCCGTTGCCCGGCCCATGATGCCGCCAAGGGCGTCGATTTCCTTTACAAGCTGTCCTTTGGCAAGGCCGCCAATTGCCGGATTGCAAGACATGAGGCCTATGGTGTCGAGATTTATGGTCAGAAGCAGCGTCGAGGAGCCCATGGCTGCGGCAGCCAGACATGCTTCATAACCGGCATGTCCACCGCCCACGACGATGACATCATATTTTTTAACGTAATCAAACATATCTATTTATAGCTACAGTGAAAGGTTTTTAAAAACAATTTATTACAATATCATAAAATGACTCTACAGTAAAGGACTGTGGGGCTTTCGGATTGACACGCAAGAGCCATTGGCATATACTGCCGCAACTTTAATATAAAATTTTATATGGAGAAAGCATGGAACTGCTGCTTAACGGCATTGACATTCTGCTGCATCTTGACAAGTACCTCAAAATCATTATTCAAACCATGGGTTTGTGGTCATACGCCATTCTTTTTCTTATCATCTTCTGCGAGACTGGTCTTGTGGTCACGCCGGTGCTGCCGGGCGACTCCCTGCTTTTTGCCATAGGTATATTCGCAGCCAAAGGCTCATTAGACCTCACTACTGTTATTGTTGTTCTCGCGATTGCAGCCGTTGCCGGTGACACTCTCAATTACTGGATAGGCAGTTATCTGGGGCCGAAAGTCTTTCATTATGAAGACTCGCGTTTTTTTAAAAAGAAGCATCTGGAGCGCACGCATCAGTTTTATGAAAAGTACGGTGGCAAGACCATCATCATCGCCCGCTTCATTCCCGTAATCCGCACATTTGCCCCGTTTGTTGCAGGCATTGGCAGCATGACCTATCGCAAATTTTTAGCCTATAATGTTGTCGGCGGCATCCTGTGGATTCTTTCCCTGACCCTGGCAGGCTATTTCTTCGGTAATAACGAAGTGGTAGAGAAAAATTTTTCGCTCGTTATTCTGGCCATTATTGTCATTTCCTGCCTGCCCGGCGTTATCGAGTATCTGCGGCAGCGCGGAAAAGGGAATGCCTGAAGAGACTGAACCATGTTTTTGTTAACTGTTCGTTGTTCGTGCAAACCATCAACAATGATGTTTTCGTAAAAAGTCGTCACACCGGTGAAAAGCGGTGTCCAGCACCTTGTATCTATCCGAAATCTCTAGATACCGGCTTTCGCCGGTATGACAACTTTGTTAAATTTTTGACTTTTTACGAGACCATCAACAATTAACCATCAACGATGAACAGTTTTGAACCTTGAACCCTGCCCCCTGCCTGCCCCGGTTCGTTAAGTTTTAAAAAGGGCTTTGTTTACCTGCGTTAGGTAGTAAATAACATAAAAAGTAAGTTGACATAAGTAACCCTTAAGGTTACGATTATAGTATGATAAAAACCTTCGCGCACAAAGGGCTGGAAGATTTTTTTTATGTCGGCAGCAAAAAAGGCATTAGACCTGAACATGCGTCCAAACTTGAAAGAATTCTGGATCGGCTCAATGCAGCCAGTGATGTGCAGGATATGAATTATCCGGGCTCTTTTTTACATCGGTTAAGCGGTGATAAAAAAGGTCAATATGCCGTTCGGGTATCAGGCAACTGGAGGGTTTTTTTTGAGTTTTTTAACGGCGATGCTTATGTCGTCGATTATGATGATTACCATTGAAAGGTTGAACAATGAGAAAGATGAAAAGGCAGCCCACACATCCGGGCATAATCTTAAAAGAAGACTATTTGATGCAGTTATCTGTTTCGATAAAGGATATGGCTGATATTCTTGTTGTATCCAGGAAGACATTGTCGAAAATTATAAACACAAGAGGCTCCATTACGCCGGATATGGCATTGCGTTTATCTCGCGCTTTTAACACAACGCCTGATTTATGGCTCAACCTGCAGAAGAATTATGACTTGTGGCATGCAGCCCGTGACTCAAAAGAATGGCGGAATGTTACCCCTCTTTCACCCGGATTGCTAAACTCGCATATATAAAATACTGCTGTATGCCGGATTCTGTCCAATCTTCTCAATAGTAGAGATTGCGCTCGCCCACTATTTCTTTCTCAACAAAACGGCGTACTCGTTCAAAATGGTTTGTTGTACACGCGCCGACTATCCTGTAACTAATCTCCAAGCAGTTGCCCCGATGCAATTGCGCCTTCCCGTACCACGGTAAACGGACGGGCCGTAACATCAAGCAGTGTTGAGGCAAGCCCGCCGGGGGTTGAACCTGCGTCAAGTATCACATCCATTTTTTCAAGAAGTTCTCCCGGAATATCGGCAATGCATGCAGCGCTTGGGCCGCCTGCGAGATTGGCGCTTGTGGAGGTAATGGGGGCGCCTGCAAGCTCGACCAGGCGGCGTGCGATCTGGTCGCCTGAGATGCGACAGCCTATTTTGCCTTCATTACCGGTGAGATACGGCGATAGATGCGGCAGGGCCTTGAACAGCATGGTCAGGGGGCCGGGCCACCAGCGCTCTGCCAAAGCGGCCGCTTCTGGCATAATCTCAGGAGTAAGTTGGTCAAGTGCCCTGCTGCTGTCTATGAGCAGCAGTACCGGCTTTGTTTCCCGCCGGCCCTTGGCGGCAAAGAGCCGGACAAGGGCTTCTTCATTATTGAAAAGCACGCCAAGCCCGTAAAATGTTTCTGTCGGGTAGAGGGCAATGCCGCCGCGGCGGATAACTGCTGCGGCTTCTTGTAGAGCAGCGTCGTCGGGAGACTTTGGATTGATGGTGAAAATTTGAGGCATAAAGTTGGATTTTTGATTGCGGATTTTGGCATTAAAAATTCAGTGATACAGTAAAATTATTGATAGCAGTTTGCTCTATATGAGAAGGCTGCAACCACACGAGCTATTTTAGATTCAGCTGCTTCTGAAGGGCAGCATCTTTTGCCTCCACCTCCGCGGCCATTGTCTGTTTGTAGTCCAGCAGCTTCTGCTGCAGTTCAGGATATTTTAGCGCCAGTATCTGCGCGGCAAAAAGAGCCGCATTTTTTGCGCCGGCCTTGCCGATGGTCATGGTGGCAACCGGTATGCCGCCCGGCATTTGCACCATCGACAGCAGCGCGTCAAGGCCTTTGAGCGATGATGAGTCGATGGGTACGCCGATGACCGGCAGCGTGGTCTCGGCGGCAATAACTCCTGCAAGATGGGCTGCCCAGCCGGCGCCGGCAATGATAACTTCAATGCCGCGGTCACGGGCGGTTTTTGAGAATTGCGATGTGCGCGCCGGTGTGCGGTGGGCAGATGCTATGTGCACTTCGTAGGCAATAGCAAAAGCATCAAGTATTTTGAGCGCTTCCTGCATGAGGGGCAGGTCTGAGTCGCTTCCCATAATGATACCGACCAGTGGCTTGTGCATTCTTTCTACTCCTTTTCAGATAAGAGTCCGAGTTTTGCCATCAGGTGCTCCTGGAGCCCTTTGTCTGCTGCCCCGGTTTCCATGGCGATTTGGAGATATTTCTGGGCCTGGTCGTACCAGCCGTTCTGCATGCTGCTTTCGGATATGAGAATGTAGGCTTCATGCACCCCTGCCGGGAACATTTCCTGCAGTATCTGCTGTAGTGAACCCTGGCCGAACATCGTTTCAGTGGTCTTTTTGTTTTCGATCAGAAACCGCAGCAGAAGGGCATTGTTCTTGCAAAAAACGATCAGGGAGCGCAGATGCAATAGCCCCTTGGTGAACAGCTCATCAATGCTTTCAATTTCTTCCCTGAGGCTGCGGCTGACCCGGTCGATGAGCGTATAATACTCCTGAATGATTTTGGCTATTTCCCGGTTTTCCGCATTGTCGCTCAGACCCATCTCCAGCAGCGGCTTGTAGGATTCTATCTGGTAGATGTCTTCCTTGAGTTTCATGGACTCGTGGAAAATTGAGCCCAGAACCCAGTCGAACAGGTTTTCATATAAGATTATTTTCGAGCGGTCGTTGCGGTACAGGCGATGGCTTTGCTCTTTGAGCTGCCACAAAGGACCCTTGTCCGTGTCCGATCCAACCCAGACAGCAAGCATGCTGTATGGCAGGCTGCCATTTTTTTTATAGTGCTTCAGCAACTCATCGAAATATTTTTTCGCGGCGAAAAAATCCTGCACAAGGTTACTGACAAAAATATCTTTGCGCTGTTCAATCCATGACGTTTTCATCTTCCGAACGCTCTCTGTGCTATATCTTTTCTGTACTGAACGCCGTCCCAGCCTATACGCTTAACTGCGCCATAGGCGCTTGCAACGGCATCCTGAATCGTTGCGCCCCGGGCAGTCACCCCGAGAACGCGCCCGCCGCTGGTCACGACGCAGCCGTCTTTCAAAGCCGTACCTGCGTGGAACACAAAGGTATCAGGTATCTGCGCCGCATCATCAAGGCCCAGGATCGCGCTGCCTTTATCATACTTGTCCGGATAGCCTTTTGCAGCCATGACCACACAGACCGCCGGCCGGGGATCACACTGCACGTCGATCTGCGCAAGCCTGCCGTCTATTGCACCCTCCATGAGCTCCACTAAATCGCTTTCGAGCCTGAACAGAATCGGCTGCGTTTCCGGATCGCCCATGCGCATATTGAATTCAAGAACGCGGGGTATGCCGTTTTGGATCATGAGTCCGGCATAGATGATGCCCTTGAAGGGGATGCCCCTGGCGGCAAAAGCTGCTACAAGGGGTTTCATTACTGTTTCCATGGCGCGCTCGTGAACCTCGGGTGTTACCACCGGAGCAGGCGAGTATGCGCCCATGCCGCCCGTGTTGGGACCGGCATCATTGTCGAAGATGCGTTTGTGGTCCTGCGAGGAGGGCAGGGGCACAACGGTTGTGCCGTCGGTAAAACAGATAAATGAGGCCTCTTCGCCTTCCAGGAAGTCCTCGATTACGACAACAGAGCCCGCATCGCCGAATTCCTTTTGTGTGATGATGCGGTCAACGGCAATCACGGCCTCATCAGCTGTGTGGCAGGGGAATACTCCCTTGCCTGCGGCAAGTCCATCGGCCTTCACAACCAGAGGCTGCTGCTTTTCGCGGATGTATTTTTTTGCCGCCGCGGCATCGGTGAATATGGCAAAATCAGCCGTGGGTATGCCTGCTTCCCGCATGATCTCTTTAGCGAATTGCTTGCTTCCTTCAAGACGGGCGACGGCGGCATTGGGGCCAAATATGCGAAGGCCGTCTTTTTCAAAACTGTCGACGATGCCCATGGTGAGCGGCAGTTCCGGACCCACAACGGTTAGGCCTATTCCATTATCGAGTGCGAATTTCTTCAGCCCTCCTATGTCGTCTGCGGGGATGTTAACGCATGTTGCAATCCCTGCAATGCCTGCATTGCCCGGCGCGCAGTAAATTTTTGTCACCTTCGGGCTTTGGGCTATTTTCCAGACAAGGGCATGCTCGCGTCCACCGCCGCCGACCACCAATACCTGCATTGCTCCACTCCTGCAAAAATTGAATTGCTGAGATATTCCGGATAGTTTGTTTGATTGTTTGAGAAATATTTTTTTATCATTAAAACTGTGCTATGTAAAGGTCGAAAGTAATTGTGCAGGTAAAGAGGCTGTAGCAGTTTAGGCTGTAGGTTTTTAGGCAAAAAAAACCTAACAGTCTAAAGTCTAACAGCCTACAGCCTTCTTTATTCCTGAAAGGACACCATGCGTCGTTTTTATTTGGACAGCCCACCGGTATCCCCGATTGTTACATTGACCGGCGATGAAGCGCGGCATATAGTCAAGGTTCTGCGTTTGAAGCGCGATGACGAAATTGTGCTCTTTGATGCAACGGGTGCTGCCTACAGCGGCTTGATTGCAGAGCGTACTGCAGATGCCGTTACTGTCCGGATTATCGAAGCCTATGCCGCCGACAGCCCTGACGAGTGCAGGGTCGTGCTTGTTCAGGCAGTGCTTAAGTCGCAGAAGATGGATTTTATCGTGCAAAAAAGCACTGAGCTGGGCGTGTCGCGCATTGCGCCTTTTTTTTCTTCGCGCTGCATTCCCCGCTGGGACAGGGACAAAGCTTCACAAAAACAGCATCACTGGCAGCAGATTGCCATAGCGGCTGTGAAGCAGTCGGGTGTGCGCCGGGTTCCGGTCGTGGAGCAGGCAGGTAATTTCGAAGAAGTTCTGGCAGGCTCTTTTGAAGGCTTTTTAAAAGTTTTGCTGTGGGAACAGGAATTGACCGTGAGCTTTGGCAGCCTGCTCGCCGCGCACAGGCCTTTTACCGGCATTGTTTTTGTGGTGGGGCCCGAGGGCGGATTCTCTGATGCCGAGGCTGACCTGGCGCAGCGGTATGGATTTGTTTCTGCAGGCTTGGGCAAAACCGTGCTGCGCGCCGAGACTGTGCCGCTTGCCGTACTTGCAATCATAGGGTATGAAACAGGCCGTATCGGATAGAAAGGATTACAGTGTATGCGTTGTTCGCGATGTGGATGTCTGAATTCTGAAAATGATGCGTTGTGCTCGCGCTGCGGTGGATCGCTCAGGGTGCACACAGCTGCCGCCCGACCTCCCGGTATTGACAGGACGTTTGATGCTATAAAGCGTGATCTGGCTGAAATCGATAAACCCTCCAGAAACGACGGCGCAGCTGCTCATGGAAGCCTTTCGGCGCCAATTGTCTATGGCGGCTTCTGGCGTCGCTTCTGGGCTTGTCTGCTCGACGGTATCGTGCTTGGTTGTGTCTCGATGTTTGTCTATGGCGCGGCCATTGCCATAGTGCGCATAGTATCACCTGAAATCGAAGATCCGTTCAAAGCCCTGCTGATCCCGCAGATTGCAGCAAACACGATTATCAAAGCATTTTACTTTATCTATTTTCACGGGCTGACCGGGCAGACTGTTGGAAAGCTTGCGCTGGGCCTCAAGGTGGTTAAACGCGATGGAGACACCATAGGCTTTGCGCGGGCAACGGTGCGATATTTAGGTTCGATTATCAGCTTTCTGTTTCTGGGCATCGGGTTTTTTTGGATTGCCTTTGACGCGCGCAAGCAGGGCTGGCATGACAAGATAGCAGGCAGCTTTGTTGTGAGGGTGTGAGTGCCGGTTGTGACCGCCGCGGCGGAGTTTGCCTGGTAGGGGCGTATGGCCATACGCCCCTACAGCCAGCGGCTGGCAAGCCGTATTGCGCTGTTTTTAGATTGACAGATTTTTGTATTTGTGCAAAAGTGGTAAAAATAACACTTTTTATTTATTAATTTTAAGTCCGCCTTATCCCGGTATGGCCCTGCGGGTTTAAAATAGTAAACCTTCAAGGGTTTTTTTGTGAGCAATCAG
>CAIWCT010000357.1 GCA_903911225.1 uncultured delta proteobacterium
CAGGTTTTTGTGGAAAACGGCCAGGAGGTCTTCGACCACATCATGTTCGCTTTCCGGGTGGCCGAGAGCCAGAAGGTGTCCCTGCCCCTTATTGTCAATGTCGACGGGTTCATCTTAACCCATGTGATTGAGCCTGTTGAGTTCTGGGACCCTGAAACCGTCAAGAGCTATCTTCCCCCTTTCAAGCCCGTCAACCGTCTGCACCCGGACAACCCGGTCAGCATGGGCGCCTTTGGCATGCCCGGCATTTATACCGAAACGCGTAAGGCCCAGGACAGCGCTCTCATAGAGGCAAAGCCCGAAATTCTGAAAGCCTGGCAGGAGATGGCGGATCTCACGGGCAGACACTATAAGCCTGTTGAGTCCTATCATGCCGAAGGCGCTGAAACCCTGTTTCTCACCATGGGCAGCATCGGCGAAACCGTGTCCGTTGCCGTTGACGAGCTGCGGGCTGAAGGGAAATCGGTTGGCCAGCTGAGCCTGCGCCTGTGGCGGCCCTTTCCCTTTGAAGAGTTCCGGCAGGCGGCAGCCGGCGCTAAAAGAATCATTGTTCTTGACCGCGCGGTTTCCATGGGCGGCCAGGGCGGTCCCGTGGCCACGGAAATACGCTCCGTGCTGTACAAAGAGAAGAACATGCCCGTGGTCACCAATTTCCTGTGCGGTTTTGCCGGCCGGGATGTCACGGTTGAAGATTACAAGGCCATGTTTGAAAAGGCCACAAAGATGTCAAAGCGCAGGGTGCGCGAAGAAGACTATATCATATACGGGGTGAGAGAATAGTGGAACAGCTCAATGTCTACGCGTCACGCCTGATTTCCAAAAAAGAATACTTTGCGCCGGGACACCGGGCCTGCCAGGGCTGCGCCGAGGCTTTGGCCGTGCGCAATGTGGCAAAGGCCCTCGGGAGCAATGTGATTGTTGCAAGCGCCACAGGCTGCATGGAGATCATCTCCTCGCCCCTGCCCTTTACCAACTGGCGGGTTCCCTGGATACATGTGGCCTTTGAAAATGCCGCAGCAGTGATCTCGGGCGCCGAGGCAGGCACCAAGGCCCTGGTGCGCAAGGGGTTGCTGCCCGATATCAAAACAGTGTTTCTGGGCATGGGCGGTGATGGCGCCACCAGCGATATCGGGCTCCAGGCCCTGTCGGGCGCTTTCGAGCGGGGGCACAATTTCGTCTATGTGTGCTATGACAATGAAGCATACATGAACACGGGCATTCAGCGCTCATCAGCCACTCCCTTCGGCGCATCAACCACCACGTCGCCTGCGGGCAAGGTGAAGACGGGCCAGTTTACCTGGAAAAAGAACATGGCCGAGATCGCCGTTGCCCACAATGTACCCTATGTGGCCACGGCCTGCTCAAGCTATCCCTTTGACCTTATCCAGAAAGTGCAGAAGGCCGCCAGCATGGAAGGGCCTGCCTATGTTCATATCCTTTCCATCTGCCCCACGGGCTGGCGCATCCCGCCGGACCGGGCCATATGGATCGGCCGGCTTGCGGTGGAGACCGGGGTGTTTCCCCTGTATGAAGTGGTCCATGGTAAATACCAGATGACGCTCGAATTTCCCGAGCGGCGGCCAGTTGAAGAATATCTCAAAGCCCAGGGAAGATTCCGGCACCTGACCCCTGATATGATAGCGAGAATTCAGAGGCGGGTAGACATAGAATACAAAAGGCTTAAATCAAAAGAAATTTTTGAAGCAATATGGTGAGGCAGAGCATGCAGGCAAAGATACACGAGATCATTTCCCGCTACGGCTCGGACAAAGGCTTCCTGGTCCCCATCCTGCAGGATGTGCAAAAGGAGTTAAATTACCTGCCCGAAGACGCG
>CAIWCT010000358.1 GCA_903911225.1 uncultured delta proteobacterium
AAAGAAGGTGGCTGCATGTCAATAAAAATATCTTCAAGCCCGCACCGTGAGGGCATATCAAAGCAGTCATAATAATTGACATGTTAAGAGTAAATAGAAATGTCCGGTTTTGTAATACATGATCTGTCCACTTCGATAACAACCCAGAAGGGATGCCGGAGCGTAGCGGAGGCATCCCTTCTGAAGTAGTCCCGTGGAGTGGACTTACACGGTTGCCTTCTTTTTTGAATCTCCTATTAGGTTCCCTTGGCGATCATAGTCTGCCAGCTTCCGGGGACCATGAAAGACCCCCAGCATTCCATCCCGGTACCGAAGCACCCGAACCTTTGTTTTTACGTAGTTAAACCGATTTTTGTCAGCAGGTATCTGTAGGATTAGTTTCTCAAAATGCACACAGTTGTCATTGCCTACCATTCGTTCATACTGCTCACAAAGGATATTTTTAAGCTCTATGCCAATATAGGGAACAAAGGCAGTTGCCGTTTCCCGTGCCGCACAGGCAAACTCAGCGTTAATATCAGGCGTATAGCTGTCCTTCAGATAAAGGTTTGCTGCATGCATTGTCTTTATCCCCAGCCTTGCCAGTTCCTTGGGAAGCCGGCCCTGATGCGTTTTAAACATCCGCTCTGATCTGCCCCGCGCCTCAGGAGAGTATGCTGCTATCATGGTAATGCCCAACTGTTTCATGGCACGGCCAAACTGTGTCAGATTAATCTTATCTACCTTGCCCCCGGCTTCAGGAGTATGCCAGTAATGGCTTCCCCTGTCTGTATACAATGAGCAAAACAATCCTTTTTTTGCAATTGTTTCCTCTACTCCCGTAAAACTGCTGTCTGTTGACTCTTCCTCCACAAAAAACATGCTGTACTGCTCACTTGTGGCATCATCCATGGTTACAATTAAATCCCACTGCTGCCCTTCAACCCATTCATGGCGGCTTCCGTCCTGATGCACCATCATCCCCTGCATTGCTGCCCGCTCGCGCCTTCTGCGGTGAATCCCCTTGAGCTTACACCGAGTAACCAGCTGTGCATCCTGCAGTCTGTTTTTTACCCACGCGTAACTGCGCTTTCCGCCCTCTCGCAAATAAAATATGTGAAAATGCCGCACATTCCATCCCGCATAGCCTTTTTGGTACTTCTCTTCCAGCGCCATCACTTCATCCACTGGTGCTCGACGATGGGATGCCTGGCTGAGTCGTTTATCCAAAAGCCCTTCCAGCCCTTGTTCTTCATAGCGATCTCTATACCTCCTGAAGCTTCGATCACATATCCCTAATAGCCGCGCAGCCTCTTCCTGGCTCAGTCGTCTTTCTTGCCATCCGTCATATGCCTCTTTAAATCGCATTTTCCGTACCTCCTGTAGCACTTCTGTCTGTTTCATAGCGCACCTCCAATGGTGACACTTTAAACCGGACAGTTTATGTGTTACAAGACCGGACAGATTATATACTCCCAACACTGGCCTAAACGCAGATTGACAATACAGAACCCTCGGGCTATCCTTGTCCTCAACTCAAGTTTGGATACAACATTTCCGTAGGGCATTCTCCAGACTGTAATCAATGAAATTTTTTTTCCCCCACATACGGCTCTGCGCAGTTCTCTTCATCACGGCATTTCTTTCAGGCTGCTTTGAAAGCGGTGACTATGTCATGATGCCAACGCCCAATCTGTATCTGCAGTCCCCGGCAAATCCTTTTGCCACTGTGCCTCCTGGGCTGCGCAACTGCCGGGCGGATATACTCTATGTTACCGACCGCCGGCCTCAAGGCTCGTTTGCCGCCGGCGCCAAGTACGGGTATCATCGTTCGCGGCATATGGCATATGGCATAGCCGAGGTTCAATTCGGGGAAGGGCTCTCCTGGAATAAACTCGTACGGGCCAGCCGGTCGAGCACACGCTCTCAGCGGATCACGCTGCGCGTAACACGTACTGCCGAGACAGGCCGCTTCCCTGAAACTCCGGCCACCATGATGGTGAGGGATGGTGAAATAGTCGAATCGCCTAAAAATGTAGCTGCCCGAAAGGAAGCTGATGAGCGCTTTGGAGCATTCCTGACCGGGCAGCTGGCGCGCAGCTCCTCGAAAGAGGTTCTTTTATATATTCACGGATTTGATACCGCCTTTGAAGAGCCCCTGCAGACTGTAGCAGAGCTTTGGCACTTTATGGGACGGGCGGCCCTTCCCATCGGCTATGCATGGCCTTCGAGCAAACAGGGCATTGCAGGCTATGCCTATGACCGTGAATCAGGCGAATTTACCGTCTATCATCTTAAGCAGCTGCTGCGTCTGCTCGGTTCCTGCCCGGAGGTTGCCTGCATTAATATTGTTACCCACAGCCGCGGCGGCGATATTGTTGCCGATGCCCTGCGCGAGCTCACCATCCAGATGAATGCTTCCGGCGAAGACCCGCACGCTTTACTAAAAATCAACACCGTGCTGATGGCTGCGCCGGATTTCGATGTGGAGGTTTCCTCACAGCGCATCACCACCGAGCGTGTTTGGCAAGTGGCGGATCGCAGCGTTGTCTATGTTTCTTCAAAAGACCGTGAGCTTCGCAAAGCCTCCTGGGTATTCAACAGCACCTCCCGATTCGGTGAGCTAACGCCTGCGGGCCTTGAGGTTGATGAGCTGGCGCTTCTGAAAAAGACTTCCAGAATTCAAATAATTGATGCCCATAGCTCAGTGACGGATGAAGACACGCATGAATATTTTAAAACCAACCCGGCGGTAAGCTCCGATGTGATCCTTGTTTTGCGTGACCATCGTGATCCGGGCATGGAGCATGGCAGGCCGCTTATAAACCATAAGGATACGTTCTGGGAAATCCATGAACATTACCCCGGAAATCTGGCGGAGCAGGCGAGCTCGAAGTAGCCCTTTTTCCGCCCGGCTATGAGAAGCTGCCCGGTTGATCTATTTTTGTCGTTGACAATGCAGCGGGGAAATATATAACAGTGAGCTTCTTTGTCTTCCC
>CAIWCT010000359.1 GCA_903911225.1 uncultured delta proteobacterium
CGGCGTACCGCATGAGGCTGATATCGTGCTTGACGTGCGATTCATGCCCAATCCATATTTCATCCCGGAACTTAAAAATAGCACAGGAAATGATGGTCTGGTCGTGGAGTATGTTCTGCGCAGGCAGGAAGCTCGCGAGTTTGTGGAGCGTCTTCAGGGTTTTTTGTCTTTTCAGCTGCCGCTGTTTGAGCGGGAAGGCAAGTCCTATCTCACTGTAGCCATCGGCTGTACGGGCGGCAAGCATCGCTCAGTTGTGGTTGCAAATATTTTGAGGGACTTTTTCTTAACGGATCGTCCCGGTGTTTCATCTCATCACCGGGATATTGATAAAGAATAAAAAAACCGCTTCCCTCACAGCGGCAACCGAGTGGCTTGAAAGGAGTATGTGACGAATGATTGGAATTGTACTTGTCGGACATTGCAGACTTGCCGATGAATTATACCGGATAGTAAAAAATATTGTTGGCGACATCGATAATATCCGCCCTGTTAATTTTGAACCTGATGAATCACCTGACGATTCTATGAAAAAAGTTGCAGCAGCAATTCAGCAGGTCAACAAGGGAAAAGGGGTGCTGGTGCTGACGGATATGTTTGGCGGCACACCCTCCAATCTCAGTCTGTCGTTTCTGGAAGAAGGCAAGGTCGAGGTTCTTACCGGTGTCAATCTGCCAATGCTTATACGCCTGATTACGCTGCGAAGCAATGGCAGAGAGCTTTCAGAGCTGGCACGTGAATTAAAGGTATACGGCCAAAAAAATATTTGCATTGCAAGTGAACTGTTGCAGCAGCAAAAGCAGGCAGGCAATTAGCATGTGCGCTGCCGATCTTGTTCCCCTTCGCAGCATTATGATCGCTCACATGCAAGAGCAACATCTTGATGCTGTTGCCGCAATTGAGGCGGATGTTTTTTTAGACCCGTGGTCGCGAACAATGTTTTTTCAGGACCTGAAGTCCGCCCATGGGCAGAGCTTTGCAGCCTTCAAGGATGAAACGGTTGTCGGGTATGTGAATGCCTGGATCGTCTGTGATGAATGCACTATTAACCGTATTGCCTGCAGCAGGAAAAATCAAGGCGCCGGCATCGGAGCACAGCTTCTTCGGCACCTGATAGATGCGGCGGTACAACGGGGAGCCAAGACTTTTTTTCTTGAAGTGCGCGTGTCAAATACTGCAGCACAGCAGTTTTATGAAAAAGCGGGTTTTGTCAAGACAGGATTGCGCAAGGCCTATTATCCCGATACGCGTGAAGACGCCGTTCTTATGAGTATGACGGCAGCATCTTCGCCATGGGTTTCCGCAAAAAGGATTGTTTCCGCCATGCATATCGCAGAACTGGCATCTAAAAAAGAGGTTATACCGGGCACGTTCCATTTTGTCCTGAAGTCAGCAGCGCTTGCTTCTCAGGCCTCTCCGGGTCAGTTTGTGATGCTGCAGGTCCATAACAGCACTGAACCTCTCCTGCGCCGGCCGATAAGCCTGTGCGGTGCCGGAAACGATGCGGTTGAAATACTATTTCAGGTGAGGGGCAGGGGCACCCAAATTATGGCTTCATGGGAGCCAGGCCGCAGGGTTGATGTCCTGGGGCCGCTCGGGAATGGATTTATCGTGAAAAAAAATATCCGCAAAGCTTTCATTGTTGCAGGCGGCATTGGAGCTGCCCCGCTTTTGCACCTGGCCAGGCATATGAAAAACATGCATGCTGCGATTGAAGTCGATTTTTTTATGGGCACAAAAATCCATAGAGATTTTGCAATGATTAACGGGATTTTGCCGGAGACATGCGCGGGTCATTTTGCTTCGGAAGATGCCCTTGCTCCATACACCGGGCTCGTGACAGATGCTTTTGCCGGGTATCTGCGTGAACATGAATTTGATAGTAAAGAAGCAGCAATATACAGCTGCGGACCTGAACCGATGCTGAAGACCGTGGCAGGGATCGCTCAGGGATACGGCATGCCATGCCAGGTCTCTCTTGAGTCTCATATGGCCTGCGGCGTGGGTGCTTGCCTGGGCTGTGTGGTAGAGACCAGAGACGGCTTTAAGCGTGTCTGTGCCGATGGCCCGGTTTTTGATAGCAGTGAACTGGACTGGAATCATGATTGACAAAGCTGCAGATCTCAGCGTTAGCATAGCCGGCATCAGGATGAAGAACCCACTGATGGTTGCCTCCGGAACATTCGGCTATGGTGAGGCGTATTCCTCGTTTATAGATAATAATATTCTGGGCGCCATAATCACCAAGGGCATATCCCTTAAGCCTTCAAGGGGCAATCCGCCGCCTCGCATTGTTGAGACCCCCTCGGGCATGCTTAATGCCATCGGGCTCCAGAATGTTGGCCTTGAGGTTTTTATCAAAGAGAAGATGCCCTATCTGCGGCAGTTCGATACGCCGGTGATTGTCAATTTTTATGGTTCTTCAATTGATGACTATGCCGAACTTGCAGGGCTTCTAAGCGATGTAGATGGCATAGCCGGGCTGGAGGCAAATATTTCCTGCCCCAATATCAAGGCGGGCGGCATCAGCTTTGGCACTGATGCGGCCATGGCATCAAAGGTTACCGGAGAAATCCGCAAGGCAACAAAACTGCCGCTTATTGTCAAACTCACGCCTAATGTGACAGATATTGGCACTATAGCCAGATGCGTTCAGGATGCGGGCGCTGACGCTGTGTCACTTACCAATACCTTTACCGGTATGGTCGTGGATATCCATACCCGCAAACCCGTTCTCGCCAATTGCACGGGAGGGCTTTCCGGGCCTGCCATAAGGCCCCTGGCACTTCGCATGGTATGGGAGGTTCTGAAAAAAGTCTCAATTCCCGTAATTGGCCTTGGGGGCATCATGACGGCGCAGGACGCGCTGCAGTTTTTAATAGCCGGCGCTCAGGCCTTTCAGATCGGCACAGCGCTTTTCGTGAATCCTCAAGCCCCTTATGATATTTTGAAGGGGATTCAATCTTATTTGCAGAAGGAAAAGTTCTCGTCACTTTCTGATGTGGTAGGAAGCATGCAGCAATGATAGAGCGTAAAAAGACACATCAAATCAGGGTTGGTTCTGTTGCGGTCGGGGGCGGAGCGCCGGTGAGTGTTCAGTCCATGACAAATACCGATACCCGCGATGCCAAAGCCACGGTTGCTCAGATCAGACGGCTTGTTCGGGCGGGCTGTGATATCATACGGGTTGCCGTACCCGATGAAGCGGCTGCTGCAGCGCTGCCGGCCATTGTCAAGGGCTCGGTGATCCCGGTGATAGCCGATATCCATTTCAATTATCGACTTGCCCTGTCGGCCATTGATGCCGGCGTTCACGGCATACGGATCAATCCCGGCAATATCGGAAGCAGGCAGCGCCTTGCCGAAGTCGTAAAGCAGGCGGCGGCCAGTAATCTGTCCATTCGCGTCGGGGTCAATGCCGGCTCGCTTGAGAAACATATTTTGAGGAAATACGGCCATCCTGTTGCGGAAGCGCTTGTGGAAAGCGCTCTTGCCAATGTGCGTCTTGTCGAGGATATGCATTTCAATCAGATAAAAATTTCCATCAAGTCGTCCGATGTGCTGACAACCGTAAAAGCCTACCGGCTGCTGTCAAAGAAGACACGCTATCCCCTGCACATAGGCGTTACTGAAGCAGGAACCCTTTTCTCAGGCACAATAAAATCAGCTATCGGTCTTGGTATTTTGCTTGCCGAGGGCATTGGCGATACCCTGCGAGTCTCCCTTTCTGCTGATCCTGTTGAGGAAGTACGCGCAGGCTTTGAGATGCTTAAATATCTTGGCATACGCCGCCGGGGCCCGGAACTTATTTCCTGCCCCACCTGCGGCAGGCGTCAGATTGATGTCATCTCTATGGCAAAAAAGATTGAAAAAAAGCTTGCTGACTTCCCCCATCCCCTCAAAATTGCCATCATGGGTTGCGAGGTCAATGGGCCGGGCGAGGCAAAAGAGGCTGATATCGGTATTGCCGGCAGCCGCGCCACAGGGGTGATTTTTAAGAAGGGCAAAATCATCAGGAAATGTCCCAAGGACATGCTGATGGATGAGTTTATGAAAGAAATAATGGCTTTTTCTGAAAACATATGAGCTGCAATACGTAAAGGAGAAGACAGATGCGGTATTCCCAGATATTGATTCCAACGCTTCGAGAAGATCCTGCTGAAGCCGAAGTTGCCAGCCACCGCCTGATGATGCGCGCGGGCATGATCCGCAAGCTTGCCGCGGGAATTTATGCAACATTGCCCCTGGGGCAGCGTGTCATGCAGAAGACCGCTCAGATAGTGCGGGAGGAGATGAACCGTGCAGGCGGCCAGGAGGTTTTTTTGCCTTTTGTTCAGCCGGCGGAGCTCTGGATCGAAAGCGGCCGGTGGGAGGTTTACGGCAAGGAAATGCTGCGCATCAAAGATCGCAGCGACCGTCAGTTTTGCCTTGGGCCGACGCATGAAGAGGTCATCACTGATATTGTTCGCGCGACGGTTAATTCCTACCGGCAGCTTCCGATTAATCTTTATCAGATCCATATAAAGTTTCGCGACGAGATACGGCCGCGGTTCGGGATGATGCGCGCCCGTGAGTTCATCATGAAGGATGCCTACAGTTTCGATATCGACGAACAGGGAGCCGAAGAAAGTTATCGGAAGATGCAGGAAGCCTACAGCAGGATTTTTAACCGGCTTGGGCTAAAATTCAGGGCAGTTGAGGCTGATACAGGCCCTATCGGCGGTAATTTTTCGCACGAGTTTATGGTGCTTGCCGACACGGGTGAGGATATCATCGTGACCTGCACTGGCTGTGAGTATGCAGCCAATACGGAAAAGGCTGAGATTGCGCAGCCGGCGGCTAAGCCCGTTGATTCCGCTGTTTTCAAAGAGCTCATGCGGGTTCAAACACCCAATATGCGCACCATTCAAGAGGTGGCCGGTTTTTTGAATATTGAGCCAAAGGACTTGATTAAGACACTGGTTTTTACCAGCCCCCAGGGTCCCGTGGTTGCTCTTGTGCGGGGCGATCATGATATCAATGAGGTGAAGCTGCGCAATTATCTTAAGTGCGAAACGCTTGAGCTTGCTGATGAAGATGGTATAGAAAAAATTACCGGTGCTCCGCGGGGTTTTGCCGGCCCGACCGGTATGAAGACTGTGCGCATGGTGGCTGATTTTGGACTTCAGGGGTGTTGCAACATGGTGACCGGCGGCAATGAGCGTGATGTGCATGTCAAAAATGTGAATTTCGAGCGGGATTTCCCGGTCAGCGAATTTGCTGACATTCGTTCGGCGCAGGCAGGTGATATGTGCCCCCGCTGCGGCAAGACGCTTGCAACCACGCGCGGTATCGAGGTCGGGCATATCTTCAAGCTTGGCACCAAATACAGCACTGCAATGAACTGCAGCTATCTTGACCAGCAGGGCAAACCGCAACCGATGATCATGGGCTGTTATGGTATTGGCGTGGGGCGAACGGTTGCCGCAGCAATTGAGCAGTCGCATGATGAAAACGGGATTATATTTCCTGAGTCGATTGCGCCGTTTGCAGTTATCGTGGTGCCGGTCAACACAAATGATGCTGCACAGATGGATATTGCACTCAATCTCTACAACGGGCTTGCCGCCCAGGGATTGGAAGTGTTGCTTGACGACCGGGACGAGCGGCCCGGCAGCAAGTTCAAAGATGCAGACCTGATAGGAATCCCCCTTCGGGTTATTGTCGGCAAGAATGCCGTAGAAAAGAACCAGGTTGATATAAAGGAGCGCAGGGGCGGAGATATGC
>CAIWCT010000360.1 GCA_903911225.1 uncultured delta proteobacterium
AACTGAAAATGACCGCGAAATCCCACTCAAAATGACCGGCAGAGAAGAATAGGGGTCATCTTCATATGTCACATTCTTGATATTTACAAGAATTAATTAATATTACATATGAAGATGCAATGTGATTCCTGATGGCCCTCAGGCTGGGCATATTACTACAACGGCTTTGACGCTTAAAAAAATATGCAGCGGTAAATACGGGACAAGAAAAAGCAGCAGCAAAAAAAGTCACTGCACAAATTGCCCTGCTGCAACCGACTGAAAGAAATGAACTACCCCCGCCACAAGCTGCGGGAATTTGACCCGAAACGAATAAAAAAAGGTTGAAATAATCACGGGAATTGGATAAAGAGAGGAGCTATAAACCTCTCAAAACTCTTCGCAACAAGATGAACTTTCCTCAGGTCTCTTTAAGGAACGCTACCAAGATTTTATGGTTGACTTAAAAGCTCAAGGGTTTATAGCTGTAATTGAATCAACATTTATAGCTTTCAACATGAGGATATATGAGGTCCAAAAATTCCATATTCATTCTATCTTTAATCGAGCTTTTATTTCTGACATCGTCTGCCTTTGCTCTGCAATCGGGTGATTTTATTTACACCGTATCGAACGACAATGCTACAGTCACAATCACGGGCTATACAGGTTCTGGCGGAGCTGTTGAAATTCCAGATAACATAATCGGTAAGCCGGTAGTCAGCATTGGGACTAAAGCGTTTTATCAAATCACGACTGTAACCAGCTTGACCATTCCAGGCAGCGTTACGAGCTTTGGACAGGGGGTGTTTCAAGCGTGTACAGGTTTGACCAGCGTTACCATTATGTATGGAGTTACAAGCATTGGGGCTAAGATGTTTTATCAATGTCGGAGTTTGGAAAGTGTAAACATACCGAGCAGCGTTACAAGTATTGAGCCTTTAGCATTTTTGGATTGCACTAGTTTGACCAGCGTGACTATTCCCAGCGGTGTTAAGTACATCGGTGGTAGGGCGTTTGAAAATTGCACCGGTTTGACCAGCGTTACCATAATGGACGGCGTAACAATCATTGATGTTCATGCGTTTTATGGTTGTACCGGTTTGCCCAGCGTGACTATTCCGGGCAGCGTTACAAGCATTAGTAGTGGGACATTTGAAGATTGCACCGATTTGACCAGCGTTACCATAATGGACGGCGTGAAAATCATTGAGGGTTATACATACTATGAACATAAAAAACTCTCAGGAGGGGCATTTCAGAATTGCCACAAATTGACCAGCGTGACTATTCCAGACAGCGTTACCACAATAGGAGATAGTGCGTTTAGTGGTTGCAAAGGTTTGACCAGAATTACCATCCCTGATAGCGTTACGGCTATTGGTACCATTGGGCATAATGGCGGTATATTAAGTGACCCAGGCGAAAGTGGTGGTGCATTTTATGGATGCGGATTAACCAGTGTAACTATTCCGGACAGCGTTACCATCATTGGGGATTATGCGTTTTTGGGCTGCGGTTTGACCACCGCATATTTTACGGGAAATGCACCTAAAATGGGGGCTTCTGTTTTTTGTTTTGCCTGTGTAAGCGGGGCGGTTACCGTTTATTATCTTGCTGAAAGCACAGGGTTTACCTGGCCGTGGTGGAATGGTTACCGTACTTCAATGCAATGCCCAGCCCAAACCGTATTGGGTGCGAACAACCCGAATCTTGAAAATCTACGCAACTTCCGTGACAGCAGGCTTGCACATAGCACAATTGGCCGTAAGGTTATTCAAGTCTATTACAACAATGCCGACAGCATCAATGCAACCCTTGAGCAGAACCCCGCTCTGCGGGCAGTGACCCGAAGGATGCTTGAAGTAATTGCGCCGATGATGGGGAAGAATTAAAACTGGAACGGGCGAATTCAAGAAAAGGGGAAGAAAAGAAAAGGGGTCACATCTTCAATTGTCAATTAAAATTGACAGACAGAATAAAAAGCGATAATTTGGCAGCATGGCTCGATCAATTAGATTAGACTATCCAGACAGCTATTACCATGTGCTCTCCCGTGGCAACGACCAACGGGCGATTTGTGGCGAGAGAATCGACTATGAAAAGTTTTTAGAATTTCTGGAAAAGACGGTCAAGCGGTATCAGGTGGAAATTCACGGCTATGTTTTAATGGGCAATCACTATCACCTTATTGTAAAAACGCGGGAAGCCAACTTGTCACGCGCCATACAGTGGCTGGGGGTAAGTTATGCCGGATGGTATAACCGGGAACATAAGCGCAGCGGACACTTGTTTCAGGGGCGGTTTAAAAGTTTTCTGGTGGAGGATGATAGTTATTTGACAGCACTGTGCTATTACATCCATGGCAATCCTTTGAGAGCAGGAATGGTGAAAGATTTGCAGTCCTATGAATGGAGCAGCTACCATGGGTATGCAGAGCGCGACAGGCAGCCTGAATGGCTCACAACAGATGTCGTGCTAGGCGTAGGCGGAGGGAGCCGGAAAAAGTTTATACGGGAGCAGGAAGCTTATCTGAACGACGATCTGAAGATACTGGAGAATTTGCATCATGGATTATATCTGGGCAGTGAAGAGTTTGCCGATGAGTGTGTGAGAAGAATGCAGGATGAGTCCGGGCCAGAGAAGCCGCAGACACGGCAATTGCTGCGGGACAGGGATTTGCCGGGCCGTGCAGAAGAAGTAATAAGGCTGCTTGGTGAGGGGGATGTAGAGAGTGTGCTGAAAACGGGCAGGCGCAAAGTCAGGCCAGTGCGGGATTTAAGTATTTATGCGCTGAACAGGATGAGCGTGTATACCAATAAAGAAATCGGGGAAGTGTTTGGTGTTGGATATACGGCTGTGACAGAATCGATAAAGCGTGCGGAGCGGTATCTTGAAAAAAACAAAAGAACCGCAAAGCTGGTGAGAAAAATAATTGACAATTGAAGATGTGACTCCTAACAAATGTAAAGGTGGCAAAGGAAGCGGCTGCAATACCCTGCAGAATGCCCATGGCCGAGCATGTGGCTGAGTTTAAACCCAGCGCTTACGGCTGGGGGCTCATTCATGCGGAAACGGGCGAGACAATAAATCCGCTAGAATTGGTTTCTGAGCAGAAAATAGAAATGTCCGACTGGGAATTGCACGATTTTGCAATTCAAATTGTGAAGGACCAATTGGGCAAAGAAGGGAAGAAAGTATTTTCAAAACAATCATCTTTGCACATCGATCCCTCGATCTGGTTTGAAGAATCAGATGTGCCGTATTGGGTGGTTGTACGGGCAGTCCGGTATCCGGCATCTGAAGCAAAGCAGCCTGCCAATATTCAGGATATAAAAGCCAATTGTGCACAGATGGGTAAGGCTGGATATTTTGCTTCCGTAGCAGTCATGAATACTGATGATCCAATGGTTGGCAAGCCCCTTCCCCTTTACCGGGGTAATGGCATAATTGTTAATTACAAAGGGTTAGAACAGGTTTAACCTGGACAGATTAAAGAGTACAGTGCCCTTTGTTGGGCAGCAAAGGGCGAAAGTCCTGAACTGATTAACCACGAAGAGAAAAAGGGGGGTGGTCTTTTTAAAAAAAGCCGGGCTGGGATCGGGTCAGCTTAAACATGTGAACAAGTGATATGTGATTTTATTCAGCGACGGACAATGCTCGTTGCGGGAAACAGAATGCAGAAAGTATTTTGGTTGACAGAGGGCAGTGCCATCAGCTAAAAATAAATTAATACAAACATTTTCAGGAGGCAGCTTATGAAGCTAAAAGAGTTGAAGGACCATCTTCAGAAACTTCCCGATGACTATGACGTGAAGGTGAGCAGCTATTTTATTAACGAAGGTGAGACGGAACTGAAGTATTTCGAGGAAAACAACGAGCAGTTTATTGCAATCAATGACGAGTCTATTCTGGGCATTTCACGCAAGGATGCAATAAAACAGATACATATTATCGGCGTGCAGACGCAGGCCCCGCATTTCGGCACGGGAGATTTTTCGAAAGATTCGCTGTAGAGGTTTTTTGAAATATAAAAAAAGGCGGTCCCGAAAGGAGCCGCCTTTTTTTATGGGCTTTCAGCCCCTACATTTTATATTCATGCCAGATGCGACGGAAGGAGTCGGTAATCGTATTCCAGAAAAACCGCATGAGCCAGCCGAAAGCCTCCAGCATCGGCATCTGATCTTCCTTGCGCGCGGCCCCCAGGTCGAACTTGAAGTTGATTTTAATATCATCGGCCTGCAGCATGGTTCGTATCCAGGGGTCTTGCATAATGCGGGACTGGATGGCTTCAAGGAATATGCGCAGCTCTCCTATTTTTTGTTTTGTCGCCTTATCTTTGGCATTTGACCGGGCCATCATTAAAAACTGGAGCAGAAAGTTTACCGCCTGCAGAAACTGCAGTTTTTGCTCGTTGTTCATAATGCTTATGTCTTTTCCGTTCATCTCGCGGATATGGGCTTCCATGCTTTCAAGGTCTGTAACGGAAAACTGAAACGATTCGTTGAGAATCGAAGTTATGAGTACGAAGATAAATTCTTTGCACACAGCATGAAGCTTATAGATCTGGTTGAGCCCCTGGAGTATTTCAAGCCCTTTCTGGTCGGCGATGGACTTGCTGGCAAGCTGGTAGGAGCGCATCGTGTCCTTGTACATCTCCTCGCCTTCCAGAAACATTGGAGGCGGCGTTTTGCTGTAGTATTGCCAGAAGTCGGGCATGGGCCTGGTGCCGGAGGGCCCGCCGCGCTCCCACTCCTGCCTGGTCGGATAGATGACGAGAATTTTTTCAATATCCAGGTCCGGAATCAGTACGATATGGAGTTTGATTTCTCCAAGCTGCTGCCTTAAATCAGTTGGGATGGGGCCAAATCCGTCGGTCAGAACCATGATTTCAGCCTGCTCGAGCTCGCGGTCGGAGGTAATGTCTTCGATGGCCTGCACGATGGCATCGCCAATATTGGTGATTCGGCCGCCCCCGGTCTGGATTTGGGAGATGTGGTTGATGAGCTTGTAGATGCTTTCTTCGGTTGCGGCTTTTACAAGGTTACCAACATCAGTGTGAAAAGAGCGAAAGTATATCTGCGGATGCTCCAGGCAGACGCGGCGCAGATATTCAATGGCGATTGCTTTTGCAACGAAGAGCTTTTTGAACTTTTCTCCGTTCATGGAGGTTGAGTTGTCAAACAGCAGATATACTTTCTGGCTGCGCTTCAACTCTGTTTCATGGTGCTTGAGAAAGCTGTCAACCGACGTGACGCCGCCCGACGGGCTTTCGTAATCTATTTTTATGAGCTCCCGGTTGGCAAGCTTTTTATAAAATATCAGGTCGGAGTACAGGAAATATTCGCGTGGCAGCAGACGGGCGATGTCGCGCAGGGCTGTCATTTTGGTCAGGTTGATAAAATTGTCCATGAGGGAGGGGTTTGTCGCCTCGGTATCAATCGGGGAGGTGACGGTGTGGGAGGTGAATATTTCCTCACGGTTCAGCAGCGGCGCTGTCTGTGCTTTAATGCGGTGGGTGCTTGTTTCGCTGAAAAGGACACGTGCGATATAGAAAATTTTCAGCATTTCGGGCGTGAAGCGCAGCGTCTCCATATTGCATACCCCGCAGGGCGGCATGTAGAATTCAAGCTGAGATTGAAATGCAGCTGCGTCCATAGCGATTTACTTGAGAGCAATCTTTTTTTCATGAAAAACATCTTCTCTGAATCCTGTGATCAGCTCCCTGGTTTCGCGTGATTTGGCGTCCTTCAGCGACATTTCACTTAAGTTTTCAAACAGCGAGAATTACTCGGGCAGAAAGTTGTCGCGCGTGAGAGACATGAATTTTTGTCGAAGCCTGGTAAAGTATTCCATCAGCACGGAGCCCTCCGACTTTGCCACCCGCTCAAGCTTTTGATGCACCTCTTTGAATGCCTGGTCGGTTTTCAGCGAGTCGGTGCTTTTGCTTTTTTTGATGATGTTGAAAATGCTGATGGCATTGAACAGGTTTTCCAGAATTGTTTTGTCCTGCCGGAAATAATTTTTTGTGGCATTGAGTATTTTGTCGAACCGGATCTTTTCTTCCTCGCGCCCCAGGGTGCAGATGACATAGTAGAGGCTGTCGAGATCTCTTTCATCAACTTCGTTTCTTCCGTCGAGAATGGCGGAAGCGCGCATCGTATCCTGGGTTTTTGCACTTTTGCGGTCGCTGATTGTGTAGTCTTTGCGGTCGGAGACCACGGCGCGTGTCTCTTCAATATATTTTTTCAAAATATAGTTTTTAAGAAACAGAACATAGCCCGGTATTTCCAGCTGCTTGCTTTGCACAAGTTTTTTTACAAAGGCCAGCTCCCCGAGGGTCAGGCGCCTCTCCGGTGTTGCCACTTTGCCGAAATGCTCCTGGTAAATCTGGTCGATGGAGTATTGAAAATACAGGTCCTTATTTTCTGGGATGAAGCTTTTGTAGAGGAACCGGTCAAGCACCGCCTCGAGCACCTCGGTAATGCGGATATAGTTTGCGGCTCCGATAGCGCTGTGCAGGGTCGAGGAAACCATCTGCTCGCCGTTGACCAGCTGCTTTTCATTGAGCACTGAGAGCAGCGCCCGCAGCAGCATGTCATTGGCGTCGAAAATTTCATCAAGAAAGGCGAAATGCGACAGCACGAGGGAACCCTCGACATTGTGGATCATTTTACCTTTTTTCATGGCTTCGATGTCGTAGGCGCCGAACAGGTTTTCCGGCATGGTGTCCTTGGTGAGCTGCTTTTCAAAAACAGTTGCACCGTCAAAGCAGGCGAATATCTGGCGCGCCAGCAGGGATTTTGCCATACCCGTGCGGCTGATGATCAGCTGATGTTCGCCGGTAATGAGCGCCAGAAAAGACTGTCGTACGATGTCCCTGCGCCCTAAAACCTGCTTATTGATAAAAATCATGCAATCGTTTATCAGGCCTGATACTGACTGGAGCTTGTCCACCGGCGCAATTTGCTCAGGCTCCGGCGCCGAAGACTCTGTTCGCGGCGTCATCGGGATCACATTATCTTTGGGCGGTTCCAGAACCGGCTTTTCGATTCTGCCCGTTGCCAGAGACAAAACGGATTCTTCAAGAGGATGCATGTATTTTTTAAAACTGCCGGAATTGCCTTGTTCCATGAACTTCTCCATTGGTTTGTCTCACATGCTGCCACTGGAAAGGGCGTCATGTAAGTCTTATACCATACTTGCCGTGCAGAAGTCTGCCGGCAAAGCCATTCAGTGTGTAGTTGATTATTTATAAGCAAAAATAGAGCCATAAAAAATTTCGCTCCCAAATTGTTGCGCCTAAGCCTGGCTGCCATTGGCGCAAGAGGGGTCCCGAGAGACTGTTAATGTGATAAATTTATTAAAATTATATGTTTAAGAAAAGAATATGGTTATGTTTTGATG
>CAIWCT010000361.1 GCA_903911225.1 uncultured delta proteobacterium
CTGCTATGATTGGAGCAAGCTTAAAAAAAACTCTTACCTGTAAAATGTGAAATTGTTACAATACTATTTATCCATCAACTTTGGAACAATTTGCTAAATTTTAAAACTATTAACTTTTTTCAATGCTGTCAACTGAAATCATGAATATCGGTTGAGAGCATAGAGGATATGGTTGGCTATAGCAATATCATTTATTCTACGAATGAAGAAACTTAGGGATTCAGACATCTCTCATCAATAAAAATATTTTTTTTAAAAAAAGTAGCAGCATAAACGAAAATATTATAAGATAGCACAAAACATACATGAAACGATCTGGTGCGGGAATCGCGATTTAAAAAAGCAGCCAGAGTACAATCAATTAAACAAATAGGTGCGGTCAACTCGTAAAATGAAACCGCTCAATGAGATGAACGTTTTTCCAATATGAAACCTTAATGTACTGTGTTTTGACTGAAAGCCCCCCCATTCTACCGCAAAACATCAGGGGAAGGTGCGAACCGCTCACCATTCTCAAAAAGAAAGGATTCATGTGTATAAACGTCAAAGCATGCATGCAATAGAGCGGATAATTTTTGCTTTTGTGATACTTTTAGCAACAGGCATTATTTTCGACGATGCTCATGGACAGGAAAACGCACGCCCCCAGGAGGCAACATCTGATTATGCTGATGCGAACATTAGGGAAATAACAAAAAACCTGGAAACCTGGGAAGACAAAAAAGTGTTGCTTCAGGGCATTGTGGATCGCTACGATGATGCTGAAACAAATACCCTGGTGTTTCATCTGGAAGACGACTATGGCTACCGAATCAAAATTCAGACGGCGTACACGCTACCCGCAGTAAAAAGCAAAATATTTGCATGGGGCACACTCAAAGGTGATCCGGGCGGCATGGAACTGTACCTATCCATGGAAAAATTCGCAGACAAAGATAAGCCAGACGATGCTGCAAAACAGAAGCCGCTTGCGTGGCATAAAAATCCTAAAAGCATTATTCTTATTTCTGGTTTTATCCTTATAATTGTCCTCGCAACAGTTATTGTTTTTTTAATGCTCAGAAAAAGAAGCTCTGCTCGGAATTTTCAACCCGCACAAGGAGTTCCGGGGGCACTGCAAAGGAATATGGTTGAACAAGTTGATACTGCAGCAACAATCAAAATCGATCTGGAAAAAATCAAAATCATGCAGCTTGCTCCAACCGTCAAACTTCTCCCCGGACACTTTATTATCACCAAGGGAAACAACCAGGGGAAAACACTTCCCATTTGCTTCAAGGAGGTAATCATAGGTCGCGCATGCCCAAATGATCCGCAGAATAAAATAGCAATCGAAGACAGCTCCAAAACTATTTCAAGAAACCAGGCGATTCTTACATACGAAAACAATGTTTTTTATATTGAGAACAAAGTAGATCCTGGCCGCAAAAACAGCATCTGCCTGAACGGCACACCACTAAAAAAAGATCAAAAATGCCTCTTAATCAATAATAGTATTATGTCCGTAGGGTATGTTGAAATTAAGTTTGTTGAAGGTCTCAGCCTTTCGGGCAAGGCAGTTCAGGCAACGGCCCCGGATGCTCATGATACGCAGGATAAAGCAACTCCCGACAGCGAAATGGATAAGCCCATCCCTTCTGACAGGCCTACGGCCCAGACATTTGTGGGTCGGGCAGAGATTCCAAACGCTGGAGATCGACAGACAGCACAGACAGTTATCAAACATCCCACCAACCAAACAATATATAAAAAATGAGCCGCTCGTGCGCAGATCCCTGTTTTTACAAAAGTACTTTTTTAATTTTCAGGAGAAAAATTTCGCATGCAATTAACGGTGTCATCATTCACCTGTACGGGCAGACGTACCAGCAATCAGGATCACCTGCTTGCCGCCACCTATGACAATTCTTGTTTTCTGCAAGGCTTAGTCATTGTTGCTGACGGTATGGGGGGGGCCGCAAGCGGCCATACGGCCAGCCGTATTGCTGCAGAAGCATTCGGCACGATAAGCACGCTTTCGGAAATTTCAAACTCCATACCGGATTTAATAAAACAGTATGCCCTAGATGCTCATCAGGCGATAATGGAAGCTATCGAAAAAAACCCGGCTTTTACAGGTATGGGGACAACACTTGTCGCAGCCCTTGCATTTCAAAACGCCCCAATTTTTATCTTAAATGCAGGTGACAGCCGGGCATATCTAGTAAAAAATGGGGCTGACGCGCAGCTTATCACAAAAGATCATAAGGCTTTTACAACAGAAGACCTCAGGAAAATGCTTGATGAAAAAGGGGATTTTGCACTGGCACGGGCATATTCAAAAGCGATTTCTTCCTGTCTTGGTGCGGACGGTTCAGAGCCTTTGCTTGATATTTTTGAGCTGGGGGAGGTAGAAGACCTTGCGGGATCAGCCATTCTGGTCTGCTCTGATGGGCTTGTTGATAACGGCCACGATATATTTGGTGAAAATGAAGAATTGCTTGCCCGGACGATTACTGAATATGTTTTCGGCATGAAAAGCGGCGAGGAATGCTGCCGCAACCTTGCAGGCTTTGCCTACAACGAGGGAAGCACGGACAATATATCCCTGTGCCTTATGGAATTTGGAGATCTTCTACGGGAAAAGAAAAACATAGACATTTTTCCGCTGCCAACGGAAACCGCAATCCAGCTTGATGCATCATATCCTGATTGTCAAAGCATCAAAAAATTACCTAACACATCACTCGCCTTGCTCTGTGCCGGCACTGCTGTTATTGCCATATTATTATTATTGTTTTTATGGTGGGACTAAATAGTTTATAAATCTTATGGACAAAAAAAACTGTAACAGGCAAATGTTTATTTTCATGCTTTACGATATTACCGCCGTGATCAATGTTTTAGAAGTCTCCAGCTTTCAACAATGGCGCAACTATGTTCAACCTTGACATGCTAGTATCAGCAACCTATACTTGGCTTTGCTCAAAAAAAGATGCCTTAATGTTTTTGAAAAAATATAGATAAAATCGGGTAGGACAGATTTATGGCTTTATCTCAAATCACACGATTTGGAAAATATCAGACCTTTGACATACTGGCACAGGGTGGCATGGCAACGCTGTACAGAGGTAAAAATACCGGCGAAAAGGGCTTTGAAAAACTTGTTGCCATTAAAAAAATACATCCACACCTGGCTTCGGAAGAAGACCTCATCACATCGTTTATTGACGAGGCAAAGCTGGCTGCCTTGCTGCAGCATGAAAACATCGTCACCATTTATGACTTTGGCAACATGGATGGCTCATACTGTATTGTCATGGAATATTTATTCGGCAAGGATCTTAGCCGTATTTCTGAGAAAATCCGCAAAAAAGATCTTCCGCTCAGCCTGGAGCATGCCCTATATATTACCTCAAGGGTTTGTGCAGGTCTTGATTATGCTCACAAATTAAAAGATCTTAACGGTAATCCTCTCAATATTATTCACCGTGATATCAGCCCCCATAATATTCTGATAACCTATGATGGAAATGTGAAAATTGTTGATTTCGGCATTGCAAAAGCTGCCGGCACATGCACGATGACCCAAACCGGTATTATTAAAGGGAAGATAGCGTATATGTCGCCTGAACAGGCGCAGGGGAAACATATAGATCTACGGTCCGATATTTTTGCAACGGGAATACTGCTATATGAAATGGTGACCGGACAGAGAATGTTTGACGGCACGGATACGTTAGCGGTCCTTCATAAGGTCAGTGTTGCAGATTTTGAACCCATAGAGAACATAGTTAATAATCTCCCGCCGGAGGTATATAAGATTCTCGATAAAGCCCTTGCCCGTGATCCGGATCAGAGATATCAGACAGATGATGAAATGTTGACTGCCATTGAATACTGCATGCACAAAAACTCCCTTAGGCCAAATGCCCGAGGGCTCAAGCAGTATATGAAAATGCTTTTTGAAGATGTTATTGCTGTCGAAGAGCAGGATGTTCGCAATATAGCCGATAAAAGCTTGCCCAATGCGATAAAAAAAGAGGCTCCGAAAGATCCAGCATCCATTATCACCGATGAAGATGCAACACGATTTCTTCAGGGTAGCGCTATCGCCTCGCCATCCAAGCCAGGCACAGCACATACATTTTTTTCAAAAAGGCCTTCACGCAAAACGTTGTTGCGACTTTTCTATGGTGCTGCTGGTTTGGTTGCGATGGCGATTGTTGCAGGCGGGGTATTGTTTTTGCAGAAAAAATCTTCTATGGAAGCTATTGAAAACATTGAAACCATGCATACGCAAGCCATGGTGCTTCTCAAAAATAAGGACTTTGCAGAGGCAGCGAATATTTTCAAGCAAATCATTGCTCGTGACAGATCAATGACAAGCAAAATGGCTGGCCCTCTTGCACAAGCACTGCAGGGACAGGCCTTGAAGATTTCAAAGGAGGATATGAAAAAGGCCCGATCTCTTCTTCTTGAATCTGTCGATATTGATCCTGGAAACGCCCAGTGTTTTTTCCATCTCGGCGTCCTTCATGCAAAGCTTGGAAGTTATCCTGATGCTATTGAGGCTTACGAAAAATCGTCGAAACTTAATCCGGATTTTTCGGACTCTTTTTTTAACCTCGCATATCTTTATGCATTGAATAAAAATTATGCTGGCGCAGAAGCAGCATATTCCAGGGTCGTTGAACTTGCGCCACAGTATCTGGATGAGGCTCTTTTTAATTTAGCAATTGTCCAGGACAAGCAGGGGAAAAGGGATGCATGCAGAGATAATATCCAAAGAGCGCTTATTGTAAATCCCAACAATGAAACAGCACGGGGCTATCTTTCAAAAATGAACTAAAGGTGTATGGTGAGAGTATTACAGAGGAGAATACTTTTTTGGAGTAGTCCTGTTGAGCATGGAGAAGCATTGATTTTTTAAAATTTTCAGAGCCAAGAAAAGGCTGACATTCCCCTGCCTTAAATCGCTGAACAGAGTCAATATCCCATCCTCTTTAAAGTATAATACGTATTGCGGCATTTTGCAATCTCGACCCTTTATCTGAATTTACCGAATTGGAATATTGAATTCGCAAAGCACTTGCCGTTCCCGAGGTAGAGTGCTATATAAATTCTATATAAAATCAAGGTATGTAAAGGACTGCCGGAGCGGAAACGTATTTTTTCGAACAAGCTAAAAAACAAACCCTTTTAAAAGGAGTTGCATCATGAAAAAAATGATTGCGGGTCTTATCGTAGTTGCTTTTATCGCCTCAGGTTGCGCTGAAGCAACCAAAACGCAGAAGGGCGCAGGCATTGGAGCTGCCATTGGTACGGTTGCAGGCGCAGGGCTTGGCTATGCCATAGGCGGCAAAAAAGGCGCTTTGATCGGCGCCGGCAGTGGACTTCTTGTTGGCGGTCTGGCAGGTGGCGCTATCGGCCGGTATATGGACAATCAGGAACGGGAAATGCGGCAGGCTCTCGGACAGGTTGAGGCTGCCAGCATCAGACGCGACCAGGATATACTGGAGCTAACCTTCAAATCCGATATGATGTTCAGCACCAACTCCGCGGTATTGCAACCGGGCGCCTACAGCGAAATTGACCGCGTCTGCCAGGTTTTAAATAAATACCCGCAGTGCCGAATCCGCATCGAGGGCCATACCGACAGCGTTGGCTCAGAAAGTTACAACATGCAGCTATCCCAGCAACGGGCTGAATCGGTTAGAAACGCTCTTGTTCAACGCAACGTGGATCCCGCCCGGCTTCAAGCCGTGGGCATGGGCGAGAGTCAGCCGATTGCCGGCAATGACAATGAAGGCGGCCGCCAGATGAACCGGCGGGTAACCATGAAGATCATCCCCATCGAGGGTCAGGGCTGAAAAGCATAATCAAAAACAAAAAAGCGCGCATGAGCAATAGTTGCTTATCCGCGCTTTTTTTATAGACTGCATAAGCTAAAGAAATCAGAATATTGAATGAACTACCCCGCCGCAAGCGGACGGGGTATCAAAGATATTTTAATTGTATAAATCATTCGCAGCAAGCTGCGGGGAATTGACCCGTAGCGATTAAATATTTTTCCAACCGTAGGGGAGGGGTTTATCCCCTCCCGCAGGCGGGCATAAAGCCCGCCTCTACATTTAAAATCTCCAAACGCTTCTATCCTGAATAAGGAATCTCAAATTTCTTTGCTCCGAACTCCAAACTCATGACTCCGAACTTCTTTCCGCACATGCTGACATCTAGCTCATAGCGCCTGCTGCAGGGTTTTATAGCTGCCGCAGAACCATGTTGCCTGATATGAAAAAATTAATGCCGCACGCGGGCTGAACCGTCGGGACCTTTAATGATGCGGACTGCATCGCCCATAGAAAAAGGCTCGTCGGCTTCCTGAACAATGACGGTCCTGTCGCCATTGTTCATCTGCACGGTTATTTCAAGGCCGTTTTTTTTCGTGATCTGCTCTTCTGCAACAGCACCCCCCGCCGCTCCGGCTAGCCCGCCAAGAACAACAGCAACCGTTTTGCCCGTTCCGCCGCCAATCGTGCTCCCGACTGCGGCACCGGCAGCCCCTCCGGCCAATGGGCCGACGACACTTTTTGTGCCTTCAATCTGCACCTGATTTACCTGAATAACCCGGCCATAGGAAACATTCATGGCCGTGCGGGCCTGATCGCGCGTGTAGACATTGCCCGAACGGCTTTCGGCGCATGCCGCCAGCAGCACAAGCAGCAGACATGGAATCATATATCGTTTCATATGCACTACACCTCCCTGACTTGTATGGTTCATACGGCAATCGTTTCTGTTTTCGCTATAAACTATTTTGATTTTTTTCGCACCAAAAAACATTCTTTGCCTTTGACTCCACAGCGCCATTTGCCTATACTCAGGGGCTTATCAAACAACCATAAATAAAACTGGAAGGTCTACCGTGTTTATAGGTCTTGATGTAGGGTCGGTGAGCTGCAAAGCGGTACTCATGTCGGGCGATAAAAAAATCACGCAGACGCGGTATCGCCGCATGCATGGCCAGCCCATTGAAACAGCCCTTGCCGTTCTGGAGGACCTGCTGGAGAAGGTGCCGCAGCCGATTGCAGGCATAGCCGTTACAGGCTCTGGCGGCGGGCTTGTGGCCGAGATGCTGGCCTGCTTCTGCGTCAATGAAATCATCGCCCAGAGCAGGGCCACGGCGCTGCTGCATCCCGACATCAGAACCGTTATTGAAATGGGCGGCGAGGATGCCAAGCTGATACTGCTTGAAGCAGACGGCGGCAGCGTGCGCCTTAAGGACATGGCCATGAACACGGTTTGCGCAGCTGGCACTGGCTCATTTCTGGACCAGCAGGCAGCGCGCCTCGGGATCAGCATTGAGGATGAGTTCGGCAGGCTCGCCCTTGCATCGCAGCATCCGCCCCGCATTGCAGGCCGCTGCAGCGTTTTTGCCAAATCCGACATGATCCACCTGCAGCAGGCGGCAACCCCTGATTCTGATATCGTCATGGGCCTGTGCCTTGCCCTTGCCCGCAATTTTAAAAGCACGGTGATAAAAAACATTGAGCTTGTGCAGCCTATCGCATTCCAGGGCGGAGTAGCCGCCAATGCGGGCATGGTTAGGGCCTTTGAAGATGTCCTTGATCTCGGTCGGGGCACGCTTGTGATCCCGGATTATTTTGCCTTTATGGGGGCCATCGGAGCAGTGCAGTGTTTGCTTGAGAGCGGAAAGATATCGCCTTTTTCAGGCACAGCGCCTTTAACAAAATATCTGCAAAACCGTACTTTCGAGGCACGCAGCCACAGCCCGCTTGTTGATGACCGGTACCCGATCTTCACTGAGACGCAGCCGATTGAGCCCCCCTGCCCTGTTGATGCCTGGCTCGGCATTGATGTGGGGTCCATCAGCACGAATCTTGTTGTCATAGACAGGGCTGGCCGCGTGCTTGCCCGGCGTTATCTCATGACAGCCGGAAGGCCCATTGAAGCAGTGCGGCAGGGCCTTGATGAAATAGGGCTGGAGCTTGGCGATAAGGTTGTAATCCGGGGCGCCACAACTACCGGCTCGGGCCGCTATCTCATAGGGGATTTCATCGGCTCCGATTTTGTGAAAAATGAAATAACAGCCCATGCCCGCGGAGCTGCCAGCATCAACCCTGAGGTTGACACGATATTTGAAATCGGCGGTCAGGACTCAAAATACATAAGCCTGCGCGACGGGGCTGTCGTTGATTTTACCATGAACAAAGTCTGCGCAGCAGGCACAGGCTCCTTTCTTGAAGAACAGGCTGAAAAACTGGGGGTTGCGATTAAGGATGAGTTCGGCAGGCTCGCCCTTGCATCGCGCTCGCCTTCATGCCTTGGCGAGCGCTGCACGGTTTTCATGGAGTCGAGCCTCACCTGCCAGCAGCAGCAGGGCGCAGAGCGGGAAGACCTTGTGGCGGGCCTGAGCTACTCGATTGCGCTTAACTATCTGAACCGCGTGGTTGAAGACCGGCCTGTCGGAGATGTGATTTTTTTTCAGGGCGGCACGGCCTATAATCGCGGGGTAAAGGCGGCATTTGAAAAAATCTGCGGCAAGCCGATTACGGTGCCCCCGCACCATGACGTGCTTGGGGCTCTGGGTTCGGCGCTCATTGCCCGCGAAGGACTTCCGCAGGGGCCATCGCGCTTCAGGGGCTTTGATCTGGCGCACCGGCGCTATGAGGTGAGTTCCTTTGACTGCCACGACTGCGCCAATGCCTGCGAGATACGGCGCGTATCCATTGAAGGCGAGGCGCCCCTGCATTATGGCAGCCGCTGCGGCAAATTTGACGAGGAGCAAAAGACCTGCCTCGGCGACCACCTGCCCCGCCTTTTTGCCGAACGGGAAAAAATGCTGTGTGCGCCGTATAAGCCTTCACGCCCCCTGCCCGATGATGCCCCGACCGTCGGCATGCCGCGCGCTACGATATTTTATGATATGTACCCGTACTGGCAGACATTTTTTGCCGAGTTGGGTTTTCGGCTTGTGCTGTCCCCCGTCACCAACCGCGCCATCATCAACCAGGGCTGCGAGCTTGTGGCCGAAGAAACCTGCTTTCCCATAAAAGTCGCGCAGGGCCATGTGGCAGCCCTTCTTGAAAAGGGCGTTGACTATCTGTTTCTACCCTGCGTGGTGAACATGAACCACGCAAGCACCGACGCGACAGCATCCTACAACTGCCTGTATATCCAGAGCCTGCCCTATCTTGCCGACGCGACACTGCAGTTCAAGAATCATCCGGTAAAGGTGCTCCGTCCGGTGCTGCATTTTGAATGGGGTTCAAAAGTTCTTATGCCCGAGTTGAAGTCACTTGGTCGCGAGCTTGGTCGCACGGGAGCTTGCGTGACTAAGGCTGCGGCTGCGGCTGCCCGCGAGCTTCAATCACTGCGCGACCGCCTCACTGCCCGGGGCCGGCAGGTGCTGGAAAGTTTGCCGCCAGACACGCCGGTGCTGGTGCTGGTGAGCCGCCCCTATAATGGCTGTGATTCGGGCCTCAACTTTCGCATACCCGATAAGCTGCGTGATCTTGGAGCTCTTGCCCTGCCCCTTGATTTTTTGCCCATGCCTAAAGCATTCGGCGAGGCCATGAAAAAAATGTACTGGCGCAATGGCCAGCGCATTCTGGCTGCGGCGCGCACCATACGGCAGCATCCCCGGCTGCACGCTGTGTATCTCACCAATTTCGGCTGCGGCCCCGATTCCTTCATCATGAAATATTTCAGCCGCGAGATGCAGGGCAAGCCCTGGCTTGCCCTTGAGATCGACGAGCACAGCGCCGATGCCGGCGTTATCACGCGCCTGGAGGCATTTCTTGACAGCCTTGCCTCTCACCGGCAGCGCAGCCAAAGCACGCCCACTGATTCCCGCAGGCCCGCTTTTTCCGGCAATCACCGCACCGTGTATGTGCCCTATATGGACGACCACGGCCTTGCCCTGGCAGCTGCCATGCGCCACTGCGGTGTAGCAGCCGAAGCACTGCCCATGGCTGATGAGCGATCTGTTGAGCTTGGCCGCCGCTACACCAGCGGCAAGGAGTGCTACCCCTGCATACTCACAACCGGCGACATCATCAAAAAAACGCTTGCCCCTGATTTTGTGCCCGAGCGCTCGAGTTTTTTCATGCCCACGGCCATGGGCCCCTGCCGCTTCGGCCAGTACAGCCGCCACCACCGTATGGTGCTTGATGATCTGGGGCTCCATGATGTGCCCATCGTTTTGCTTGACCAGACAACGGGCCTTGAGCAGCATCTGCAGGGTCTGGGTGCGGGCTTTCGCGCTCTTGCCTGGCAGTCGCTGGTTCTTATCGATTATTTTAAAAAGCTGCTCCTGCAGACCCGGCCCTATGAACGCAATCGCGGCGACAGCGACAGCCTCTACGACAATTGCCTGCAGCGGCTTACAGCCTCACTTGAGAGCAGCGGCACTCTTGGCGACTGCGCGCAGCATGCTTCCGCAGGCTTTGCAGCTATTGCGGTCGAGCGAACGCCCCGGCCCCTCATAGGCATCATCGGTGAAATCTATGTGCGGTCAAATCAGTTCAGCAATGAATTCATTATACGCCGTGTTGAGGCTTTAGGCGGCGAGGCGGTCATTCCCGGCATGCAGGAATGGATCGAGTATACGGACTGGGAGCGACGGCGCGATTTAAAGCGCGAAGGAACACTTGCGCAGTACAGCCGCGAGTGGCTGACCCACAGACTGCAAAATCATTTTGCGCGCCGCATCGGCAAAACTTTCATAAAGTCCATACGGCATTTTCCGAGGGAAGCCGACACTGCTGACATCATGGCCTGCAGCGCACCATACTTAAGCGAGCATGTACGCGGCGAGGCCAATCTAAGCATGGGCCGCGCTGTAGAATACGCACTGCATGGCTGCAGCGGCATCGTAAACCTCATGCCTTTTGCCTGCATGCCGGGCACCATAGTTAATGCCCTTCTGGGCCCTTTTTCCCGCGACTGGCCGCAGGTGCCCGTGCTGAAAATGGTTTTTGACGGCACATCGCAGGCAGGAGATCAGACCAGGCTCGAGGCTTTTATGCACCAGGCAGGGGAAGCGTTTAAAAAAAAAGCTTAAGAGAAATAGACCTGACACCTCACGTGCAAAACCGGGTAATACATCCGATCTGGCAAGAGTGTGTTGTAAAGGGCGCAGTTCTCCCTTTATTCCATAAAAAACATCTTGCAAAAAATAAAGACCTGAATATAGTCTTAATAAAGATCTATTTTTCATGGAGAGAAAAAAATGAAACTCAGCCAGGTTGTCAAGCCGATCAGTTACTTCAAAGCCCATGCATCAGAGGTGGTCCACAAAATGGCCCTCGATAAACAGCCGGTTGTGATCACCCTTAATGGTGAAGCAAAAGCCATACTGCAGGATATTCATGAGTTCGAGCAGACTCAGGAAAGCCTTGCGCTTCTCAAATTGCTTGCCATGAGCAGCCGCAGCCTTGAGCAAAACCAATTCTCCGCCGCGCAGGAGTCCTTCTCACGCATTCGTCACACATGCAAGAGCAGCAGATGAAGACACCGGTCTATCTTATCGCTGATGCCGAGCGTGATGTGATGGGCCTTTACCGGTATGTGGCCGCTCACGACTCGGTCGACAAAGCCGATATGCTGCTTGATCATATCGAGGCGGCTATTTTCCGGCTCGGATCAATGCCGCGCAGGGGGCATGTTCCGTGCGAGCTTGAACGAATTGGCGTTTTTGAATACAGGGAAATAGTCTTCAAATCATATAGAATTATCTACCAGATCCTTGAACGGGGCGTTTTCATCCACTGCGTGCTTGACGGTCGAAGAAACCTTCAGGATATCCTCTTTGAGCGTCTTGTGCGTTAAACGACATATCAAAGCTTGGTAAAGGTCGCTGTCCGCTTTATTACTATATTTCAGGTCCCCCCCCGTATAGTGAATAAATCAATTCTCAAGAAAGTCTGCAATAATTTCTTCCGGATACTCATAATGCTTTGGGTCTGCCGAACAAAAGAATTGCCCGCGTATTTTTTACCATCCATGAAGGGTATATGATTCTGTTGCACGGATTTATTAAGAAGACTAAAAAAACCCGCAGCGGGATATTGATATAGCGCGGGAGCGAATGTAGCACCGTAGTGGAGGCCAAGATAATGGCTATAAGCAAAAAAAACATGGGTGATCGTTTTGACGATTTTCTTAAAAATGAAGGCATGTATGAGGAGTGCACCGAGGCTGCCATCAAAAGGGTGCTTGCAATGCAGCTTGAGGATTTAATGCTTCAAAAACATTTTACCAAGTCAGACATGGCAAAGAAGATGCACACCAGTCGTGCAGCTCTTAACCGTCTGCTTGATCCAGCGAATGAATGGTTTTCCCGTCACATACCACAAAGCAATGGCAGCCTGCCTGAGGATGCTATGCTCCTCAATGGCTTTATATGCGATTGCTGCCGCCCGTTCATACCCTCTCCCGCTTATAGCCCCAGCTGCTGGCTGATGCTGCACATGGCCTCAAGGCTGAGCCGGGCAAACTCTTCGAGCGGAAGGCCGATGAGTTCGCATTCTTTGATATGATCGCGGTTGACACTACGGGCAAACTCTTTCTGCTTCATGCGCTTGACAATTGAAGAAGCCTTGACGCTTGCAAGCTTTTTATCGGGATAGACAAGGGCGGTGGCAACGACAAGGCCGGTGATGCATTCTGCAGCCACCAGCGCATGCTCGAACTGCGTCGAACGCTGCAGCCCGAGGTTGCCGGCATTGTGGCTTTTGATGGCGCCGGTGATAGCATCGCTTACGCCTTTTTCTCTTAAAACAGCTTCCGTGACAAGACCGTGGCGCTGCATCTCATCCTTCGTTTCAACATAATCAAGATCATGCAGCAAACCGGCGATGCCCCACTCATCTGCATCGGCGCCGATCCTGAGCGCCAGCTGCCGCATGATTGCCTCGGTTGCCAGACAGTGGCAGCGCAGGTTGTCCTGCGGGATATGCTGCTCCATAAGCGCCAGTGCTTCCTCGCGGCTGATGCCGCATTTCTCTTTTACCGCATCCATCTGTTTACTTCACTCCATAGATGATTTTTTTCGGCAGGCCTAATTTTCTACAATTTTATTTCTTTCACGTAGGGGCGGGCTTTACGCCTGCCTACGGGACGGGAGGGGATAAACCCCTCCCCTACGAGCTGCATAAACGCAGATTTTGCAGGGAGCGGTCGCGACCGTTCCCTGCGTGTGCATGTAAATTCACTGGCGCAGCAGATGGACTTTTGACGAAGTCTTTCAAAAAAAATGCCGGAGCAGACTATTAAGCCGAGTTCTGTTCCCGCAGGCCTTTACAAGCCTGCGGGCAATGGTCATTCAGCTGGGACGGCTGTTGCCAGCCGCCTCGAGCAACCTACCCGAGAACATAAAGACGGGCCGCC
>CAIWCT010000362.1 GCA_903911225.1 uncultured delta proteobacterium
GTGCATCATCCAAAAATTCGTATTCGCAAGTAAAAAGTTCTTCGAGAAGTTTTGCTTCAATACAATATGCGTTATATGTGTAGCGATCGTATTCAGCATCGTAAATGACACTGACTCCAGCCTGACGATCTCGAAATTGTAGGATCGTATAGTCGAAGTTCTCGGCCGTTAGAGCCCAACCGTTCACTGGAGTGGCAATTGAAGATGTCATGCGGAGGTCCTTTTATTGAGATCACTGACATTCTTGTCCTATCTCTTGCGAAATACAAGGCCTTCTGCGAGTTGACGTAACTCATTGGATTTATATGGAGTTATAAGCGTGCAAGCGCGTTCCGTAAGCTCTTTAGCCAAGGCCAAAACCTGACTGGTCGTGTGGAAGCTTAAGTAGGTCAGTTTTTTTTGAATATCGTCTTTGCCCTGAGATTTCCCTGTATTGGTTGATTGGTCTAGTGTGTCGTCGATTGCTTGCAATGCCGATGATGGGCAGATAGAAGTAGGTGCGCAGTTGTTCTAATGAGTCCTTAAGGTTCTGCTCGGCAAGGCGCTGCTCGGTGATATCTCGAATAAAGCCGCCCACGCCGATGAGGTCGCTTTTCATATGTACGGGAAATTTCCGGCTTTCATAAATTCTGTCGCCGATATGCTCTTCTTCGACTACAACCCGTTTTTCACCAAGAGCCCGTTCATCGCTTGCGCGGCAGTTGCGGGCCGCATCAGTGGGCATAAGCGCAAAATCATCAGCGCCTAGAATGTCCGGGATGCTTTTTTCGAAAAAGCGCGCATTGGCATTGTTGACAAACAGGTAGCGAAACTGATTGTCCTTGAGAAACACCATGTCATCTGTTGCATTGATGAAGGTCTTATAGCGTTCCTCGCTTTCACGAAGATGCTCCTCGGCCTGTTTGCGGTCGGTGATGTCAAGCAGACAAACAAGTATCTGGGGGGTGTTCAGCGATGGAACCAGGGTCGTTGAGCACAGCAGAGCCATATTCTCAAGCCGGTCCTGGCGCTGCAGCACAAGCCGGTATTCGATATTTTCATGCTCCGTGCCGGTGGCCAGGGTGTTTTCAATGGCTATTCGCAGTTGGCAGGCAGCGCAGTGAGGGCCGTAGCCGCAGCCGCGCGGGTCGTCCAGGGCATTAATGCAGCCCATAACGCCGCAGGCGCGGTCCGATTTGACGCCGGAGCGCGGCCATCCCGTAGCCTGGATAAAAGCACGGTTTGCTTTAACTACATGGCGGTCCGCATCAAGAGTACACATCATAACCGGAGATCCATCGTAGATGGCTTGCAGCTCATCTCTGCTGTGCTGCAGCTCATCCTCGGCCTTTTTATTTTGCTGCAGCAGGCTCCATTCCCGCAGGGCGCGCTCAACGGTACGGGGCATGCGGGTAAAGGCTTCGGGAGACTTGACCACGTAATCAATGGCGCCTGCTTTCATGGCATCGACGGCAATCTCCTCATTGCCATAACTGGTCATGACCACGATGGGAAAGGCCCCTGATTCCGGTGGGGAAGACAGCACCTCCAGGGCACTGCCGTCCGGGAGCTTTATGTCCATGATGGCGATACTCGGGCTGTGGTCTGCAACAGCCTCGCGGAATTTCAGCATTGAGTTGACCACAAGAGTCTCGTCATGAGGCCTGAAGGCCATGAAAGCCCGACGGATGGCTTCGGCATGGGCCGGCTCGTCTTCTACAATGAGGATCAGTTTGGCTTTGTTTTCCATTACGATCTCCAAAAATTGGGAGAGAAAAAGTTCATAGGTTCAAAGTTTAAGGTTCAAAAAAAATATTTCTGAATCTTGAATCCGTTTACTCATTGATTTCTCCGGCTTCCCTCCCCTGGTGTGAGGGACCGAGGGAGGGGGGCAATAATCTCCGATCTTTGGGCAGACACACAGGTCTGCCCCTACGATCTAAATACCATGCCTTTACGGCGATGAATTCATTTTAAGATTTCTATCCCCCTCCCTTTAATCCCTCCCACCAGGGGAGGGAAAAAGAAAGACGAATACCGGGCAGGCGTAAAACCTGCCACTTCGTTTTCAACCTTGAACCTTTGAACCTTGAACTTCTTCTACTCCGGAAACTGGTTCCAGGCAAGCCAGTAGTAGCCGAAGGCCTCCAGCTGCTTGGTGAATTTTTCAAAATCAACGGGCTTCACCAGATAGCTGCATGCGCCCTGGGTATAGGCATTGACCATGTCAGATTCCGCGCTCGATGTCGTAAGCACGACGGTAGGTATCCTCATCAGCAGGTCGTCTTGCTTGATACGGCGCAGCACCTCCATGCCGTCTACTTTCGGTAGTCGAAGATCAAGGAGAATAAGGTTCGGAAGGGGATTGGCCGCAGCATCTGCATAGCCATTCTGCCGGAACAGATAGTCAAGCGCAGCCTGGCCGTCAGTCACATGCACAATGCGGTTTGCCACGCGGAAGTCCTCCAGATTGCGCCGCACAATTTCGGCATGCGCCAGGTCATCTTCAACCAGCAGAATAACAATAGGGCCGCCTTTAATCATGATTGTTCTCCTTTTTATGAAATAGTTGTAGGGTGGGTGAAACCCACCTGTTTGATTCGCATGCATCAATGGTGGGTTTCACCCACCCTACCGTCTTATTAGAGAGTCCGTAAATGTTGA
>CAIWCT010000363.1 GCA_903911225.1 uncultured delta proteobacterium
CAACATGAGAAAGCTCCTGCGGGCTTTCTTTTTGCACATTTTCTGGGTGCTCAATTTAAGACCAAAATCAAACCATCAAACATGCTGGCACTCAGAAATCATGCTGACTGCAGCATAAAATGTCTTTTTCAGTGACGACTATGTAACACCTGCAAACAAAGGCTATTTCTATTTATATTAAAGAAAAAGGCTTTCCAGAAAACTGGAAAGCCTTATCTTTTTGGTGAGTCGCTCGGGGCTCGAACCCGAGACCTACGGATTAAAAGTCCGGTGCTCTACCAACTGAGCTAGCGACTCAAAGCTGAAAAATATATTATCTTATAACAAAAAATAAGCGTTTTTGCAATCCATAAAATCAATTATTAACAGAAAACGGATCTATCAGAGTTATTATCTGATCGCGCCTGTAACCAACCGATACCATACTGATGGGCGTTGCTGTCTTCTGCTCTATATAGCTTATGTAACGCTTGGCAGCATCAGGAAGCTGCTCGTAGCTTGTCACGCCTGTTAAATCGTCCTGCCATCCTTCCAGTTCATCATATACTGGTGTGCAAGTTTCCAGCACTGCCAGATCCGACGGAAAACCGGCAACAGGCTTACCTGCGCATGTGTAGCCAGTGCAGACTTTGATTGTTTTCAGACCGCTGAGAACGTCTAGCTTGGTTATAAGTAAATGACTGATGCTGTTCATGCGTATTGCATGCTGCACCACTGCAAGATCAAGCCACCCGCAGCGGCGAGGGCGTCCCGTGGTGGCGCCGTATTCATCGCCCTTGTCACGAAGCTTCACACCAAGTTCATTGTCCTGCTCGGTCGGAAACGGGCCTGCGCCCACACGCGTCGTATATGCTTTTACAATACCGACTATCACATCAAGATTGCGGGGCCCTACCCCGCTGCCGATAGCGGCATTGGCGGCAGCTGTGTTTGATGATGTAACAAAGGGATAGGTGCCGTGGTCAATGTCGAGCATGGCGCCCTGCGCCCCTTCAAAAAGAACTTTTTTACGGGCGGTCAGCGCCCCGTGCAGAAAAAGAGCAGCATTGCCCACATAGCTGCGCAGCCTCTCTCGCAAAGCAGTAAAAGCCGAAAAAATATCATCCGTTGCGACTTCAGCCTCGCCAAGATAATTTTTTAAATAAAAGTTTTTCTCTTTGAGATTCTGCTCGAGCTTGGCGCGGAATACATCATCATTAAAAATATCAGCAAGCCGTATACCGCTGCGGCCGACCTTATCTTCATAGGCAGGACCTATGCCGCGGCCGGTGGTGCCGATTTTGCCCTCACCCTTCATCTTCTCACGGGCAATATCTATTGACTTATGATAGGGCATAATAAGGTGGGCGTTTTCACTGATCAGCAACGCGGCATCATCGCGGAAATACCCCTGTGCCTTCACCAGATCAATCTCGCTTATGAGCGTTTCGATATCAATAACAACGCCGTTGCCGATGACGCACTGCTTGCCCGGATGAAGTATTCCTGACGGCACCTGATGCAAAATGGTCTTTTTGTCACCCACAACTACGGTGTGGCCGGCATTCGGGCCACCCTGAAAGCGGACGATTACGTCGGCATGCTCAGTCAGCAGATCAACGATCTTGCCTTTGCCCTCATCACCCCACTGAGTTCCAATGATGACAACATTTGACATATGACGTTACTTCCCTGCGTGATTACGTTATTCCAGCCTCGTTTTCCAAAAAAAACCGCTATAATTGATAGGAGGGGTATTTTGGATATTGGTCCGGATTATCTGAAGGCAAAAAAATGGTGGCGAGGCACAGAATCGAACTGTGGACACGAGGATTTTCAGTCCTCTGCTCTACCGACTGAGCTACCTCGCCACCTGAAATGGCTTCAAAAAGAACTATAGTATTTAAGGCACTTGCGCTCATAAGTCAAGCGTTTTTTAAGATCATTTTTTATATGGATTTTCAATGCATTGTATTTTATGCCCTGCAACCGATTTAACTTGTACTGCGCCGTGGCCGGGTGATATTAAAATAGGCCTCTTGGTAATAAATACGGGGCACAGAATGCAGGGGGGCGCCAGGAGTCGAAAGTTTATAAGAAAATAAAACAGCGGATTCGTTTCGGTATTTGAATGTCTAAAAGAAAGAAGCGGTCCCTTTGAAGCATCCGGTTCTTTTTAAGCTGAATTTCGACTACAAAATCCCGGCTTCTTTTCTAAGGGACCTTACCGTTATTAAAAAGGAACTGACATGAACCGCAGATGTACAAGCCTGATGCTCTCATTGCTTATTGCTGCCGGATTTTGTGCCGCAACCCCGGGACCGGCTTTCTCTTCAGAAATAATATCGATCACCATCAGCGATCCCGTCACTCCGGTCATAGCGGAATTCATTATACGGGAAATCACCCAAGCCGAGCAGTCGCAGGCAGAATGCCTGATTATGCAGCTGGATACGCCAGGCGGGCTTGATCTTGCTATGCGCGACATCGTAAAAAAAATACTGTCATCTGAAGTACCGGTAATTGTCTATGTTGCGCCATCCGGGGCACGGGCGGCATCGGCCGGCGCCATAATAACTCTTGCAGCGCACATTGCAGCCATGTCGCCCGGCACCAATATCGGAGCGGCCCATCCCGTCTCTCTCGGCATGGGGGAGCCCAATAAAGACATGGCTTCTAAAATGGAGAATGATTCCGCGACATATGCTGAAAGCATTGCTGAAAAACGCAAGCGAAATAAATCATGGGCCGTAAAAGCCGTGCGTGAAAGCATTTCAGCAAGTGAAACCGAAGCGCTGAAAGAACATGTAATTGATCTTGTTGCCTCCGACATAAAAGCCCTGCTTGCAGCCATCGATGGACGCGAAATCCAAACGCCTTCGGGATTGCGCAGGCTTGCAACAAAAGATGTTCAGGTGATTGAACGGAAAATGGGCATGAGGGAATACGTGCTGAAATCCCTTGCCGATCCCACCATTGCCTATATCCTGCTGCTCATCGGCCTTGCAGGCCTCTATTTCGAATTCTCGACTCCCGGGGCCATATTGCCCGGTACACTGGGGGGCATTTCGCTCATTCTGGCATTCTATTCATTGCAGACTTTGTCGGCAAATTATGCGGGACTTCTTCTCATACTGCTCGGTCTCATCCTTTTTATCGCTGAAATAAAAATCACAAGCTATGGCCTGCTGTCAATTGGCGGCATCATAGCCGTGGTGCTCGGCTCCCTCATGCTTTTTGACTCATCAGAGCCCTATCTGCGTATTTCCTGGCCGGTTATCATTTCTTCGGCTCTGTTCATGTGGGCGTTTTTTGTATGTGTGGTGGGGCTTGTGGTCAAAGCACAGCGTCGCAAGCCGCAATCCGGTTTGGAAGGGCTTATCGGCATGACCTGTGAGGTGTGTGCTGATATCAACCTTCAGGGCAAGGTTTTCGTGCATGGCGAATACTGGAACGCCCGTAGCAGCACCTTAATAAAAAAAGGCGAACAGGCTCGAATAACAGCCGTTAACGGCATGGAGCTGACCGTTGAGCAATTGACTACAAAAAAATAAACCCTAATGCAAAGGAGCTTTTATGTTTAACATGACTTTTTTCATCGTAGTGCTGGTAGTAATGTTTCTTGCAAGCGCCATAAAAATTCTCAACGAATATGAGCGCGCTGTAATTTTCAGGCTCGGCCGCCTTATCGGTGTCAAGGGCCCCGGGCTTATCATTCTCATTCCTCTTGTTGACAAATTGCAGAAAGTGAGTCTTCGTCTTGTAACGCTCGATGTGCCCCCGCAGGATATCATCACCAAAGACAATGTCTCGGTGAAGGTTAACGCGGTTGTGTATTTCAGGGTGATGCTTGCAGACAAAGCAATAGTTGAAGTGGAAAATTTTCTCTATGCCACTTCGCAGCTCGCGCAGACAACCCTGCGGAGCATTTGCGGCGGGGCAGAGCTTGATGATCTGCTGTCGGAACGGGATAAACTTAATATGAAACTGCAGGTGATACTTGACCGCCAGGCTGGTCCCTGGGGCATAAAAGTCACCAATGTGGAGATCAAGCATATCGACCTGCCCGATGAGATGAAACGAGCCATGGCAAAACAGGCCGAGGCTGAGCGTGAGCGCCGCGCAAAGGTCATTCATGCAGAGGGTGAAGCCCAGGCTGCGGCAAAGCTTGCCGAAGCTGCTGAAATCATGTCAAATCCCGTGGCTTTGCAGCTGCGCTACCTGCAGACACTGACAGAAGTGGCGACAGAAAACAGCTCGACCACCATCTTTCCACTGCCCATGGAGCTCATACGGCCTTTTATGAAACTTGCTGATAAATTAGGCGACTAAGGCTGGAAACTTTTTTGGTGTGTGGCAATGCTGTAAGATGTCACAGCCGGTGCGGAGCACAGGCCTGAAGAGGTTCACCCGCATCGGCAAAATTTCAGAAGACTGTATTTTTCGGAATCACCACAATACCCGTATCGGAAATTGTACCCTTCTGCGCATCCTTTTTCGGGTTAAATCCGATTTCCGTGCCGTCACTGACGATAACGCCCTTGTCGATAATGGCCCGTTTGATTTTGCAGTTTTTTCCGATCGTCACATTGTCAAGAAGTATCGAATCCTGAATAACGGAATATTGACCGACGCGGATATTGGGAGAAAGAATTGAATGCTCTATATGTGCGCGGTTGATCAAACATCCCCTGGAAATAATTGAATCAAGCATCACACCGTAGAGCTGTCCGTCTTTCTGTTCAAAACCACACACTTTTGCCTGCGCCGACTGCTTTTCCGAGGTAAAAATCGGCCAGTTGTTGTCGAAAAGGTTGGACTGAGGGTTTTCCTCCAGAAGATCCATATTGGCGTCATAATATGCCTCAATGGTGCCCACATCTCGCCAGTAGCCGCTCTGACTGGTCTGCTTGTCATTAAATGAGTAGGCAAACACACGGTCGGTTTTCAGCATTGAGGGTATTACATTTTTCCCGAAATCATGCTGCGAGTCGGGCTTGCGGGCATTTTCAATCAGGCGCTTGACCAGCACATCAGTATTGAAAATATAGATGCCCATGTTGATAAGTATGGAATCGGGCTTGCCGGGTATTGTAACCGGTTTAATGGGCTTTTCCTGAAAGCCTTTCACCTGCCCTGTTTTGCTGATCTGCACGATACCGAAATCTTTTGAAAACTGTTTGTCCATCTCCATTGTGGCAATGGTCAGGTCAGCCTTCTTTTTGATATGCTGCTCAACCATTTCACGATAATCCATTTTGTAAATATGGTCGCCGGACAGGACCATGACAAGATCCGGCTTCTCCTGTTGCAGGGTGTAAAAATTCTGATAGATGGCGTCTGCGGTTCCCTTATACCAGTTTTCATTGACGCGCTGCTGGGCGTGAATAATATAGACAAATTCGCCAAAGCGGCCGTTCAGGGCATTCCATGCGCGCTGTATGTGGCGGTCAAGGGAAAGCGACTTGTACTGCGTCAGGATATAGACCTTCCTGATATCGGAGTTGATGCAGTTGCTGATAGTGAAATCAATAATGCGGTAAGCGCCGCCGAACGGCACCGATGGTTTTGCGCGGTCGCGGGTCAGAGGATGCAGTCGTTCACCCTTGCCGCCTGCGAGTATCATGGCCAGAATTTTTTTCATTTCTTTAGATGTTTCTTTTCCAGGACATCCCGGATGGTACTCTTAAGCGAGTCAAGGTCATAGGATTTCACCACATAGGCATCAGCTGCCCAGCTCATGAAATCGTCCTTGTAGGTCGAATAGGCTGAGTTGATAATAATAGGAATATGTTTATTGATTTCAATGATCTTACCAATTGCCTCAAGACCATCCATGCGCGGCATGCGGATATCCAGAATGATAAGATCAGGAGCATGCTGTTCCACCATGTCAAGGCATTCCCTGCCGTCACGGGCAAGAATTATCTCATAGCCTTCATCCAGCAGCTCCCGCTCATATAGGAAGCGAAGGTTTTCTTCATCGTCGACTACAAGTATTTTAACTGACATGGTAGCGCACAGGATATTTTTTATTTTTTTAAAATTTAATATCTAAAAAACTACTATTTCCAAAAGAAAATATCAAGAACAAATGAAAAAAATTTATTCTTGCCTGATGACAGCCAATACAACAGGCTGAAAAAAAGCTGCTTCAAGTCTCAATGCTGCGCCCCAAGCTCCTCAATGCCAAATGACCGGGAACCCTGCGGTAGTTTAATGCTGAACTGCTCATCTGAAAGGGTATCGAAACTGAGTGACTCAAAATCAAGTGTAATTGCTGTTTTATAAGTGTAATGATAAATCTCTATTTTTAAAGGAAAAAGACGCCCCTCACTCTTCTGAAATTGGGAAAAAGCATATTCATAAACTGGATTTCCCTCCTCAAACAGCCGGTATCTGCAGATGCGCATATCGGCCGGGTCAATCCATATCATTTGTTTGCGGCCCTCACATGCAATTGTAAACAGGTATTGATCATTATCCTGCGCGCAGGACAGGCTCTGATGAACACAGGCGGCAAGCGGTGGCTGCCCGAGAAATGACAGCACGATTTCCTGCAGCTCGAGCCGCATGCCGATGATACGGGCAAAATTTTCCGCAGTAGTCTCCCCGGTATATAAAGCATTATTTTCAACAGCATAAAGGTTTATAGTCATGCCGTTAGCAGTAAAAAAAAGTGCGGGGCGGCTTAAAAAACCCAGCGTTTCTATGCGTATCCGATCCGGCCGCTTGACGAAAAATATATTGCGCGATGAGGATGTATGCCCTGGAGCAGAAATCTTAAGTTTTGCATACCCTGACACATCGTTTATAGATTGCGACTTTTGTAGAACCTCCTGCAGATAGCCGGCAGGGTTATTAAGAACAGGCAGCAGGGCATGACGCCCGACCCTTCCGGCACAACCATAACTAAAGAAAAAACATACTGCAACACCATAAAAAATAGTTTTATTTATTTGAAATTTCATTAATTTTAGCCTTCAAATTTCCTTTTGACGGATCGAGTTCAAATGCTTTTTCATACCACTGCAGCGCACGTTCACGTTCATTTTTTTTCAAGTAGGCATCGGCTAGATGCTCGGCAATAGTAGAATCCTTTGGCGCTAAAAGCACGGCTTTTTCAAGTATTTCAATTGCTTTATCAATCAGGCCCTTTTTAAAATAAACCCAGCCAAGACTGTCTGTTATATAACCATCCTCCGGCTTAAGTTTGATAGCCTTTTTAATAAGCTTTTCAGCCTCATCAAGTTTTATATTTCTGTCTGCCCAGGAATAGCCGATAAAATTAAGGGCTTCAGCATTGTTTTCATTGAGCTTCAACAGATACTGCATGCTCGCGATGCTTTCATCAAAGCGCTGGGCCTTGTCATAGAGCACGCCCAGATAGAACAGCAGATTCTCATCCTCTGGTTTAACGGCAAGACCCTGCTTGATAACGGCGATGCCTTCATCAAACAGCAAATCTTTTTCGTAGATCGAAGCCAGAAAATGATACAGATCGGTATCATCTTTGTGGCTGTCAATTGCTTCGCGCACAACGTCTCGCGCACGCTGGCGATCACCGGCTTCATCATAGCTATATCCCAAATGCACCCGTGCCTGCGTATAAAATTTCGAGGTGACGGGAACAGCAAGAAAAGCCAAACGTGCCTCCTCACCGCGCTCCAGCCGCTCCAGTGAAATGCCATGGTAATACTGTGCCCTGTCATTTCCGGGGTTTTTATCAACTGCTGCGGCAAAGGTCAGCTCTGCATCGTTCCACTGTTCAAGATCGTAATAAATAAGGCCGATTTTTATATCAAGCTCCTCGGCAAACTGTGGATTTGCATTAAGGATGTAAATATACTGTTCAAGTGCGTCTTGAAGCCTGTCTAGCTTTAAATAAAAAAATGCCATCTTGTCGCGGACCCGATAATTTTCAGGATTTTTTTCCAGGGCTTTCTTCAGTGTTTCTATAGCATTGGGTATCTCGCCCGTAATTTCATACTGCAAAGCAAGGTTTATAAGAGCTGGTTCAAAGGCAGAGTCAATCTCCAGGGCCTTGAGATAGAAGGTGCGTGCCTTTCCTGTCTTGCCTATATCCATGTAAATATTGCCCATAAAAAACCAGGCGACCTCTGAGCGGGGATTCACATTAAGAAGCTTTTTCAGCGTTGCAATCGCATCGCCGTAGCTCTTCTGCTGCTGCTGGAGCATGGCAAGAGCGAAATAGGCTTCCTCATCGGCTGGATTAAGAGAGATTATTGTTTTGTACTGCTTCTGTGCGTCATCAGTGCGATTCTGTTCCAGATAAATGCGTCCGAGCAGTTTATACGCATCAATGCAGCCCGGATCAATTACTGCGGCCCTTTCAGCCCAGAGACCTGAATTTTTCAAATCACTGCTCAAGGCATACAGCTCTGCAAGCTGGAGATGCAGGTAGGATGAACTGTTGTCAATTTCCAGCGCTGTCTCAAATTCTTTTCTGGCGCAATCCCAATTCTGCTGGCTCATGCAAGCCTGTGCAGCCAAAAAGTGATAATAGACTGCTGGAGAAAGGGTCGTTTGGTTATCCTGTCTGCTGAGGCTATGCGCGTCGCGGGCACGAGGCATTATCGGCATCGTGCAGGCAACAAGAGTGCTGAAAAACAAAATGCCTACAACGGCCTGCACAAGGCTACCGTAATGCAGTGACTGGGCCGCAACTGAGAGCGTCTTGTCACTCAACAGATTAGCGGACAAAAGACCATCCGGCATAACGCCGCTCGAGTCATTTTTCATTAAGTATGTCCGAGCTTATGGTGTTCACCCTTCCCCACTTCCATGCATCAAGCTGAACGTCAAGCTGTGCCTTGTCGCCAACAACCATGACCAGCATCCTGTCCGGATTGAGCCATGTGTCTGCAACACGCTTAAGGTCAGTCAGAGTCACGGAGCGAATTCTGTCGGGCGCCGTACTTATAAAATCAGATGGCAGCCCGTCATACTCAAGCGACACCTGCTGGGCTGCAATCTGAGCGCTGGATGTAAAGGAAAAAATGAAGTTATTTAAGATAGATCCTTTTGCCCATTCAAGCTCTTGCTGAGCAATATTGCCCTTTTTGATATTTTCAAGAATTTCCATAATAACAGAAAACGCTCGATTGGTTGTGTCGGCTTTGGTCATGCAGTATGCACCAAAGACGCCGTAGCCGATATCCGCGCGGTAGTAACTGCCCACACTGTAGGCAAGCCCCTGCGAAGTGCGCACTTGGGAAAACAGTCTGGATGTAAAACCTCCGCTGCCGATGATGAAATCAAGCACCTGAAAAGCAAAATAGTCCGGATGTGTCTTTGGCGGAGCAAAATGCCCCAGCACAATAGTTGATTGCGACAGTTGCTTTTGCAGATGATAAAGCTTCATGGCCTGAAGCTGTTGGGGAGGCGCTACCGCAGGCACGGGGTCGGCTGATTTCGGCCAGGAGCCAAACTGTTTTCTAATTTGGGCGATCATGGCATCACGGGAAAAATCTCCTGAGACTGCAAGCAGCATATTGTTCGGATGAAAAAACTTTCCGTGAAATGCAATGATATTCTCGCGCCGTATTCGCTTCACCGTCGCGATCGAAGGCTGTACGCCACGGGGGTTGCCTGCATACAGCAGTTTTTTATACTCCCTGAACGCTAAACTCTGCGGATTATCGGGCAGCTGTCTGAGCCCCTGGATGGTAGTTGCGCTGGTAATTTCAAATTGCTCTTTTTCGAAAGCCGGGTGCATAAGCGTATCGGCAAAAATCGCAATAGCTTTTTCGAAATCCTCCTTCAGCACGTTTAGAGAAGCCGAGCCCTGCTCAAGTCCGATCCCGACCGTAAACTGCGCGCTCATCGCTTCCATCTGCCGGTCTACCTCGTCGGCAGTCATGTGCAGGGTCCCGCCTGTTCGCATAAGTCCGCCGGTCATGGCCGCAAGGTTTGCAAGCTCAGGCGGATCATAAATTGAACCGGTGCGGATGCATGCGGAAATGTTTATAAGCGGCAGTTCATGGTCTTCGAGCAAATAGACTATCATGCCATTTTCAAGTTCAATGCGCTCAGGAACTGGCGGATTAAAGACAATCGGTTTAAAGCTTTCAGACGCGGGAATGGGTCCAAAACGAGTAGCTTGAGAGCATGCAGCAACAATAAAAAATAAAGATAAAACAAATATTTTTAGTTTATTCATTATTTTTAACCTTAACAAGTGTTCCAACGGTTCTGTTGCGCTGGACAAGATATTTTTTAACTGCGGCTTGAATCTCTTCAGGTGCAATGCCTTCAATCACGTCAAGACTTTTTTCAACATAGCGCCAGTCATTGCACACAATCTGGTAATAGGACAGCATATGAGTCAATCCCTGATTGGAGTTCAAATTGCGAACAAAATCGGCGCGGAACTGTTTTTTGACTTTGGCAAGCTCCTGCGGGGGTATGGGTTCATGGGCAAGCCTGTCTATCTCAGCATATATGGCTTTTTCAAGAGTAGGGCATTCCACGCCTTTGAGCGGAACTGCCTTGATAATAAAAAGGTTGGGGAAACGTGCCCCCGGAAAACCATTGGAAGAATCAACCGCTGCTGCAATTTTTTTATTAATCACCAGGGATTTATACAAACGCGATGTCCTGCCGTTTGAAAGCAGAGCGTCAATCAAATCAAAAACATAATCCTCTCTGTCGGGAACCGTTGGCTTATGATAGCCTATAAGCACCTGGGGCTCTGAATCAAAACAAACCTCAAAGCGGCGCTCGCCTTTCTGAACCGGCTCCTGCGTGACAAAAGGCTCAGCAACAGGGCTGGCTGGAATTGAGGCAAAATACTGCTCGAAAAGCTTTTTGGTCCTGCCTGTATCTATGTCTCCGACCACGGCCACGACAGCATTTGCCAGGGAGTAGCGGTTTTTAAAAAAATCCTCGCACACGGCACGCGGCAGAAACTGAATGTCTGACTTCCAGCCTATAATAGGCCGGCCATACGGATGGGCCTGAAATGCCGCCGACAAAAGCTGCGTTGAAAGCAGGCGGTCTGGTTTGGTTTCATAGCTCTGCCGCATCTCCTCAATAACCACATCGCGTTCGCCATAGTACTGCCGAAAAACCGGACTGGCAAATCTTTCCGACTCAAGGCGCATCCACAGCTCAAGCCGGTTTGAAGGCAGGCTCACCGTATAGGTGGTAATGTCATAGCCCGTACCCGCATTCATGGCCTCGGCGCCATTGCGTGTATAAATGGTATCAAATTCATTTTCAATAATCAGAGCATTTTCCTGCTCCTGAAGCTTTTTCAAATCAGTGGCAAGCCGCGCAATTTGCCCGGCATCCCCCGCACCTGCCTTCCTGCGCTCGGCATCAAGTGGAATCGCGACCTCGTCGATACGGGCAAGCAACTTCTGCTCAGCATTGAAGTCTCGAGTCCCAATTGTTTTGGTGCCCTTAAAAAGCATATGCTCAAGCAAATGAGCAACCCCTGTGGTGCCGCCTTTTTCATCAACAGCACCCGTTCGAAAAGCCATGGCAAAGGAAATGGTAGGGGAAGCATGACGCTCCATAAGAAGTACCTTGAGCCCATTTGCAAGCTCAAACTGCTGAACCTTGTCACCGATACCGAGAGCAAACGCAGGATGGCTGTTAGCCAGCAGCGCAAGGCACATAAAAACCACAGAGGGCAAGCTCTTTGAAATAATCATCATTGTTCCTTGAATGCAGTAAGAAAATGGTTTATATAAAATATGCTCACAGTAACACATAACAAATCCTGCTGGAGCAGGCAACACAAAACAGGGAAAAGTTCGTGCAATTTACGAAAAAGCATCTACCCGTCATCATTGCAGCACTGTCGGCAGCGTTATTTATAGTCGGCATCGCCATGGGGCATCACAACATGATCATGAGCTATGCCATCGTGGTATGCTTGAGCTGCATCGGTATAGGATAAGCATGAAAACCTGGCAGCGCATATCGCAGTTTGCAAGTGTGGTGCTGTATAACTGCTATTTCTACGGCTTCTACCTGCGCAGCATCTACCAGGGAAGCTTCAAGCTGGCGCCCTGCCCCGGTCTCAACTGTCACTCCTGCCCGTCGGCTGTTTTTTCATGCCCCATCGGCGCACTGCAAATGCTCACGGCATATGGCACCTACCATATTCCTTTTTATATGCTCGGTTTTCTCGGCATGATCGGCACAGCCGCCGGACGTCTTATCTGCGGCTGGGCATGCCCCTTCGGCCTTCTGCAGGATCTGCTCAATAAAATACCCTCTCCCAAGCTGCATATCCCTCAGATACTCACCTGGCTGCGCTATGTCATACTTGTGGTCGTTGTGTTTGGGGTGGCCTGGATAACAGGCGAGCCGTGGTTCTGCAAGCTCTGCCCTGCAGGCACGTTTGAGGCGGGCATACCGCTCACATCGCTTAATGCAGACCTTCGTGAATTGACCGGCACGCTGTTTTCAGTCAAGCTGGGCATTCTTGCAGCTTTCATCATTCTTTTTGTCCTGTGCAAGCGCCCCTTCTGCCGCACAATCTGCCCGCTTGGGGCCATCTATGGCTTATTTAATAAAGTTAGCATACTGCGGCCACAGGTTGACCATGAAAAATGTGTACATTGCGATGCCTGCCTGCGGGATTGCCCTGTTGAGATTAAGGCTTACGAAAAAAACGCCTGCCTGTCTGCAGACTGTATCCGCTGCTACCGTTGTATCAAATGCCCAACCGGTGCTGTTTCGATCAGTGCAAAAAGCACCTGTGATTAAAATTCATTAGCTCATTACCGCCCATAGTGATTGGAATCACCTACTCAGCTGTCTGCCAAACCTACTGTTTTTCTTATTTCTCTACCCGGTTAACTGTGCTTTAATATTGCCTGTGTCCTCTATGAACGCAAACTGTTTTTGGATACCGATAAAATGCGAAAAAAAATTCTTGTGGCCATGAGCGGTGGGGTTGACTCATCTGTTGCCGCACTGCTGCTGAAAAGCGCGGGCCATGACGTTGCCGGCGTCACCATGTGCCTCCAGGACGTTATACGGCAGAACAATGAAGCCTCATGCGGCGCTAACCGCGCCGTTGATGACGCAAATCATGTCTGCCAGCATCTGGGCATTAGACATTTTGTCTTTGATTTCTCCCAACACCTGCAAAAACATGTGATCGATAACTTTGTTGCCGAGTACCGGCTTGGCCGCACACCAAACCCCTGCGTGCAGTGTAATAAACATGTCAAATTCGGCCTGCTGTTTGATAAGGCCCGAGAACTCGGATATGATATGCTTGCTACCGGACATTATGCCGCCATTTCTGAGCATCAGGGATGCACCGTGCTTAAAAGGGCAAAAGATCTTCGAAAGGACCAGTCGTATTTTCTCTATGCCGTCATGAGTGATGTGCTCAAGTTCATTGTCTTCCCCCTTGCCGATTATACAAAAGACGAAATCCGCACAATTGCCCGCGATTCAGCGCTGCCTGTTGCGGATAAGCCTGATAGCCAGGACATCTGTTTTATTCCCGACGGCAATTACCGTGAATTTCTCACACAGCATATTCAAGACATTCAGACCGGCGATATTGTCGACCAGACAGGTAACAAGCGCGGCACACACCAGGGCATACCCTTCTATACCATAGGTCAGCGCGGTGGACTCGGCATTGCAGCACCTGATCCACTCTATGTCATCGAAATTGATGCAAAAAACAACAGGCTCATCGTCGGTGATAAAAAAGATGTTCGCTCCCGCCGTCTTCTGGCAAACAACCTTACAATGCATGTCAAATCGCCACCCGACCGTGCACAGGCTAAAATACGCTATGCCCATAAACCGGAAGCCTGCAGTTTTTCTATCTCAGGCGACAGCCTTAACGTGCTCTTTGACGACCCGCAGGAATCCATATCGCCGGGCCAGTCAGTGGTGCTGTATGACGAGAATATTGTCATATGTGGCGGTATAATAAACGAGGTTTTGCATGACGACTAGGCAGAAAGAAATACAACTCAAACAAATATTCACCGGCATGCACAGCGTGCTTGTGGCATTCTCCGGCGGTGTTGACAGCTCACTTCTGCTCAAAACTGCCATTGACAGTCTTGGCAAAAAAAATGTGCTTGCCGTCTGCGCCGTGTCGCCGGTTATGACACGAGAAGAACAAAAAGAGATGCGGCAGTTTAGCCGCATGATCGGCGCCAGGCTCATGGTCATTGATGGCCAGGAGATGCTAAACCCCCGCTTTCTCAAAAACGACAAACGCCGCTGCTACTGGTGTAAGCGCGATAGATTTCTGGAGCTAAAAAAAATCGCCCGTCGTGAAGGGCTGCGTTTTGTCATTGAAGGCAGCAATGCAGATGACCTGAGCGACTATCGCCCCGGTATGCAGGCTGTCACTGAACTCGGTATCAGAAGCCCGCTGCTTGAGGCCGGCCTGACAAAAAAAGAGATACGCTTGATTTCCCGCCGCTTAGGGCTGCCGACATGGGACAAGCCTGCCGCAGCATGCCTTGCCTCGCGCATCCCCTATGGAATAAAAATTGATGAACCACTGCTGAAACGCATTGGCTCTGCTGAAATGCTGCTGCACAAAGCCGGATTTGACCAGGTGCGCGTCCGCCATCACGGAAACATTGCCCGTATTGAAGTCCCATCCGGAAAAATCAAAAGCTTACTTGATCCTGCATTGAGTGCCTCCATATCGAAAAGTCTTCGAAAACTCGGCTGGCAATATATTGCAGTTGACCTTGAAGGTTACACCACGGGAAATTTAAACCGGTATATCGTCACCAGTTGAAAACGACTACTGCCAAACACCCAGCAGCATGGCTTTATTGCATGAATGCTATTTAACCTACTTGACGGTCCCGTATTCTACCCGATAATCAAAAAGGCGAAAAAAAAATAATAAATTTTGTAATATTTTTGTTTAATATATGCTATGTTTTTTATTGCTTGTAGTGTCGCTTAAAACCACTATTGATTTAAACGAATAAATCAGTTGGGTTGCACCCACATTACAGCTGCCGCTTTAAAATCAAACTGGATATCATTGAAGATACTGCAAGATGAAGCCTTTTCGTATTTATGCAGATACGTCAGTTTTTGGCGGTTGCTATGATGAGGAGTTTGCATTGGAATCAATGCGGCTTATGCGAGATGTGCGCCATAAAAAGTACATTCTGCTTTTGACGGACATGGTGATTGCGGAGTTGCGTGGTGCGCCCGAGCGGGTTTCTGATATCGTTACTTCAATTCCCATTGAGACGATTGAACGAGTGGAAATTGATAATGAAGTTTTTGCGCTTCGGGATGCGTATATTGAAGCGGGCATAGTCGGCAAGCGCTGGACCGATGATGCAACGCACGTTGCTGCGGCTACGGTTGCACGGGCGGATGCTCTTGTTTCATGGAATTTTAAGCATATCGTTCGGCTTGATAAAATGAAGCTTTATAACCAGATCAATCTACTCAACGGGTATGGCTTGCTTACCATAATTTCACCAAAGGAGCTTGCAGGCTATGGCAACAAGTGAAAAGAAATTTGACTGCATTGAATTCAAGCGCAATGCTCAGATAAAAATTTACAACAGGTTAAAAAATATTCCTCCTGCAGAGCAGGCCGATTTTTTTCGCCAGAGTTCTTTGTCCGGCCCTTTGGGTGCATGGTGGGGGTCTGTAACAGAATCTGGCGGAAAGCAAAAAGGAGGCAAAAGCACGAAGTCCTCAAGGTAGTATCATGCGTTTTTGCATTGAGTGAGGAGCTTTACGCTCTCCGCACTTCTGCGGTAAATTTAAAAATCAGTTCAACAAACAGCGCCCAATAGAAGGGATGGCTGTATTCGGGCATGAGTTTAAGAGAAAGCTGGATCTGGCGCAATGCCGATCAGCAAAGTAACGGGCGCTGTCCTCTGTTCTCATAAGTCAAACGCAGACCTGCCCCCCATCCCTGTTTTGCAGTTGACCTTGAAGGCTATGCCACGGGAAGTTTGAACCGGTTTATCGTTACTGGCTGAAAACGAATGCTACCAAATACCCTGCACCATGATGGAGGTTCTATGCAGCAACATGTTAAATATTCCGCAGACATTGTGCCCCTTACCGAACTGAAGGTTAATCCCGGAAAGATTGTCAGTCAGATCAAAAAAAATAACCGGCCCGTTCTATTAACCAGCAGAGGCAGAGGTGTTGCCGTCATTCAATCCTTGAGAGATTATGAGATTGACTCAGAAAAACGAGAATTTATGAGAGGTGTCGTGCAGGGTTTTATGGATCTTGAGGAAGGACGGGAAATCAGTCTTGATGCTGCCAATAAACGCCTTGGCTTGAGCTGACGTCCATGCCAAAAAAAAGCAAAATTACATTTGCCGAATCAGTGCTTGAGTCAAATTCGCTTCGCTTAATCCGACCTACAATGATTGCAATCTGTAACGATGAACCAAAATTACAATTTTATTAATATGCCTCTTTAATCTTATCCCACTTAAGGGCGCTGTTATCCCTCTTTTTGCCTACGGCTATCCCCGCTGAAATATTAATTTGCGTTAAGCAATCATCAAAAACCATAAAGATAAATACATTGCATAATAATTTGTTACAGGCTAGTATTTTTTTGTTAAACAGCTTGAGGCGATTGCTGCGAAGCAGGAGTGGCAGTGAGTGCCGCTGATATCAATTTTAGCTAAAGTATAACTCTCTTAGGAGATAAAAATGGCCGAAAACAATGAACTCGAACGGACCCTTTGGGCGGCGGCGGACAAGATGCGCTCCAACATGGATGCGGCTGAGTACAAGCACGTTGTTCTGGGGTTGATTTTTCTCAAGTACATCTCCGACGCATTCAATGACCTGCACCAAAAGCTAAAAGACGGTACGGGAGAGTTCGAGGGTGCAGACCCGGAAGATGCGGATGAGTATTTATCGCACAACATCTTCTTTGTGCCGGAAAGAGCCCGCTGGCAGTATTTGCAGGACCGCGCCAAACAGCCTGAAATCGGCAAGTGGATTGATGATGCGATGGACGCCATCGAGCGCATCAACCCGCCGCTCAAGAATGTGCTTCCCAAAATTTATGCTGACCCGGAACTGAACAAGCAGCGGCTTGGCGAGCTTATAGACCTGATCGGCACTATCGGTTTTAGTCAGGACGGCCATAAAGCAAAAGATCTGCTTGGCCGTGTATATGAATATTTTCTGGGCCAGTTTGCCGACGCTGAAGGGAAAAAAGGCGGTCAGTTTTGGACGCCGTCAAGCATTGTAAAACTTCTGGTTGAAATGCTTGAGCCGTACAATGGCCGCGTATATGACGGCTGCAGCGGCAGCGGCGGCATGTTCGTTCAGAGCGAAAAGTTTGTGCTCAACCATCAGGGCAATATCAAAGATCTGTCCATTTTCGGGCAGGAGTCAAACCCCACCACCCTGCGCCTGGCACGAATGAACCTTGCCATTCGCGGCATTGATGCGCAATTGGAGCTGGGTGATACCTTCCTGAATGACCGCCACCCGGACCTGAAAGCTGATTTCATCCTTGCCAACCCGCCTTTCAACATTAGCGATTGGAGCGGCGAGCAACTGCGCGATGACGCTCGCTGGAAATACGGCGTGCCGCCCACCGGCAATGCCAACTATGCCTGGCTGCAGCATTTTATTCATAAACTCAGTCCAAGCGGCACTGCAGGAATTGTGCTTGCCAACGGCAGTATGAACAGCAATTCCGGCGGCGAAGGCGAGATTCGCAAAAACATGATCGAAGCCGGGCTGGTGGACTGCATGGTGGCCCTGCCCGCGCAACTGTTCTACAACACCATGATTCCCGCGTGTCTATGGTTTCTGGCGCGCAACAAAACCAATCATAAATTCCGCAACCGCTCAAATGAAATTCTTTTTATTGACGCCCGCAAACTCGGCGGAATGATTAACCGCCGCAATAAAGAGTTTACCGATGAAGATATAGCCCTCATTGCCGGCACCTATCACAGCTGGCGCAATAAAAATGGTGGCTACGAAGACAAAGCCGGCTTTTGCAAAGCAGCCACGATTGAAGAGGTAAAGAACAACAACTATGTGCTTATGCCCGGCCGGTATGTTGGCACGGAAGAAGAAATAGATGACGGCATACCCTTTGACGATAAAATGAAAGCCCTCACCACCAAGCTTGCTGAGCAGTTTGACAAAGGCCGGGAACTTGAAACGGCCATCCGCGAGAAACTGAAGGGGATCGGGTATGAGTTCTGAGATAAACGTATCTGCAACACGAACATCGTCAGAAAATTTCCGAGACACTGTCTCGGAAATTACTGCTGGGCTGGATGGAAGAACAAAGAGAAGCGGGGGTATGAGTTCTATAACAAATAACCCAGACACTGTCTGGGTTATTGCCAGTTAAGGGGGAAGAGCGGGTATGAATAGTGATCTGATAGCTGATAAAGAATATAAAGCATGGCTGGCTGATATAAAGCTCAAAGTTCGCAATGTACAAATCAAAGCGGCTTTAAAGGTGCAGACCGAGCTTCTCAATTTCTACTGGGAGCTTGGCGCCGACATAGTGGCAAAACAGGCACATACCAAGTGGGGAGATGGGCTGATTGAGCAGTTAAGCAGGGATTTGATGGCGGAATTCCCCCAGATTAAGGGGTTTTCCCGAAGTAATATTAAGTACATCAAGAAATGGTATCTTTTTTATAGCTCAACAACCCTTTCCAACCAAATTGTGCAACAAGCTGTTTCGCAATTACCGGCAGAACAAAAAGGCCAACAACCTGTTGGCCAAATTCAAGGGGCTGAAAAAAGCCAACAAGTTGTTGGCCAAATAGGGCAACCGGTATTTCCCCCCATCATCCAAATTCCCTGGGGGCATAACATTGCCATTATTACAAAATGCAAGAATATCGATGAAGCGTTTTACTATGTGCAGTGTACCCTTGCCCACAACTGGAGCCGCAGCGTTCTGGTGCACCAGATAGAAAGCGGCCTGTATAAACGGGAAGGCAAGGCAGTGAACAATTTCGCCCTTACTCTTCCAAAGCCCCAATCCGATCTTGCCACCCAGACACTCAAAGACCCCTATATTTTCGATTTTCTGACCATGACCAAAGACTATGATGAGCGGGACCTTGAAAATGCCCTGGTCGCTCATGTCCGGCAGTTTCTAATGGAACTGGGCGCAGGCTTTGCCTATATGGGAAAACAGATTGCCCTGCAGGTCGGCGAGCGGGAATTTTTTATCGACCTGCTTTTTTATCATACAAAGCTGCATTGCTATGTTGTTGTCGAGTTGAAGGCCGTTGACTTCGAGCCAGAGCATGCCGGCAAGCTCAATTTTTACCTGAAGGCTATCGACAGCCAACTGCGCACCGACCGCGATCAGCCCACCATCGGCATTCTTATTTGCAAAAAGAAAGATAAAATTGTTGCCGAATATGCCCTGAGCGACATAAACAAGCCTATTGGTGTTTCAGAATACCGGCTGACCGAAAGCATACCTGATACATTCAAGGGAAGCCTGCCGACCATAGAACAAATTGAGGCGGAGTTGGGAGGAGAGCGGGGATGAATCGAGAGGGGTGGATAAATACAACTTGGGGTGAATTAGCGACTTTAGAATATGGCAAATCACTTAAAGATTATCAAAAATCCTTTGGGAAAATTCCTGTTTATGGCACAAACGGACTTATTGGCTATACCGATAAACCATTATGCACATATCCATCAGTAATAATTGGCAGAAAAGGTGCTTATCGAGGTGTACATTATTCAGCAGTACCATTTTTTGTAATTGATACGGCTTTTTATCTAAAGCCAAAAAACAACAACAACCTTGATTTAAAATATGCCTTTTACGAATTGCTGACTCAGGATATTAACGGGATGGATAGCGGCTCTGCTATTCCATCAACTAGCCGAGAAGATTTCTATAGCTTAGAATTATCGCTTCCTCCTTTGTCGATACAACGCCGTATTGCTTCCATCCTTTCAGCGCTGGACGATAAGATCGAATTGAACCGCCAAGCCAATGCCACGATTGAAGCCATTGCACAGGCCATTTTCAAAGAATGGTTTGTGGATTTTAGCTTCCCCGGCGCAACCGGCGAGATGGTTGATGTTGGTTCTGTAGGGGCGGGTTCCGAACCCGCCCCTACGAGGATGATTCCGCAAGGATGGCGAGTGGGTAAGTTGGGAGAGGTTATCACAAATTACGATAGTAAACGCGTTCCGCTATCAAGCAGAGAAAGAGAAAATCGTAAAGGCATTTACCCTTATTATGGCGCGGCTTGCATCTTTGATTACATTGACGATTTTTTGTTTGATGGTGTTTATCTTTTGATGGGCGAAGATGGGACAGTTATCACAGATGATGAGAAGCCAGTTTTGCAATATGTCACAGGTAAATTTTGGGTTAACAACCATACACACGTCTTGCAAGGTAAAGGCCCGGTTTCAACTGAGTTTATTTATTTGCTCTTGAAAAATACTAACATCAAACACATTGTTACGGGCGCTGTTCAACCAAAAATAAATCAAGGAAATATGAACAATCTGCCTGTGATTATTCCAGATACAGAGCCCTTGAAAGCCTTTCAGGAAATTATAAAACCAATTTTTGCTTATATCCTTGAAATTGAACAACAATCCGAATCTCTTACCGCCATCCGTGACGCCCTTTTAGCAAAATTAATGAACGGTCAAATTTTCGTACCCGTAGGGGCGGGTTCGGAACCCGCCCCTATAAAACCCGCCCCTACAAACAATAAAACAAATGGCGCAAAAAACGCATTTACAAACGACGCCCCGACGGCGATCTGCGGCCATACATAAACGATAAAATAATGACCGATCAAACAAAATACAACCCTGACATCCACCATCGCCAATCAATCCGGTTGCCGGGATATGATTATGGGCAGGAAGGGGCGTATTTTGTAACGATGTGCGTTCATAATCGGGAATGTCTGTTCGGGGAAATTGCGGATGGTGAAATACGATTAAACGAATACGGCAAAATTGCCGAATATACATTGAATGATTTGGTCAATCATATCGGGGGCATTGAATTGGATGAATACGTGGTCATGCCCAATCACATTCACGGTATTATCGTTATCGGCGTAGGGGCGGGTTCGGAACCCGCCCCTACATTGACGGCAACAAAACGCCATGCATTACCCGAAATTGTACGTCAATTCAAAACATTTTCTGCGCGCCGAATCAATGCAAAACGCTCCACTCCCGGCGTACCTGCCTGGCAACGCAATTATTATGAACATGTCATCAGGGATGACGATGATCTCAACCGTATCCGCGAATACATAATAAATAATCCAATGAATTGGGATACTGATAAAAACAATCCTGCGGCAGATTCAGTTGTCCGGAATTCCCGGATAACTCAATCAGACGGTAATAAAATAAAACTCATGGAGTGGTTGCATGAGTAGCAGCTTGTACGAATCCGAAATCGAACACATCGCCCTCGAATTATTGCGTGACGAGA
>CAIWCT010000364.1 GCA_903911225.1 uncultured delta proteobacterium
CGCAATTATGCCGCCGGTCAGCTCACCGTGGTCCACCCACCAACGCAACATGAGGAAGCTGTCCGTAATGTGGTTCGCTGCCGTCTGGATTTCAAAGAAAATGAAAAGCGCACAAAACAACACATCAACAGCCTGCTTGGTTGTGCTAACCGAATATTGATCAGAAGAAAGGGGTTGTGCTAACCGAATACTGACCACCCTGAGCCGTTTGCCTCCTGCTACATTGAATTGGGATTTACCAATCATATGTGGAGGAGGAGAAGGAGTGGTCAAGATGGATCAGTATGAAATGATAAGAACGGGATGTCGGGTGTATGGTCAAAATATTAGTGCGATGGCCAGGATGACGGGGCATTCACGCAACACGATCAAGAAAGCTATACGCTGCGAACCATGGGGTTACAAGGAAAGGTCGCATCAGCCTTTTCCTGTACTTGACAAGCACCTGACGGTTATCGATAGCTGGCTTGCGGGTGACAAGGGCAATCCGAAGAAGCAGCGCCACACGGCGCGTCGAGTATACAATCGTTTGGTGGCAGAGCAGGGGTATAAAGGCGGTGAGTCCACTGTCCGCCGATATGTTCGGTTTGCGAAGCTGGCCCTGGGGATCGATACGCCCTGCGCATTTATCCCCTGCGATCCTGAGGCTGGGCATGAAGGGGAAGTAGATTGGGGCACGGCGATGGTGCTCCTTGCCGGGGAAGAGACCCGTGTGAAGTTTTTCTGCATGCGCAGCAAGTATTCCGGCAAGCACTTTGTGCGCTTTTATTTTTGTGAGCGGCAACAGGCATTTTTTGATGCACACATCCATGCCTTTTCTTTTTTTGGCGGTATCTTTCCGGTTTTGATCTACGATAACCTGACGACAGCAGTACATACTGTGTTACGCGGCAGAGATCGCATTGAGCAAGAGGAATTTGGCAAGTTCAAGGCGTACTATAGTTTTATAGCCCGTTTCTGTAACCCGGACAGCGGTCACGAAAAGGGTGGCGTTGAGGGATTAGTTGGCTTTGCGCGGCGCAATTACATGGTTCCTGTTCCAGAAGCCACTAACATGGAAGAACTCAACGAGAAGGTTCTGTGGCAGTGCGTCGCTTACGGAAAGCACAAAATGGCTGGCCGTGATCTCACTGTCAGTGAATTGTATGAAGATGAGAAGCGGCATCTTCTTGCCCCACCTCAAGCTGTTTTCAGCAACGTAAAGACCTCTGCCGGTCGAGCCGACAAGTATGCCACAGTCATTGTGGATAAAAACCGGTATTCCATTCCAAGCCGTTATGCGGGTTTTCAAGTAAAGGCATTGCACTATACGGGGCACATAGAAATTTTTATTGGCGCCAAGAAGGTGGCTACGCATGAGCGCTCATACGGCAACAACAAATGGATTCTTAACCCGGATCATTATCTGGAGCTTATTGGGCAGCGCCCGATGGCCTTCAACAGTGCACGGCCCATTCGGCAATGGCGCAAGAGCTGGCCAGAGGCGCTCAATACGCTTCTGAAGAGATTTTGCCGCGCTCAAGGAGAAACAAACGGCATCAAGGATTTCATTGCCGTTTTGCTGTTCTACAGGGTTTATACGGCAGGAGAGATTCAAGCGGCCGTTGAGGTGGCAATAAACAATAACATCAGTTCCAGCGATGGGGTTCGGCATCTTCTTGTGTACACCAGTGACACCTGCGCAGCCATCGCCCCTCTGGCCTCCTGGCCGAGCCTTCCGCCGCCAGACATAGCGGTTTACGGGCAACTGGGAGGTGTACAATGACAATAGGTGCACTGATCGAGTTACAGGCAAACCTCAAAGCACTGAATCTTTCCAGTATGGCCCGCAATCTTGAAGGCACACTGCGGCAGGCACGAGAGAGCGGAATTGGCTATGATGAGTTTCTTCTTGAGTTAACCGCCGCAGAGCTGCAGGCCAGAGCGCAAAATAGTCTCAATCGCCGGATCAGGGAGGCGAAGTTTCCTCTTTTGAAACCCATGGAGACCTTTGATCTGGCCGCCGTCCCGGAACTGGACCTTCGGCTTTTCCGGGATATTGCGGGATGCGGCTATATTCGGGAGCACCGAAACGTCATTTTTCTTGGAAGAAGCGGCACAGGCAAAACCCATATGGCCACCGCCCTGGGGATCGAAGCCTGTAAAAATAACTTTCGGACCCGTTTTATCAGCTGCCACGCTCTGGTCAATGAACTGATCGAAGCACGACAAGACAGGGCTTTGCAACGTCTTGTCCAAAAGTACGTCCGATACGATCTGCTCATTATGGACGAACTCGGGTATATCCCTTTATCCAAGGAAGGTTCGGAACTGCTTTTTCAGGTCCTGGCTGAAAGACATGAGAAAGGCTCGGTGATGATCACCACTAACCTGGGCTTCGCGGACTGGACTCAGGTGTTTGGCGATCCTGTCATGACCGCCGCTTTGCTGGATCGACTGACCCATAAAGCCCATATCGTCAGCTGCACCTGGGAAAGCTACCGGCTCAAACAAAGCCTTAAGGAAAAAGGGAAACCAAGAAAGGACAACCCATGCAAATAACGGTTTATAATCCTCAAAAAGGCAGACTGGAAACTATTAACGCAGAGTTCACAAAAGACAATACAACCTGGTTCCACAACTGCAGAAAAAGCAGCGATATCTATATGATAACGGATATTGATGGAAACATCCTGATACGTGAATTCAATTACTCCTATCCATGTATGATTTACGACATCTCAAGATCCGATATTGATTTCAACCAGAAAAAAGCAAAACAGCTCCTAACAGGCTGTTGAAAAACTCTTTGTTCTGGCCAAAACACTGCTCAAATATTGGTAATGTACGAGCAGTGAAAAATTTCATATAATAGCCTCCATAAGGACAGACAACATTTTTAGGGAGGCACTATACGTATGCGCGGCAGAG
>CAIWCT010000365.1 GCA_903911225.1 uncultured delta proteobacterium
GCCGGAGAACGTGGATGGAGGGATCATCTGGCAGGTCTTTGATGACATGAACATGAAGCAGAAGGAGGTAGCCAAGCTGAAGGAAAGTCTGGCACGCATGGAGGAGGCACTGACGAGCTGAGGATGGGATGGGAAGGCTCCAGGCGCCCTTGTCGTGGAAACGGGCCGTTTTTATGACATGATGAAATATTGTAATAAAACATAAATAAGAAGGAGTAAACTATGAGCAAAGAGAAAAAAGTTGCCGTTATTGGATTTGACTGCGCATTGCCGCATTTGATTGAAAAGCACATTGCGGAAGGTCATCTGCCGAATTTCAAGAAGCTGATTGAGGGTGGCGTGATTGCCGACAACTGCCTTTGTCCTTTCCCCACGATAACGCCGCCGAACTGGGCTACTATTGCCACGGGGGCGCATCTGGGTACCCACCAGGTCACCGATTTTCACGTTCACAAGGAAGGTGGACCACACATATTTTTAAACACGGCGGAAGCCTTCAGCAGCGACCGTGTGAAGGCCCAGTATGTCTGGGATGCGGCTGACAAGGCCGGCAAGAAATGCATCGTTCTCAACTACCCCGGCTCCTGGCCGTCGCACATGGAAAAAGGTATCGTGGTTGGCGGAGAGGGCCTTTCCGTCGGTGAGCATCGCGATGGCCAGCTCTTTCTGGAATCAACGGTTTCGCTTTGTTCCAATATGATCATTTCCACTGATTTTTACCCGCGAGGCGTCCGCGGTTCCTTCCAGCCGGCTGAGAAATGGGCGAACTTGACCGAACGGGGAGAGGAGCCTTTGGAGATGGTTGCTGAAATGGAATTTCTGGAAGGCCATGAAAAGCCGGCCCCGGTAATCTGGTATGTGCTGGCGCGCCAGTCTGGGGGCAAGGGTTATGACACAATCACCCTGTCCCCTGCGCGGGATATGAAGAAGGCCTTCTGCACCATCAAGAAGGGCGAGTGGAGCCCCAAGGTCGTCACCACTCTCAAGATGAAGAACGGCTCGAAAAAGGAGGGCTTTTTCCGTTGCAAGCTCACTGCGCTGTCGGATGACGCCTCGGAATTCACGATGTTTGTGACCTCGATTATCGCCACCGGCGGTTGGTCTTATCCTGCCGAAGCGGCAGCCAGGATAGATTCGCCGGAGGGCGTTCCGGTGTTTCGGGGCGGCATGGCGGAGTTATCCATCGGCTCGATTAACATGGAGACCTATAATGAAATAACTGAGATTAGTGACCTGTGGCTCGGGGATGCGGCGGTGAGCCTGTTGAAAGATGGGGATTGGGATCTGTTTTACATGCACTCCCATCCGCCGGACTGGGCGTACCACGCGCTCCTCAATGACATGGATCCGAAGACGCAGCCGGATGAGGCAAAGCGGGCCAAGGCATGGGCCGGACATCTGCGGATATACCAGAGTTCGGACAAGATGTTGGGGCGTATTATCGAGGCTGCAGGGAAAGACACGCTGTTTGTCCTGACCTCGGACCATGGCGCGACGGCTGACGGACCAATGTTCAACCCCAACGAACCCCTTGAGGCGGCGGGCCTTGTGACGTTGTTAGGCGAGGAAGAAGCTAATAAGTATTCCAGCCTCATGAAGGATATCCCGGCCATCAAGAAATACCTTAAAATAGGCGGCTTGGCGAATATGAGCAAGAGCAAGGCTACGCTCCAGGGGCAGTGCCATATCTATGTAAATCTCAAGGGTCGGGATCCAGAAGGGATCGTTGATCCGGCGGATTATGAAAAGGTTCAACTCCAGATTATCGACGCCCTGTATGCCTGGGTTGATCCGCGCACCAAGACGCGTCCCGTATCCCTGGCCCTGACCAAGGCGGACGCCCGACTGCTGGGGCTATACGGGGATGGTTGTGGCGATGTCGTTTTTGCCGTGTACCCCTGGTTTTCCAGCCAGCACGGTCCGATCCTGCCCACGGGAGAATGGGGCGTGGGATCGTTGAAGTGCCTTCTCGTATTGAACGGACCCGGCATCAAGAAGGGCCTGCGCCTGGATCGCACGGTCTTGCTGGAGGACATTGTGCCGACCATCTGCTATGTGGCTGACCTGCCCATGCCGGAGAACGTTGATGGGGCTGTCATCTGGCAGGCACTCAAGGATCCGAACATGAAGCAGAAAGAGTTATCCAAACTAAGAGACGGCCTATTGCGTATGGAGGCGGCTATGGCGCGCAAGGATCGAGCGCCATGGGATAAGCACGACTGCGCGTGATGTGACGAAGGTGAAGAACTTTAGAACAAATGGGGTGATGCAATGGCAGAATTGACGATTTCTTATGAAGGCAAGGGGATGGTACATAATATTAAGACAGGGTCTTCCGGGCTCGGTGACCTTACCATTGATCATACAAATGTGCCGGAAGACCAGCGCGGAGGGGTGGCCAAACAGCTTCTTGCCTCCTCCGCCTTGTACTGTTTTTGCACCGCTTTTGCCAAAGCGCTGGAAACAAGAGGAGCTGTCTTTTCGCGCATAGAAGGGAAAGCTACTCTGGAAACTGGGCGAGATGATAAAAAGCGGGCACGTATTACAAAAATTGCCCTTGATGTGACCGTGTTTATGGATGAAGAACATGAATTCGTTTTTGAGCGTGTGGAAAAAATTATGAAGCAAGGTTGCCTTGTGACTGGATCACTTGAGCCGGCTTTTCCGGTTACCTATGCTTTGCATCACCAGGCCGAATAATTTCGCCAATTCTGCGAGAAAGCCACGCTATAGATTATAGCGGAGGAGTTGATTATGTCCCGTATTACTGTTATTGGCGGTGGACCCGGGGGGTACACCGCAGCATTTGCAGCGGCAAAGGCCGGCGTGAAAGTTACCATGGTGGAAGCTTTAGCAATTGGGGGGACATGTCTTAACTGGGGATGCATTCCCACCAAAACGCTCAGGGCATCGGCTGATGCCCTGGAAATGGCGCATCGGCTTGCCGAATTCGGCATAGAGGGAATTGGCGAGGCCAGAGCCAATATGCAAGCAGTTCTAGCGCGTAAAGAACGTGTGATCGGAGTGATGCGCAAAGGACTGGAAAAAAAATGCGCCTCTCTGGGCATAAATTTTCTGCAGGGGCATGCTGCCTTGCAGGGAGCAAATCGTGTGTTGGTTTCCCTGCAAGGGGGGATCACTCAGGAAGTCGAAAGTGATTTTATCATTATTGCCACTGGTTCACGCACTCTCGATTTGCCCTCACTGCCAGTCAATCATACCAACATTCTTTCCAGCGATGACGCACTCAATATGGCAAAGATCCCGCCAAGACTTATTATCGTGGGAGGCGGTGTTATTGGCTCGGAGATGGCTTTCATCTATCAAAGTTTCGGATCAAAGGTAACGATTGTGGAGGGTCAGAATCGTTTACTTCCCTTGCCGTCAGTGGATGAAGAGGTGAGCAAACTTCTGCTGCGCGAGGCTAAGAAAAAGGGCATCGCCACGGTGCTGGGCAGTACTGTTCAGCATGCAGATGTGCAGCCTGATGGAACCATACTGGTCACTATCGGCGTAACCGGAGACAACGCTAAAGAGCACTCAGGTCAGAAAATTGAGGTAGACGCCGTGCTTGTAACTGTGGGGCGCGTACCTCAGACTCAGGGGCTCGGTATTGAACAGGTTGGTGTTGCCACGGATGCACGGGGCTGGATTACTGTGAATGAATATATGCAAACATCTGTATCAGCCATCTTTGCAGTGGGTGACGTGCTTGGCCCTGCGCATAATATGCTGGCTCATGTGGCTGCTGTTGAAGGTTTGTGCGCTGTAGCGAACTGTTTGGGTAAAAAGGAGCAGATGGACTATCGTAATGTGCCTTCTGTTATTTTTACCAATCCTGAAGTCGGCTCTGTGGGGCTTTCCGCGCAGGAGGCTCGTGAAAAGGGCTACGCTGTCAAATCTTCTTTGTTCCACATGCGGGAGCTTGGCAAAGCGCAGGCCATGAATGAATTGGCAGGTTTTTTCAAGATTGTCGCCGAGGAAGGAACAGGCAAAATATTGGGTGTTCATATTACGGGAGCGCATGCCACTGATCTTATAGCGGAAGCAACTCTTGCCCTCAGCCTGGGTGCTACGGTGTATGATGTGACCCATACCATACATGCTCATCCTACACTTGCGGAAGGTGTTTTCGAAGCCTGTCTTGCCCTTTCCGGGCAGAGGGCAGATTAAGGGAGCATCTATAATTTGATACAGGGATTTCCTGCTTCTATTTTGTGAAAACCATTATAAAGGAGTTGCCATGACTGAACTGAATTATCCTGAAGAGTTGCTGTACACCAGAGAGCATGCCTGGCTTCTAATTAATCAGGGCGGTACAGGAATTGTGGGCATCAGTGATTTTGCCCAAGACCAGCTTGATGAGGTGGCCTATGTTGATTTGCCCTCGGTGGGGTCTTTTTTTGATTCCGGTGCGGAGTTTGGTGCTATTGAATCGATAAAATCTGTCAATCACCTGTATATGCCTGTAGCAGGCGAGGTGATAGCGGTGAACGACGCTTTGGCCGATACCCCTACTCTGGTGAACACGGAGCCGTATTCTGGTGGCTGGATGCTTACCATTCGTATTGCAGAAGATGCGGATCGTTCGCTTTTGATCAGTGCCCGGGAGTATGCCGCCGGGTTGAAGTAAGGCCGTAAGAAATATTTGGGGTTCTTTGCCCCAAATGACAGACAGATTCTATATTATGTATGATAAAAATAAATTTTGAAGGAGTAAACAATGCGCTAAAAGAAAAAAGTTGCTGTTATTGGTCTTGACTGTGCATTGTCGCACTTGAAGTTTAGATCGGTAATAATAATCAGCAAAGGGGGTAATATCTCCGTATCAAACTGGAATGATCTGAACAAGATCACGCCAAGAGAGCAGTCAGGGGCAGTTGATCTCCAATCGATCGGCTGCCAAAGTCGTAACCGAATGAACGATTCGAGATTCTAAGTAGTCGTCCTTGAAAAAGACACAACACATTGATAATATTCCTTTATTTATGTTTTTTTATATGCTATAATTGCCGGAAATTAAGGAAAGGGCGTTAAAAACCGGCAATATTATGCGACCCAAAGATATGAGTTTTGAGGA
>CAIWCT010000366.1 GCA_903911225.1 uncultured delta proteobacterium
GCCTCAAAACCCGGGCCAGCCATCCACCATGGGCCCCAAACGCGACAACATGTTCACCCATGAATTCGTGGGCGCCAATTTCACGGTTCCTGCTCTGCTTGGCGCAAAGGGTCATGCCGACATGGCTGAAAAGCGGCTCAAGAGCGCAGCAGAGCTTGACCTCATAGCCCCGAAAACCGCAAAGCCCGGCAGCATGGTAACCCTTGGCGTAAAGGTTACCAATGTCGGAGCAGGCCACAACCTTCCGACCAGCCTCACCGAAGTGCGCCAGCTGTGGATCGATGTGAAGGTGACGGACGCCGACGGGAAGCAGATTTTCCGTTCCGGCGCGCTTGATGAAAAAGGTGATCTTGCAGAAGAGGCGCGCATCTTCTGCGCCTATGCCGTTGACAAAGACGGCAAGCACACGGTAAAGCCCTGGGAGATCGTGCGCTTCGAGTTTGTGAAAACCATACCCCCCAAGGGCTCGGCAACCGAAATCTATAGCTTTCTCGTCCCGGCAGACGCAAGGCTTCCACTGGATATAAAGGCAGTGCTCAGATACCGTTCCTATCCGCAGTCGGTGGCAAACCTGCTGCTCGGCAAAGATGCTCCCGTACTGCCGATTGTCGATATGACGGAAAAAAGCGTTAAAATAGCGGCCAATTAAACAAACAACTGCAAAATCCGCATTACAAGGAGATATTATACATGCCTGTACAGCTTAGAGACGGCATCTACTGGGTCGGAGCCATCGACTGGAACCTGCGCGACTTTCACGGCTACATAACCGGCCGGGGCGCTACCTACAACAGCTACCTGATTATCGATGAAAAAGTAACGCTCATCGATGCGGTCAAGGCGCCATTTTTAGGTGAAATGCTTGATCGCATCAGGCTCATTATCGATCCGGAAAAAATAGACTATCTCATCTGCAACCACATTGAAAAAGACCACTCGGGCTCACTTCCCGAATTTCATCGCCTGTTTCCCAATGTGAAAATATTTGCCACGCAGATGGCAAAACCGGGCCTGCAAAAATATTTCGGCGACCTGCCCCTTGAGATCGTCAAAACCGGCGACTCGCTCAACCTGGGCCGCCGCAGCCTCCAGTTTATCGAAACCCCCATGGTGCACTGGCCCGACAGCATGTTCTCGTACCTGCCCGGCGACAAGATATTATTTTCCATGGACGGATTCGGCCAGCACATCGCAACATCTGAGCGCTTTGACGATGAAGTGGACATGCACGACGTGATGTATGAGGCCCGTAAATATTATGCCAATCTTCTCATGCATCTGTCGCCGCTGATTCAGAACACGCTCAAAAAAGTCGCCGAGCTAAAACTGGAAATCGATATGATAGCTCCGAGCCACGGCATCATCTGGCGCAAAGACCCGGGCCGCATCATCAAAGCCTATGACCAGTGGAGCCGTTACGAAGCCGGCAACAAGATCTCTGTGGTATACGACACCATGTGGCAAAGCACGGAAAAAATGGCCAAAACCCTGGCGGAATTTTTCATGAGCAAAGGCATTGAAGTAAAGCTTATGAAACTTCGCCAATGGCATCGCAGCGATATTATGGCCGAGATTATAGACTCGAAGGCCGTGTGCATCGGCTCTCCGACACTTCACCGCAACATGTTCCCGACTGTGGCCGACCTGCTGTGCTATATGAAGGGCCTGAAGTCGCAGAAAAAAGTTGGGGCAGCCTTCGGCTCCTATGGCTGGAGCGGCGAGGCCATGCAGCTGGTAAGCGATGATTTAAAGGCAATCGGCCTTGACGTCATTGAGCCTGGCGTGCGCGCGCAGTATCTGCCCGGTGCTGAAGATACGGCACAGATCATTGCCCTTGCTGAGAATATAATTGAAAAAATTAAGGCCTGACAACATCCGATACCGGGGAGGTGTTTATACCAATTCAGGTGAATTAAGTTCATGTATTTCCTCCTCGCCCCCGCGAGGGGGAGAGGATTAGAGGTGAGGGGGGCCATTTTATATCACCCCTTATCCCGACCTGCTCCCGCAAGCAAGGGGAGAAGTAATTCTTAATTCACATGTATTGGGGGTTTATCCCCTGCTGCCCGGGTGGGCATAAAGCCAGCTCCTGCGGCTAAACAATATAAAGATACAGAACAGCCATGCGCATCGCAGCCATCTACGGCAGCCCGAGAATAGACGGCAACACAGACCTGCTCATGCAGGCTTTCCTGCAAGGCGCGCGCGAGGAGGGCGCTGAGGCGCACGAACTGTTTTTGCGGGATTTCATATTTTCGCCCTGCATTGACTGCGGCGGCTGCAATGCAACAGGGGTATGCGTGCTGCGCGACGGCATGGATGAAATCTATCCGCACCTGATTGCATCTGATGTGATTGTGCTCGCAGCACCGGTCTTTTTTTACGGCCTGAACGCCCTTGCAAAGGCCATGGTCGACCGAACCCAATGCTTCTGGGCGCGCAAATATTTGCTTGGCCGGGGGCTGCGGCAGGAGCGAGGCTGCGAAGGCAGGGGCATTCTGCTGTCGGTCGGAGGCGCGAAAGGGCAAAAAAACTTCGACGGCATCCTGCTCACGGCAAAGTATTTTTTCGACGCCCTTGATATGCCGTTCTCACATAATCTGGTGTACGGCAGGGTTGACACAAAAGGGGCAATTCTTGAACATCCCGAAGCATGCGAAGCGGCCCGCAAGCTTGGACGCGATATTTTCAAATCATAGCGCGCACTGCGCCCGCAAAAAACATTTTAACAGGGAGTCATCATGGCAAAATATATCATCATCGGCAATGGCATTGCGGCGAATACGGCCGCAGAAAGCATCCGCGCGATAGACAAAACAGGCGAGCTTGTTATTTTCACCAAAGAAAAGGTGCCCTTCTATTATGTGCCGGCCCTGCCCGAGTATCTGGCAGGCGAAAAAACGCTGGCAGGAATCACGCTGCACAATGAGCAGTGGTATAAGGAGCGCGCCATAGAGCTGCGCCTCGACACCGAGGTGACGGCAATCGACGCGAAGGCAAAAACCGTCACCACCAAAGCGGGCGCATCGTTTTCCTATGACAAGCTTCTCATTGCCACCGGCGGATACTCATTCATTCCGCCCATACCGGGAGCAAACAACCAGGGCGTTTTCGGTCTCAGGACAAGCGCTGATGCCGAGGCGATAAAAAGCAAAGCGGCAAAAGCTAAAGAGCTTGTGCTCATCGGCGGCGGGCTGCTTGGCCTGGAAGCAGGCAACGGCCTGCGCAAGGCAGGGCTGAAAGTAACGGTTGTAGAATTCTTCCCGCGCCTGCTGCCCCGCCAGATGGACGTGCCGGGGGCCGCCATTCTGCAGAAAGAAATGGAAAAAATTGGCTTCAGCTTTTGTCTGGGCGCAAAGACAAAAGACATAACCCGCGAGGGCGACAAGCTGTTTGTTAATCTCGAAGGCGGCGAAAAGCTTCCCGCCGATCTGGTGCTGGTGTCAGCGGGCGTTCGGCCCGAGGTGGCGCTTGCAAAATCAATCGGCCTTGAGATCGACAAGGGCGTCAAAGTCGACGACAGCATGAAAACCGGCATCGAAGACATCTATGCCGCAGGCGACCTTGTCGAGCACCGCGGCATGTTCTACGGCATCTGGCCTGCTTCTATGGAGCAGGGCCGCGTGGCCGGCACGGCTATGGCAGGCGGCAGCGCACAGTATAACGGCACCGTGATGTCCAATACGCTGAAGGTTGTGGGCATTAATCTCACTGCAGGCGGCGATATCGATGCCGACGCAAAGCTTGAATCTATTATTGTTCAGGACACGGCGAAGGCCCTATACCGCAAGTTCATCATCAAAGACAATATTCTTGTGGGCACAATTCTCTTCGGCGACAACCACGGGAGCGACGAGGTTCTTGCAGCCATCAAAAATAAAAAGGATGTCTCTGCGCTCAAAGCCGATTTGGCAAAGCCCGATTTTGACTGCACGCGTTTGAAGTAGGGGCGTATGGCCATACGCCCCTGCGGCGGACATCGGAGGCGACTATGAACGAAGCAAAAAAAGGCATCGGCGACAGGTATCAGGAAGAGACAAAATACAGCCGCGACGGCATGAAAATTTACTCCACGGGCGTGTTTGAGCGGACCGAGCAATACAAGCAGTATCCGGATACTGCAAAAGTGCTGCCGCTGCCGCATGTCAAGCCCGCAGCAGGGGCTGATTTTTGGGACACCCTCATGCAGCGCCGCTCGCATCGTGATTTCAGCAGCGCCGCGCTGTCCCGGGACGAACTGGCGCTTCTTATTTTTGCCACACAGGGCCTCACCGATGAGGAAAGCCAGAACATGTTCCGCGCTGCACCTTCGGCGGGCGCGCTCTACCCGATCGAAACCTATGTGTTTGCCAACCGCGTCGAAACCATCGATCCCGGAATTTACCATCTCAATATTGCAGAGCAGACCCTTGAACTTCTCCGCCCCGGCGATTGCGGCCGCGCGCTTACCATTGCAGCGCTCGGTCAGGCCATGGTCAGCACCGGCGCTGCAACATTTATCTGGACCGCCATTGCCGGCCGCAGCAAGTGGAAGTACCATGAGCGTGCGTACCGCTACATCTATCTTGATGCGGGGCATATCGGCCAAAACCTCTATCTTGCAGCCACGGCCCTCGGGCTTGGCTGCTGCACAATCGGAGCTTTTTTTGACAGCCAGGTCAACGACATTATCGGCATCGACGGCGAGAACGAGACGGCCGTCTACCTCGGCGCTGTCGGTAAAAAGCACTAGCGAGCAATACCGGCCGGGTGCCGGTATAAACCCTAAACAACACTGCAAGGAGATCAAAAATGAAAAAATGGCGTTGTAAAATCTGCGGTTATGTTCATGAAGGCCCGACACCTCCCGACACCTGCCCCATCTGCGGCGCGCCCAAGGACAAATTTGAAGAAGTAAAGTAGCATCAACTAAGTCCTGTTATAAAGGGCGGATGCGCACCACACGCGCATCCGCCCTTTTTTATGTTCTTACCGCACCGCCACAGACTCCGACTATTCGAAAGACTGCTTCCAAAAAAAATCTAAACACCGATCCGCCTGTAATTTCTTTTTGTATCATTGACGCCGGAAAGCTATACTTAAACCATTACATGTTTTGCTGCAGGCGCATTACTTGCGCTGAAAGCAGTATTATTGGCACAGCCGATCTTGCGTCACCAGGCTGTTTTGTATTTCCCCCGCAAAAAGGAACCTCAAACATGCCGGACACAGCACATCGATTTATCTGCGACAGCATGCTCGGGCGCCTTGCAAAAAACCTGCGCATGCTGGGTTTCGACACGCTGTACGCGCGCCTCCTGAGCCCGCAGGCGCTTGCGCAAATTGCTTTAGAGCAGCAACGCATCATCCTGACCCGCCGAACCGTTTTTTCAAAAAGCACAGCAGCAGACTCTGTTGTCTATATCCGCAGCAATGATCCTAAAGAACAGCTAAGGGAAGTGATTACCGCATGCAGTATATCCAGAGCCTTCATCAGGCCGTTCACCATCTGCCTGCGCTGTAATGTACCGCTTGCCGATCTTGCAAAAAAAGCTGCTGCAGGCCGTGTTCCCGATTATGTCCTGTCAACAGTCGATCATTTTGCAGCCTGCCCTTCGTGCGGCCGAGTGTACTGGAAGGGAACGCATTATGCAAACATGGCTGACAGGATTCTAGCAATCATGGAATAGACGACAGCAAATTCTTCGCGCGGAAAAGCTTCTGGCGATAGTGATGGCGATGCGTTGAAGGATTGATTGATGCAGCACTTATTTAAATTGTTCGAATTTGCAGTACACAATACAAATTATCTGTCTTGTCATCAATTGAGATGAATGCCAAATGCCCACTATTATTTAATGTTCGCTTATTAAATTGTCATGATTAATTTCTGAACCTAATAATAATTTCATCTTGTCTTTTAAAAATATTTATGATTATTTTAGGGCCTGTTGTTTTCAACAGAAACATCATTTTACAACATCATCTTGCAATATTATTGCTTAATTAAAAAAAGGAGGGGTGCGTGTCTTTAAAACAAAAAAAAGGGTTTTTTTTATTAATAACCTTGTTTCTTTCTTGTGTTTTCATTCAGCACACTTACGGCCAGGGAATTGTGTTTCCGCCACCCATCGACCCGCCAACCCCTGGGAATACTAGCATCCCCCCCACGACTATTCGTTCAACAACAACAACAACCTTTCGATCAACGTCTTCAATCCGGACGACAACACCTACCACTTCAACATCAGTGACCACTACCACTACATCAATAGAATGTGTGGACGAAGCGTGTGTAGCGCAACCGGGTTGGGTGGCAGAGCCGGTGATAGAAGATTTCCAGGATGTTGCCTGCGACAGTGTGGGCAATTGCTATGGTATTATTGCATTCGATATATATAAGGTGGCAGCAGATGGCACAGTAAGCCCTGTTGCAGGAGACTTTGGTTCGCCTCAATATATTGCCGTTGATGGTGGCGGCAATATTTATATTGCAAACGAGAATGATGGGGTTCAAAAAGTGACTCCTTCAGGCAACATAACAACTGCTTATACTTATAATTATGCTTATTGGTGGTGGAGGTACTGTGATACGGCTGATATGGCAGTCGACAGCAGTGGTAATCTCTATTTTGCTTTTAGAGGCAGCGGCGAAACCAACGCGTTTATATTGAAAGTAGATGCTGGAGGCAATGAAGCCATCATAGTCGGTGAGCATGGATGCTGCGGGCACGATGGATGCATTGAGTTTTATGGTGATGGCGGTCCTGCCGTAGATGCACCGCTTTGTAATCCGAGCGGAATTGCAATTGATACTTTTGATATTCTTTATATTGCTGATCGTGGTTACCACCGGGTTTTTAAAGTTGCTGGAGGAATAATCAGCACGGTTGCCGGCAATGGTTGTGACAGTTTTTCCGGCAATGGCGGACCCGCAACAGCAGCAAATATTTACCCGTTTAACGTGGCGGTAGATGGCCCGGGAAACATTTACATACATACGACAAGCGGCTTAAGTCGGGTTGATTTAGACCATAATATAACCACGCTGTATTGTTCTTCTTCGAGCTATGCTTACTACTCCTCTTGGATGGGGCCGCTAGCTGTTGATAGTGCACAGAGAGTATATGTATCGTTTAATGCAGGGCTCTCGCGTGTATACTACCGCGACTGTGTTGACGCTGACGGCGACGGCTATGGTGTGGGCCCCGAGTGTTTGGGCTCCGACTGCGATGACAACGATGCAAGCGTATATCCGGGTGAAGGAGGTTGTGCGGTGTGGTATCAGGATGCTGACGGCGATGGTTATGGCAATTTAGCGGTAACGACGGTTGCTATTGATCAGCCTGCGGGTTATGTGGCGGATTCAACGGATTGCGACGACAGCAATGCCAATGTGCATTCGCGTTCGACGGAGCTCTGCGCTGCTCCTGACTTATATGTGCCTTCAGGAGATGGTCCGGCCAACAGCAGAAAAAGAACTTTTAAATGGCAGCGGACTGATGCGCAGACCTATACTTTACAAGGCTGGTCGGAATCCGCCAATAGTTCTTCTATTAGCATCTCTTACAATGCTTCAGAAATTTGTGACGGTTGTACTTGTTCCGTCACACCGGATACAATATTTCCGGTTGGCCGGAATTGGTGGTGGTTAAATACCTGGAGCCAGGATTGCGGATATCGGGAGCAGCCCGGCGGCAAAGTTAAGGAATTCACGGTTGCGCCCTGCACCGCTCCCGAATTATATGAGCCCTCAGGGAGCAGCTCGGCAAACAGCACCCGCCGCACATTTAAATGGCAGAGAGCAAACCGGGATTATTTTGAGATTCTGGTTTGGTCTGAAAATGGTAATGGAATTTCATTTGGTCAATGGGTTGCCGCTCATGATGTTTGCATTGAAAATAACTGTACGTATGTACCTGCATATAATTTCCCAGCAGGCAATAACTGGTGGTGGCTTAATACCTGGGGTGATAATTGCGACTTTGAGATGCAGCCGGGCGGCAACGTGCTGGGATTTGTTGTTGCTCCGTGCACTGGGGGCCCGACACTATACTCCCCCAATGGGGATACCCCTTTTGGAATACCACC
>CAIWCT010000367.1 GCA_903911225.1 uncultured delta proteobacterium
CCGCATTGATCCCGGCTATGTGATAGGTGACCGCTTCAGGCAGCAGCACCTGCCGGGCCTTCTTGCCTGGCTCAAAAAACACGGTATCATCTCCGCAGGCCGCTACGGCGCCTGGACATACTGCTCTATGGAAGACAATATACTTGAAGGCAGGCGCATTGCAGAGGCCCTTACGTGATACACGCAAAGGTCGTCCATATAATTACGAAAATGGAGCTGGGAGGTGCGCAGCAGAATACCCTCTTTACCGTCGCACATCTAAACCCGGCCGAGTTTCAAGCTCACCTGCTGGCAGGCCCGGGAGGTGAACTTTTTGACGAGGCTCAAACGTGCGGGCATTTCCATCTTGTTCCCGATCTGATCCGCGAAGTGCGGCCGCTGCGGGATATGCGGGCTTTTCTCCAGATCAGGGCGCTGCTTAAAAAAATAAAGGCCGAACCACCTGCAGCCGCGCCGGTTATTGTACACACCCACAGCTCAAAAGCAGGCATTCTTGGCAGGTTTGCGGCCCGGGCCGCAGGCATACCGGTCGTCATTCACTCCATTCACGGCTACGGGTTTCACGACTACCAGGCAGCTCCGGTTAGATGGCTTTATATACTGCTTGAGCGCATCTGCTCGCGCCTTACGTCCTTTTTCATTGCAGTGTCACAGGCAAATATTGAAAAGGGCGTGGAGCTAAAATTGTTTCCCCGTGAAAAGGTGCGCCTTATCCGAAGCGGCATAGACATCGGCCAATTCAAAAACCCGGCTATCGCCCGGCCCGAGATGCGGAGGCTGCTCGGCATTGCGCAGGACTGCCCCGTTGTGATTATGGTCGCCTGCCTGAAGCCGCAAAAAGCGCCCCTTGATTATGTCAGCGTGTGCTCGCGCATTGCAGCGCGGCTGCCCCATGCTCATTTTCTGCTGGCAGGAGACGGTGAGCTGCGCAGCGCTTTGGAAGCCCAACTGCGCGAATCTGATTTTTCCGGCAGGTTTCATATGCTCGGCTGGCAGCGGGATATCCCAAGCCTGCTGCACGCAAGCGATGTGCTTGTGCTCACATCGCGATGGGAAGGGCTGCCGCGGGTAATTCCCCAGGCCATGAGCGCGGGCCTGCCCGTGGTCGTCACCAGAGCCGACGGTTCGCCCGAGGCTGTTCGCCAGGGCCAGACCGGTTTTGTGCTTGAACCGGGTGATAGTGCCGGTATTGCCGAAAAAACTGTCTATTTGCTCGAAAACACAGCACTGGCACACAGTATGGGCCAGGCCGCTCAGGCCCTGGTCTGCGAGTTTGATATTCACACAATGGTGGCTGATCAGCAAAATCTCTACCGCGAGCAGGCACAACATTTTTCCTGTCTTTGATTGACAATAGCCGTTTCAATGCTTATATATAATGATGACATAAAGCATTAATTCTGTTTCGGTTTTAAGATTATTATATAATACAAGAAAGGAACAAACCGTGCCGATTTATGAGTATGCATGCAAATCCTGCGGAAAAACATTTGAGGTATTCCTGCGCTCAAGCAACAGCTCTGTAATAAAATGCGAATACTGCAACAGCACAAAAATAAAAAAACTTGTCTCCAACTGCTCGTTTCAGCTGAAGGGTACAGGCTGGTACGCGACCGACTATGCGAACAAGGATAAAAAAACAGGGGGCAAAACAAAAAAGAAGGAAGCTGAATCGGCCCCAACGGAGACCAGCGCCAACGCTGAATCAAAAAAACCGGCTGCCGCTTCAGAAAGTACACCGGAAAAAAAACCCGCCAGCACAACAGAAAATAAAGCAGCATAATTTCTGTTCGTACATACTTACAAAAAATAAAAGGGGCCGTTCATGGCCCCCTTTTTCATTGAAGATGCCTGCTTTTTTTCTTGCGAAATATATAATATATTGATATTTTTAAGAAAATTTCGCAAAGTTTCAAAGGTATATGCCGCATGTCTGTAGCACAGGTATCAGATGTTGAACTCTTCGACGCATGCCGAACCATCTTCGGATCGCAGGTAAACATATCAACCGAGTTTCTCCACTATCTGCAGCCTATCGGCGTAAAATCCGCCTATAAAAAACGCGCCCTTGAAACCCATCCCGACCGGGCAAAGCAGATAGGCGATTCGTCGCGCAAGCTTCATGAGGAGTTTCGTACGGTCAAGCAGGCCTACGAACTTCTCCTGTCCTATATGGAAAGCAAAACACGCCGCATTGTTTCCGACCCCGTTTTCGCAGGCCGTCATGCCCATGGGCCCTATCAGCACAGCCGGCAATACAAGCAGCCCTACTGCGACCAAAGCCAGTACCAGTCGCAGCACCGCCACCGCCGCTCCGCAGTGGACCATTTCTACCGCGGCCCCATTCCCCGGCGAAATTTGATGCTGGGGCAGTATCTTTATTATGCCGGGCGCATATCGTGGCGCATGCTCATAGAGGCAATATCATGGCAGCGCACGCTGCGTCCCTGTATCGGCCAGATAGCCATGCAATCGGGCTTTCTCACGCAGCGCGATGTTGTAAAAATACTCACCGAACGCAGGATCGAAGAAAGGTTCGGCGAATGCGCCGTTCGCATCGGCTGTATTACCACCATCGAGCAGACAACGCTGGTGAGCAGGCAAAGCAGGCAGCAGCGCCGCATCGGTGAATATTTTGTCAGCCAGAAACTGTTGAGCGAAGATGAGCTGGCCGGCCTTGTTGACCGGCACCGCATGCACAACTGCGATGCCCGCACATGGCCGCACAGAATGCAGCAGTAATGAAAAAACTGCTCTCCTGTGCTTTGTTCTGCTGCATCTGCGGGGTACTCTTTTTTTATTATCATGCGCCCCTGCTGACCTCCTATGCCGAATTTTTTACCATGCACACTGAAGCCAAAGGGGCCGATGCGATTGTCGTGCTTTCCGGCATGGTTGAAACACGCCTGCCCCGGGCAATCACCTTGTACAAAGAGGGCTATGCGCCGCGCATTCTCTTGACGCAGGAACGGTCGGTTAATGCACTGGCGGCACAACTGCACTGCACAAACATGGATAAGGCGCAGGATCTTATTCACTTGCTGCATGCCGATTGCGAGCTAACCATTGTGCCGTCATTAAAAGGCGGCGCAACCTCAACCTTTGATGAAGCTTATGATCTGAAGGACTGGGCGCGCAAAAACAGCTATAAACGCATCATCATAGTAACCGATGATTTTCATACGCGCCGTGCACTATATGCTTTTACAAAAATTTTTACAGGCACGAACATTGCTGTGCAAGCGGCAGGCACGGCCAATGACTTTTTCAACGAACACGACTGGTGGAAAAGCGACATGGGGATCTCGGCCTATATCCTTGAAGGAATCAAGTTTAGTCTGTATCTTGTAACCAGCCAAAACATACAGATCATCAAAAATTTCTAAAGACAGGCTGGCATTTATCCGTATATACCACTTATAGGCACACATCATCAGATACGCATAATGAATTCAAAACGTCTTTATGATCTCATAAACATGGATTCAGCCGAAGGGCTCCTGCATGAAACCGAGACGATACTGCAGATGGTCTTCCCCGGCTATGATGCCAGCCCTGTTATAAAGGCTTTTCAGGACACAATGTGCCTCTATGCCGGAGAATATCCCGGATATCAGGCATGCAGCACCGGGTACCATGATTTTCAGCACTGCGGGGAAACACTGCTGGCCATGAGTCGGCTGGCCCATGGGGCGGCGGCAGAGGGGATACGCTTTCCGATTCCCGCCCTCGAGCTTGGCCTGATTGCGGCCCTGATGCATGATGCCGGCTATGTACAGGAAAAAGACGACAGCATCGGCGCCGGCGGCAAGCACACTGCCACCCATGTGCGGCGCAGCATGGATTTTGCCGCTCACTACGGCAGGCAGAACAGCTTTACCGCCGATGCTATCATAGCCTGCCAGGCCATGATCAGCTGCACGGATCTTGAAGCCGACTCTGACGCCATAGCGTGGCCGTCGCGCGACGTGGAGCTGCTGGGGAAAATGCTCGCCACCGCCGATCTGCTTGCACAACTGGCCGACAGAGCTCATCTTGAAAAACTTTTTTACCTGTATCAGGAATTTCAGGAAGGCATGGTTCGCGGTTATAACAGCGCCGAGGATCTGCTGCGCAAGACCATAGATTTCTATTCGCTTGCAGATAATCGCTTCAAAAACAAACTTGAAAGTATTGATCGGTTTATGGCAGCCCATTTCATGCAGCGCTGGGGCATACAGGACGATCTCTACCGAATTGCCATCGACAATGAAAAGGCGTATCTGCTCAATATCATGAGGCATGAAGATCAGGAAATGCGCCGCCGCCTGCGGCGCAAGGGTATAGTTGAAAAACTCAGCAACGGCAAAAACAACTGACCGCCCCTGTTCCCTCATAAAAAACCCTTAGGCCATACATCTTCCAGGGCTTTATCCCCCTGCAGACTTGACAACAGCGTTCTAATCCTTATCTTGTATTCTTAGTCAGACAGCTGATTGAAACCGAAATAAAATGGGAGAGCAATAAACCGTGTCTGCAAGCAAAAAACACATACATGCAAACGATCATCACCACCCAAAAAACCAAAAAATTTCCGAAGCTGCCGAAGATGAAATACCCGGCGATGCCGCAGAAGCCAATCCCGAAGATGCACACTATGAGGGACAGGACATAAGCCTTTCAGATCGGGAAGCCCTTGTTGAGCAAATCGACAAGCTTGAAAAAGAGAGTGGGGCACTTTCCGAACGGCTGCTGCGCACCCTGGCCGAGTTCGACAACTACCGCAAGCGCGTTGCACGTGAAAAAGACGACCTTTTAAAATACGGCGCTGAAAAAATGGCGCTGGATATGCTGCCCGTTGCCGACAATTTGGAACGGGCCCTCGATCAGGCAAAAAACGCGGCAGACGCCGCAGCAGTGGTCCAGGGCGTTGAAATGATTTTCAAACAGTTTCTTGCCACGCTCGAAAAATTCAATATAAAATCCTTTGATTCCATCGGGCAGACTTTTGACCCTGAAAAGCATGAAGCTATGGCACGGCAGGATAACCCGCAGTATGCTGAAAATACGGTTGTAGCGGAATTTCAAAAAGGCTATTTCCTTAACGACAAGCTTCTCAGGCCCGCCCGCGTAGTGGTTTCACAGGGATCCGGCGACGACGCGCAGGAAGAAAAATAAAAGAATTTTTCATTGCTCCAATGAAAAAAAAGAATCAACCCCTAAGCCGAAGTGCACTGTTTTGTGAAGGCATAATGAATCAGGAAAAATTCCACATACAGCTTGAGGACAGAATTATTAAAGGTGTGCTGCATCTGCTCCCAACCAGTGCTCCGGCTGTTGTCACCTGCCATGGCCTTTTCAGCAGCATGCAAAGCGAAAAATTTCTGCATGTCGCTGAAGTATTCTCAAGGGTTGGCTTTGCTGTGGTGCGATTTGATTTCGGTGGCTGCGGGGAAAGCACGGGTTCTATCGCCGACACCACGGTTTCGCGGCGCCTGCAGGAACTGGAGGCCGTCATGCAGCACATATCGGGTCATGCGAAGCTGACGGGCCATTACGGCATACTGGGGAGCTCCCTTGGCGGGTATGTGGGGCTCCTGTATGCGGCGCGGCATCCGGTGGACGCGCTATCGGTTTGGGCAACGCCCAAAGAGCTGTTGTCTTTGCAGCACAATATACCTGCTGACGATTTACAGAAGCTGAAAGCGGATTTTTTTTCTGATGCCGGCAGGTGGAATCTGCCCGCGGAAATTGCAGCCTTGCAGTTCGTACAGGTCATTCAGGGCACAGAGGATGAACTTGTGCCCTGGCAACATGCGGAGCTCATGAACCAGATTTTGCAGGAGCCAAAAGAATTGCTTCTGCTGCCGGGCGCCGATCATCGCATATCCCAGCCGCAGCATCGCAAGCTTGCAACCGCGCAAAGCCTTGCCTGGTTCAAGAAACATCTGCTCTAGCAGGGTGTTGAAAAAGCCAATAGGGGAAGGCTGTTCAAAAATGCTCAGATGCAAGGCGTGCGAAATCATGCGAAATGAGGCGTACTTTTTGTACGCCGCAGTGAAGCATGATGAGCGCAACGCAGCAGATGGGCGTTTTTCAACA
>CAIWCT010000368.1 GCA_903911225.1 uncultured delta proteobacterium
AGCATTTCAAATGCAAAATTTTAACAAAGGTTTGTGTGGATTTCCTGCAGGAAGGATGAAAACTTTGGACGTTCAGTGATTGATAAGCCGCTTATTTATTGCGGGGGGCCTGAAAATCTACATTTTGCATATCGCAGCAACAGTTGCTTTGGGTGGAGCACGGCAAATGGTAGTGTTTACTGCTTCAGGGCTACTTCTCCTGTTTCGGGATTATACCGGTACAGATCGGGATAGATTTCCTTCATATTGAGAGCCTGCAGGCTTGGGGGTGGATTGCCGTTCTCGGCTCTATAGCGCATAATTTCAGCCTTGATTGCAACCAGGTCGGCGACCACTTTTGCTCTTTCAGCTTTTTTAACTGCTCCGGTGAGGGTAGAGCCATATTCCCTTACGGGATTTTTATCATCCGAGCAGCTTGTTCCAATAAGAACTGCCAGGGCGACACACACCATGATTCTCAGCATAACAGCACCTCTTTTTGGGCTTTGATCTGTAGCGAATCCGCGCGCGTGCGGTCTCTTGTTTATTTAATAATAGGCTATGATGAAAATCCTGTCAATAAAGCATCACGAGCCCGCGATCAGGCAAGCCGGCGTTCCCCTGCCGCAAGCTCTTCAATGGCAGTGCGGTCGCAGATGCGAACATGGCGTTTGTCGTCTGACTCAATGATCGCTTCCCTGGTCATGCGTGCAAGAATGCGGGAGAGGGTTTCAGGAATTGTGCCCAGTATGCTTGCAAGCTGTGTTTTGGAGATTTCGAGATTGATGTCGTCTGTTCCCTGGTCGCGCTCGCTTAAATATAATAAATAAGCCGCGAGCCTGCCCGGCACCTCCCTCAGCGACAGGTCTTCAATAAGGCTGGTGAAACGCTTGAGGCGCATGGAGAGTACCGAAAGCATGCTGAGGGCAACGGATGGCTCGGTGCGGATTAGATTCATAAAGTCGTCGCGGGGCATGAACAGCGTATTTGTGTCGGCGATAGCTTCGGCATAGGCTGGAAACCGCTGGCCGGTAAATACCGGCACCTCACCGAAAGGTTCACCCTGGCTCATTATGTGCAAGATCTGCTCTTTGCCGTCGGGCGAGGTTTTATAGACTTTTATCCGCCCGGAGGTGATGATGTGAAAACCAATGCCGGGGTCGCCTTCGGCAAATACGGTCTCGCCGCGTTTGAAGAACTTTTTTACGGCGATGCGGGCAAGAGTTTCCAGGTACTGAGGCTCAAGGCCCTGAAAAAGGGGGATATGGGAGAGTTGTTTTGCAATGTCCATGGGCAACGGCTCCGTCGGTTTTTACGGGTTATAAGTCTGTTTGGCTGATTTTTTTTTATTTTAATATTACGGAGGGCGTTTGCAGCAGATTTTCGCCCGAATGTGAAAAATAACACTTTCCGTTGACCTACGTCAAGGTTTCTCGGGACGAAGTCGGGTATAGTTTAATTCATAAAATACAGCGGCGGGCAGCGTTTTAATGCTATAAAGAAAATACTCCCGCTAAAATTACTCACCTAAACATACAAGGAGGTAAGAATTATGGCACAGAAAAACATGTTTTGTTACCAGTGTGAACAGACCGCAAAAGGCGAAGGCTGCACCGTCGGTGGCGTATGCGGTAAATCCCCCGACGTGGCGGCCCTGCAGGATCTGCTCGTGTACGCCCTGCGCGGCCTTGCACTGTATGCTGTTGAGGGGATTAAAAAGGGCGTCAAGATTCCCGGTCAGGATGTCTTTACCGCCGAAGCCTTGTTTGCCACCCTGACGAATGTCAATTTTGACCCTGACCGGTTTCCGGCCTATATCAAAAAAGCCGTGGAGCTGCGCAGCCAGCTTAAGGCAAAGACCGGAGCAGAGCTTAAGGATGCTGCGGCAGCATTTACACCGGCGGCTGATCTGAACGGCCTTATCGAGCAGGGCGCAACGGTGGGCCTTAAGTCTGATCCGTCGGTGCCTGCCGACCTGCTGTCGCTGCAGCACATCGTGCTGTTCGGCATCAAGGGCGTTGCAGCCTATGCCGATCATGCCCAGCTGCTGGGGCAGGAGGATGAAAAAGTATATGATTTCCTGTATGAAGCGCTAGCCGCTCCCTTCAATAAAAGCCTTGGCGCCAATGAGTGGGTGGCACTTGCACTGAAGACCGGCGAGATCAACCTGCGCACGATGGAGCTACTTGATGCGGCCAATACGGGTGCCTACGGCCATCCCGTTCCCACCAAGGTGCCACTGGGGGTCAAGAAAGGCAAAGCGATTCTCGTGTCGGGCCATGATCTTAAAGATCTTGGGGAGCTTTTGAAGCAGACCGAGGGTACCGGCATCACTGTTTATTCGCATGGCGAGATGCTGCCCTGCCACGGGTACCCGGCACTCAAGAAATACAGCCATTTTTACGGTCACTACGGCACGGCATGGCAGAATCAGCTGAAAGAGTTTACGGAATTTCCAGGCGCTATTCTTATGACCACCAACTGCATCCAGCGGCCTGCCGAGATCTATAAAAGCAACATTTTCACCACAGGACTGGTCGGCTGGCCGGGTGTGGCGCATATAAAGGGTCATGATTATGCACCCCTTATCAAAAAGGCGCTGGAGCTGCCCGGATTCACTGAGGACAAAGAGGGCAAATCGGTCATGGTCGGCTTTGCCCACAATGCTGTCATGGGCGTGGCAGGCGCGGTGATCGACGCGGTAAAGAGCAAGGCTATCCGGCATTTTTTTCTGGTGGCAGGGTGCGACGGCGCCAAGCCGGGCCGCAACTATTACACCGAATTTGTCGAGAAGGTGCCCAAAGACTGCGTCGTGCTGACCCTTGCCTGCGGCAAGTTCCGGTTTTTCGACAAGGATCTTGGCGATATCGGCGGGATTCCGCGTTTGCTTGACATCGGCCAGTGCAATGATGCCTACTCCGCTGTACAGATTGCCGTGGCACTTGCAGGCGCATTCAATTGCGGGGTGAATGATCTGCCCCTGTCGATGGTGCTGTCATGGTATGAGCAGAAGGCCGTAGCGATACTGCTGACGCTGCTGCACCTTGGGATAAAGGACATCCGTCTGGGGCCGTCGCTTCCGGCATTTATTACGCCGGGAATTCTGGATGTGCTGGTGAAGACTTTCGATATCAAGCCTATCAGCACGCCCGATGCGGATCTGAAGGCGATACTGGGATAAGCTGATTTTGGATTTTGGAATTCGGATTGCTGAAGGAGTAATTTGTTTTTAATGGTCAGAAGCGGCTGTAGCCGCGAATAATATACTGCGGATTGAGGAATGCGGAATATTAAAATATTTCGCATTCCGAATCCCGCAATCCATAGTGGATATGGAGTGTGCACAATGAAATGCCCCGGGCAGGACACGCGTTACTGGAAACCGAAAGATATATTTGAAGCACCCTGCCCGACATGTGGATCAGCAGTGGAGTTTTTCAAAGACGATGCTGTTCGCACATGCAGCGGCTGCGGTGAACGGGTAGCAAACCCGCAGCTTGATTTCGGCTGCGCTTCCTACTGTAAATTTGCGGCCCAGTGCTTGAAGGAGCTGCCGCCCGAAGTTCTTGCCCGGCAGAAGCATCTTTTTGCCGAGCGCGTTGCCTGCGAGATGCGCCGCTATTTCGGCGACGATGAAAAGCGCATACGGCATGCAGAAAAAGTGGCGCAGCTGGCTGAACTGATTGCCCGGGCAGAGGAAGCAGATATGGCCGTGGTGCTGACAGCAGCCTATCTGCATGATATCGGCATCAAGGATGCTGAAAGGTTGTACAATAGCACAGCTGCGAAATATCAGGAAGAGCTGGGTCCGCTCACGGCGCGCGGCATCCTGCAGAGTCTGCATGCCGGCGAGCAGCTTGTTGACGAGGTGTGCGATATCATAGGCCATCATCACCATCCACGGCTTGTGGAAACGACCAATTTTATGGCGCTTTATGATGCAGACCTGATAACTAATATTCAAGAAGGCGATATTGAAAAGCCCCGCGAAAGGGACAAGCTGGCTGCGCTCATAGATGAGCGCTTGCTCACGGCTGCCGGCAAGCGGGTTGCGCAGGAAGTTTTTGAGCTGTCGCGCCCGTAGCTTTACCGGCAAAATTGTTTTTTTAAACCTTGTACTGTGTTTGAGAATACAGCAGAAAGCAGGCAGTCATGACAATAAAACGCAACATTATAGAAATAGACCAGAAGCGCTGCAACGGCTGCGGCGCCTGCGTGAGCGCCTGCGCTGAAGGGGCCATCGCCATCGTTGATGGCAAGGCGCAGGTGATTTCGGATATCTACTGCGACGGTCTCGGGAACTGCATCGGCCAATGCCCGCAGGACGCTCTGAGAATTGTTATACGCGAAACCGACCCGTTTGATGAAGCCGCGGCAGTTACACATATGAAGGGCCATAACCCGCGCTCCATCGACCATCCTGCGCACCACCAATGCCCGTCTGAGGCAGCGCGTCAGCTTGAGCCCAAGGCTGCATCCGGCGGAGCGCAGGGCGCCGAGTCTTCGGCGCTTTCTACCTGGCCCGTGCAGCTGCGCCTTGTGCCGCCGCATGCGCCGTTTCTTAAAGGCGCCGATCTGCTGATAGCCTCTGACTGTACGGCCTTTGCCTATGCCGGATTGCACAGCAATTTCCTGAAGGGCAGGGTGGCGCTCATGGGCTGCCCGAAGTTTGACGACCGCAGCATGTATGTAGATAAATTTGCCGCCATTTTTACTCAGAACGACATAAAGAGCCTGACGGTTGTTGCCATGGAGGTGCCCTGCTGCCAGGGCATGCCATTGATCGTCAAGGCGGGCCTGAAAGCCGCAGGCAAATCAGTATCTATGGAAACCGTTGTTATAAGTGTTGAGGGCGATATAGTTGAGCGGAGGCAGGAATAAATCATCGGTACTCTTTGGAGCAGAAGGTCATGGAATGGGAAAAAGAAGCTGAGGACATACTGGATCACATTGCCGTGCCGCCCATGATGGCGCAGTTCGTGCGCATGGACGCCGAGCGCAGGGCGCTGCAGAAGGGGCAGTCTAAAGTAACGGCAGCCCATGCACGGGCCACCATGAAGGGGTATGAGCGGACTTTCGGATGCGAGGTGACGGACGTGATTCGCCGGATGGGCCGCGGTGAGGATGTGGGCCTGCCTGATGCATTTTTTGAAGATGATGACGGCGAGCTTTTTAAGATCGATCTCTGCCCGGCAAAATACGGCGCCTGCACGGCAGAGAAGCGCGAGATGATGCTTGCCGTGCTTGTGCCCCTGCGGGAAAAGCTTAAACAGCTTAACGCGACCAGTATTGTTATTGAAAAAGCACGCACGCCCCTTATGTCGCACCATGTTTTTCGTATTGCCATTATCGGCTGCCCCAACTGCTGCATGTCCCCGTATTTTAATGATTTTGGAATCATATGCCAGCTGCGGCCTACAGTAAAATCTGAGGGCTGTACCCAGTGCCAGGCCTGCGTTACATCGTGCTCTGAGGGCGCCATAACGCTTCAGAACGGCAGCCCCGTCATTGACTATGAACGGTGTGTTCTGTGCGGAGGCTGTGAAAAGGAATGTAAACAAGAGGTTATTTTTACGAAGGAGAAAGGCTACAAGGTCGTCGTCGGCGGCACGGGGTCGCGCCATCCCCGTATTGCACAGACCGTAGCGCAGTGGACCGATGCAACCGGCGTAACGGCAATACTTGAAAAAGCACTTACAGCATATCATGAGTTTCCCGTAGAGAAAAAAGAGATTCCATTTCATGAAATGGTCTGTCGCCTCGGCGTTGATGTCTTGCGTTTAACCGGGGCGCGAAAGCCCGGCACAGCTGCGACAACAGAGTCGGCTGAAAAAAGAAATATTTTCCAGTGACCGGCAAGCTAGTGTAGTTGAGCAGGGGATGGCACTACATCCCCTGCTCTGTTTTGAACAGCAAAAAAAAGGAGTCAGCATGGATATTCTTGATGTTATACGCCAGCGACGAAGCATTCGCGTATTTGATCGGCGCATGCCGCCGCGCGAGCTTATAGCCGAATGCCTTGAGGCTGCCACATGGGCCCCCAGCGCCACCAATCAGCAGCCCTGGGAGTTTATTGTGCTGACCGGCTCTGCGCTTGAAGCGGTCAATGCTATTACCGAAGAGAACTTTTTCCAGCGCCTGCCGGATGGTACTGCCTTCGGAGATCCCCCCGAGCCGATGAAAACGCGGCAGCAGGAAGTGCTTGACGCCATGCTCGCGGCAGCCGAGAAGGGGGGCATCGACCCGAATGAAATATTCGAGAAAAGCCTGCGCTTTTTCGATGCGCCCGTGGCAGTTTATTTTGTCTCCTGTAAAGGCACTGATAGCCTGTATCAGCTCAGTACTGCCGCTGCGCTTGAAAATTTTCTGCTTGCAGCCCATGCCCGGGGCCTGGGCACCTGCTGGCTCACGGTAACGGTTATCTGCGCCGAGGACCTTAAAAAGCATTTAAGTATTCCCGAGGGCCGAGAGCTTCTCGGCGGCGTGGCGCTTGGGTACCCTGCCGCTGATGCTCCGCTGAACAAATTTCTCCGTACGCGGGCTCCTGTCGGCGAAGTGACACGCTGGCTCGGTTTTTAACATAAACAGCAACTGACAAAGGATATGCCTGACATGACCATCCCCGGCAATCTTCTCACAACGGCAATGGCTGTCATGCCGCATACCGATGTCGATCAGGCACTGAAAGCAGCGCTTTCCCTTGATGTGCCGTTCTGGCCGCAGCTTCCCCTGCACAGCTATTATGAAGATATGTATGTGCAGGCATCAGAGCATTTTCCGGGAATACAGCTGAACCTGCCGGACCGGACGCTGAGCTTTTCTTTTGAAAAATTTATTCAGGAAATTGAGCAGACAGCCGCTCGGTTTGAGACACCGGAATACTTTGATATCAGCGCGACCTACTCAGCGGTATACCACCGCTTTCTGGCGCTTGATCTTGCAGACAGACCAGCCATTCGGGGGCAGATTGAAGGTCCGGTAAGCCTTGGCATGAATATTCTCGACCAGGATAAAAGGCCCATTGTTTTCGATGATAATGTCCGGCCGTTCCTGCTTGAGTTTCTGTCCCGGCGCGTGAATGTGCAGCTGCAAAATTTAAAAAAGCTTAACTCCAATGCTTTTATGTTTATAGATGAGCCTGGGCTGCAGTTTGTTTTCAGCGGCATGTCCGGCTACAGTGACCTTGCGGCAAAGCGTGATCTGGAGACTTTTCTTTCTCTCGTTGACCGGCCTGTTGGCATACATCTGTGCGGCAATCCGGACTGGGATTTTTTGTTGAACCTCGACATTAATGTGCTCTCTCTTGACACCTGCAGCAACGGAGAAATATTTACCTCCTACACCGCATCAATCCGTGCTTTTCTTGATCGGGGCGGCATTATTGTCTGGGGCGGCATACCGACAAATATCGAACCGTTTGAAAAAGAAACTATCGCCTCCATAGAGAGCCGGCTTAAAAGTTTATGGGAAAAGCTCACAAAGAGCGGCATAGATAGGGAACTTCTTTTATCACAAAGCATGCTCTCGCCGGCAACCTGCTGTCTGGTGAATGCTGAACGGGAAGGAACAGTAGAAAAGGCATTTGCGCTGACAAAGCAGCTTTCAGCTAAGCTTCGCGCTGAATACTGTCTAAATTAATAAAACCGGTTTTGAGCTGTTGAACGAAGGCATTAGGTCAAACCGGATGCCCGGTGACGATATGCTTGCGCAGTGTCATGCTTTCAGCACAGACATAGCGCAAAAAACAAAATAGCCATGGAGGTTTATATGAGCACTACAGAAACAGCGGTATTGAACGAACAGGTTTTTAGCATTGCAGACCTTGTCATGTATCAGCTGGGGGCTGTGGTCAGCCGTGAGGTACTGCACAAAGACGCCGGCACGGTCACGGTGTTTGCTTTTGACCAAGGCCAGGGCTTAAGCGAGCACACCGCTCCGTTTGACGCGCTGGTGCAGGTGCTTGACGGAACGGTGCAGATAAAAATAGCAGGTGCGCCGCACGATCTTAAAGCAGGCGACATGATCATCATGCCCGCAAACAAACCCCATGCACTGCAGGCACTGACGCGCATGAAAATGATGCTCGTGATGATAAAATCTTAAAGAACCGCGAATTTTTTTTGACTATGGAAATAAATTTACATACATGTTAATAATATTGACCGTGAAACAGTTTGCTGGAAGCGGATGAGTCCTGGTGGGCTTCGCGGTCTTCAAAACCGTTGCGGGGCGTGCGAGCGTCCTGGGTGGGTTCGATTCCCATACGTTTCCGCCATTATCACTGCGGCCAGGGATGGAATTGGGATTGCGCATGACAGATACATTGAACAGCGGAGTTTTATCCTCATTACAGAACCAGGATAACCTGAAAAATTGCAGACATAGTTGATTATGCCCTCGCCAAAAATACAAAAAACCCCTAACGCCCTGCTGCGCCTTTTGCCAAGCATTAATAAGCTGCTTGAAAGAGCAGAGCTTCAGAGGTTTGCTGCCTCTCATGGAAACGCTTTGGCCAAGCAGGTCGCCCAGCGTGTCGTAGCTGCTATTCGCCAAATGATCATAGACGGGAAACAGAGCGACATAGCAGCACTCGTCGATAAACAGCTGCACACCTGCATGGCAGAGGCCCGTAAATCAATGCTGCAGCCTGTCATCAATGCAACGGGCATAGTTCTGCATACCAATTTCGGGCGAGCGCCATGGGACTCGGCGCTGCTTGAGCAGGTGCTGAAGACGGTGAACGGCTACACCAATCTTGAGTATGATTTAAATACGGCGGGCCGCGGTGGACGCGGTCGCTATGTCCGGGAAGCACTGGCGCGGCTTGTGAATGCTGAAGAAGCGCTGGTGGTCAATAACAATGCCGCAGCAATGCTGCTTATTCTGTTTGAATGCGCCCGCGGCCGCGAGGTGATCGTATCGCGCGGAGAGCTTGTGCAGATTGGCGGCGGTTTTAGAATCCCCGATATACTGCTGCAGAGCGGCGCCCGCCTGGTTGAAGTCGGCACAACCAATATTACCACCCTTGATGATTATAGCAGCGCCATGGGCGAGGCAACGGCCATGATTCTGAAAATTCATCAGTCAAATTTTTATCAGCTAGGCTTTGTGCAGCAGCCAACGCTGGCAGAATTGGCGACCTTGAAAAATGACCGGGTGCTGCTGGTGCATGATCTCGGAAGCGGGAATTTGATGGATGAGGGTTTTGAGTTTGTCGATGCCGAACCGCATGCCGCGCAATCCCTTCGCAGCGGAGCTGATCTGATATGCTTTTCAGGTGATAAGCTGCTCGGCGCCTGTCAGGCGGGCATAATCGCCGGATCGCACTCTGCGATACAGCGGCTTGAGCGCCACCCTCTTATGCGCGCCTTGCGTCCGGATAAATTTCACTACGCTATGCTGCAGGCTGTTCTGAGGCTCTATGAGCTTAAGCAGTTTAAAAAGATTCCATATGTTAAAATGGCATGCCAGAGCCGCGCCATTTTAAAAAAACGCATCGGGGCGGTTCTAAAAAAAGCAGCCCTGCCAAATGGGCTATGCCGCATCATTGAAACCAGCGGGCAAATGGGCGGCGGGGCTCTTCCCGGACGCAGCCTTCCGAGCCTGGGACTGGCTTTTGATGTGAAGGAGCCGAATGCCGTGGCAGCCTGGTTTGAGCAGAGAGAGACGCCCATCATCGGCTTTGTTGCCGATGATCGCTTTGTTCTTGATTTTCTTACTATTGCAGGAAATGAAGACGTGCTCATACTGCAGGCTTTAAAGGATTGGCAGCAGGTAAGAAATTAAGCATGATGGCTGCCTGAGGGGCTCCTGTGTTCGGCACGGCTCTGCACAATGCTTCTCCCGTGTATCGTGAAAGAACATTTTTTGCTGGGTACATACATGGCTTCACACAAGTGCCATCAATAATGCCTGTTCATTGACATATGCCTGCGTCCAGCAGGATTCCCCCTCCATTATGAGACCGTGAAGCATGGAAGCACAAAAAAATGACCGTCTGCTGCAAAATCTGCTTTTTACCTTTTTTGCCCTTTCCGGCTTTTCAGGCCTGATTTACGAATCAATCTGGAGTCATTACCTCAAGCTCTTTCTCGGGCATGCGGCCTATGCGCAGACGCTCGTGCTTGCATTGTTTATGGGGGGCATGGCCGGCGGAGCGACCCTGGTGGGGCGCTGCATTAACCGCTTGCGCAACCCGCTGATGGCATATGCAGCCGTTGAGGTACTCATCGGTTTTGCCGGTCTTTTTTTTCATCGTATTTTTGAATTCTCGACCGGCTACATGCTGGATTCTGTTTTGCCCGGCCTTGAGTCCCCGCTGCTGGTAGAACTGCTGCGCTGGATGTTTGCGGCCATGCTCATTTTGCCGCAGACCATTTTGCTGGGAGCAACGTTTCCCCTTATGAGCGTTGGGTTGCTCCGCGCGTTTTCCGCACTGCCGGGCAGTTCGATTTCCCTGCTGTATTTTACCAACAGTATCGGTGCTGTCGTCGGGGTACTGGCAAGCGGGTTCCTGCTTATCAGTGCTGTGGGGTTGCCGGGCACAATACTGATGGCGTCACTGGTTAATTTCGTGCTGGCCATTGGTGTCTACTCCATAGCCAGGAGAATCGGGCCCAAAGAGCCGATTGCTGCAGGGGTGGGCGCCTATGCGGCACCGCGCGTATTGCTCTGTGTAGCCCTTATCACAGGGCTTTCTTCTTTTATTTATGAAGTGGCATGGATCAGGATGCTGGTGCTGGTGCTGGGGGCTTCAACACATGCCTTTGAGCTCATGCTCAGCGCCTTTATTCTCGGATTAGCCCTGGGCGGGCTGTGGGTGCGGAACCGTATCGACCGTTTTTCTGATCCTGTCTCGGCACTGGCATGGGTTCAGATCCTGATGGGCATGTTCGCCCTGACCACGGTGGTCAGTTACAATCATCTCTTTACGCTCATGCAGTATTTGATGCTGGTATTGCAGAAAAATGATGCCGGCTATTTCGGTTTCAATATTGGCAGCCACCTTATTGCTATGCTGGTTATGCTTCCGGTAACGTTTATGGCTGGCATGACACTGCCCCTTATCACCTGCATGCTGTACAAACGGGGGGGGGGCGAAGCCAGCATCGGTCGGGTGTATGCGTTCAATACTCTGGGCGCCATTGCAGGAGTTGCGCTGACGGCGCAAATCCTGCTGCCCTTTCTGGGACTGAAACTGGCGATCACGTTCGGTGCGGGGCTCGATCTTCTGCTCGGCATCTGGATGCTTGCGCTTGCCGTCAGGAAATCGCCACAAAAAATGATTTTTGTCGCCACCGCCTGCATTGCTGCCCTGCTGGGAGTGACGACATTGGTCGATTTTGATTATGCACGTATGGCATCCGGGGTTTTCCGGCGTGGTGAAGTTCTTCCATTTGATATTATTTTTCACCGCGACGGGCGTACGGCAACAGTCGATGTTTTTAGGCCATCAGAAAATATTTTGTCCATCAGCACCAACGGCAAACCGGATGCCAGTATTGCAATGGATGCAGCCCGTACGCCACCGCCGGATGAACCGACACAGCTTCTTCTGGGTGCTTTACCGCTATTGTTTAATCCTTCAACCAGGAATGTGGCCGTCGTGGGTATGGGGTGCGGACTGAGTGCAAGCATAGTTCTTACCAGCCCTGCCGTCGAACAAATGGACCTGGTGGAAATTGAGCGCAGCATGGTCGATGGCGCGCGTCTCTTCGGCCAGCGGGTGGCTCCGGTTTTTGAAGATCCGCGCAGCCGCATTCATATTGATGATGCAAAGAGCTATTTCGCTGTTCATAACAAGCACTATGATGCAATCATCTCCGAGCCATCCAATCCATGGGTCAGTGGCGTGGCCAATCTTTTCTCGGATGAATTCTATCGGCGGGTGCGCGGCCACCTAAATGAAGGCGGCCTTCTGGTGCAGTGGTTTCAGTTGTATGAAATGGACCGCCAGGTAATCAGCTCCATACTGACAGCTGTGTCGGGCAATTTTGATGACTATGTGGTGTATGCTTCCAATAATCTTGATATGATCCTGGTCGCAAAGAAAAAGGGGAAACTTACGGGGCCAGACGCAACGATTATGAAAAGTCCCCGGCTCCGCGATGAGTTTAGACGCGTTGGCTGGCTGTCGCTTGCTGATATTGAGGCGCACCGGCTGGGCGACAAGAAGCTGCTTGATCCGCTTTTCAAAAACAGCGGCGCGCCAATGAATTCAGATTATTTCCCTTTTGTGGACCAGCATGCCGTGGCTGTTCGTTTCAAGCAGCAAAACGCCGATTTCTTACTGGACTTGCAGCGGTGCAGATTGCCACTTCCCGGACCGTATTTTGAAACCCCCCCTGCGATTTCACTTGACGTGCAGCCCGTAGCATTTCCGTCTCGACTTGAAGCCATTAATGCGCAAAAAGTCGCGCTTCACTTCAGCGATCCAAAAGCGTACCCGCTAGCTGACAGTGGCCTGACCGGGCAGATGAAGGATTTGATAACGCTGGCAGCCGCACGCTGTGATTGCCGGGACGGTGCTGCGCAGGCACAGCATCTTCACAATATTCGTGCTCTTATGAATATCACCCTGCCGCGAGTGAGCGCTGCCGCAGCAGCGCCGATGCTTGGAACTCTACGGCAGTCAATGTGCGTTGATAATCCCGAAAATGAAGCCTGGATGAATCTGTATGCAGCGGTGAGCCGCAGAGACATGCCGGCTGTTGCAGCAGCAGCAGAGCTGCTGCTCGCCAAAGGCGGCGTTCTTGAGCAATCCGTATTAAGCTATCTGGTAGAAGCTGCAATGCTTGCCTATAGCCGGCAGGGAAATGAAGAAAAACTGAGGTTGGTCCAGAAGAAATGGCCTCGACAGTTGACTTCCTACATGGAACTTATGGCTGGGGATATGCCCGTATCGGGCACTTGAAGGCGCAATTTTTTACCGTGTCCACAGAAGCGGCAGAAGGCAAACAAAAGGTGTGGCGCCTCCTGCACATGATGCTTTGCAAGTAATTAAATAAAAAAGGGCGGACAGCGCTATCGAGTGTCCGCCCTTTTACTTTGTAATATTTGTTACAGAGCCCTGCCGAGCATGCTGTTGAGCCGCTTCACGAAATCGACGGGCTTTTTGATCGGTGCGCCTTCGATAAGCAGTGCCTGCTCAAAGAGCAGTCGTGTGGCGTCTGCAAACAGGCTGTCATCCTGCACGGATTCAAGTTTTTTGATAATCTCATGCGTGGGATTGATCTCAAGGATCGGCTTTATCTCCGGGCCGTCCTGGCCCATGGCCTTCAGAAGGCCCTGCATCTGCACGGTGGGGTCTTTTTCGTCCACCACGAGACAGCAGGGAGAGTCGCTCAGCCGGGCGCTGGCTTTTACCTCTTTTACCTCGTCACCAAGAACATCTTTCATGCGCTTGATGACCGGCTCGGCCTGCTTTTCCTCCTGCTTATCCTGTTCGGTTTTCAGTTCCTCTGCAGCGTCGCTGCGGTTGATGGACTTGAACTCGATGTCCTTGTAGCGTCCCACCGAGGGCATCACCAGCTCGTCCAGCGGGTCGTCCATGATGAGCACCTCGATATTTTTCTTCTGGTACATTTCAAGCAGGGGCGAATGCCTGAGCGTTTCCTCATGCTCTCCCGTAATATAGTAAATCGCCTTCTGCTCCGGCTGCATCCGCTCTTTGTACTGTGCAAGGCCTGCAAACCCCTCGGCCCCGGTCGATTTGAAGCGCACCAGTTCCAGCAGCGCCTCGCGGTTTTCATAGTCCTGATACAGGCCTTCCTTGAGCAGGCGGCCGAATTCCTTATAAAACGCGTCGTATTTTTCTTTGTCCTCTGAAAGCGTTTTGAATTCATCAAGCAGCTTTTTTACGGACGATGATTTTATTTTTGCCAGCACGCGGTTCTGCTGCAAAATCTCCCGGCTTACATTCAGCGGCAGGTCCTCGGAATCAATAACGCCGCGCACGAAGCGCAGATAATGGGGCAGAAGCTCCTTGTCGTCATCAGTGATAAAGACGCGCTTTACATAGAGTTTGAGGCCCGGCTTGAAGTCGGAATAATACAGGTTGAAGGGCGCTTTTTTCGGCACATAAAAAAGCGTGGTATACTCCATGGTGCCTTCGGCCTGAGTGTGCACCCACAGCAGCGGATCCTCGGTGTCATGGCCGGTTGTTTTGTAGAAATCTTTGTAGTCCTCATCCTTTAAGTCTTTTTTAGCGCACTTCCACAGGGCCGAGGCCTCATTCACTTTATCGATTTTCTGTTCTTTTATCTCCTTGCGATCCTTATCCTTGCCTTCGTAGCGAATGTCCTCATAGTGCAGGTAGATGGAGAAGGGGATATGGTTTGAATATTTTTTAATGATTGATTCAATCTGCCAGTGATTGGCATACTCCTGGCCGTTTTCGTTGAGATGCAGCGTTACCGTTGTGCCAGCCGTATCCCGCCGGGCCTCAGAAATTTCATATTCCCCTTTGCCGTCGCTTGACCACTGCCATGCCTTGTCCTCCCCGGCCTTGCGGCTAATGACGTCGACCCTGTCGGCCACCATGAAACATGAGTAGAAACCCACGCCGAACTGGCCTATGAGATTGGAGTCCTTTTTGGCATCGCCCGTCAGCTGCGCCACGAAATTACGGGTGCCGGATTTTGCGATGGTGCCGAGCTGCTCCACCAGGTCTGCCTCGTTCATGCCGATGCCCGTATCGGCTATGGAGAGCGTCTTTTTGTCTGCGTCAAAAGAAATGTCGATGCGCGGATCAAAGGGCAGGCTTTTGCAGGCCTCATCCGTAAGGGTCAAATATTTGAGCTTGTCCAGAGCATCGGATGCATTTGATACAAGTTCGCGCACAAATATTTCTTTGTGTGAATACAGCGAATGGATGATCAGGTGCAGCAGCTGGTTGACTTCAGTTTCAAATTTCCGGGTAGCCATAAAAAATCTCCTGTGGTGAATACGTTGAAAATAGAAAAGTAATAAAACATTTTTAAATATAAGCAGCGATAGGGAAGAGTCAAGGGACAAATTTTTTTTTGGAGACGCAAGCCCCGGCTCGTGACTTTTGTAAAATGACATGCATGAGCTGAAGCTTACCAGTCAAGAGAGTCGGCGAAACGGAATACAATCAGAATAGCAGGGAAGAAACCCCCATATTTTGCTTGCCGGTTAAGGCCTGTTCAGCTATGGTGTTTGGCCTGTACGGGCAATAAAAAAACCCCGCATAAAAAGCGGGGTTTTTTTATTTTATTCAGGACGCTATTCAGGTATCAAGGTTCAAGAAAGCTGAACATCTAATATCCAACACAAAACTGCCAATGATACTAAAATATATGGTAGGTGCAGGCCCTACGCCTTTTTAGGTTTTTGTTTTTTTTCCCCTCCCCTGGTGGGAGGGATACAGGGAGGGGGTTTAAATCCTAAATTTTGTCCGTCGCCGAAAAAGCTGCTATAGGGTACATTGACAGGGAGTAAAACATATTTTAGGCCCCCTCCCTCAGTCCCTCCCACAAGGGGAGGGAAGAACGATTAACCAACAAAGGTCGGGGGGCTGAATAGTTGCGAATATAGTAAAAATAAAAATGCTCTATTGACCGGAGATTACCGCATGACCATTGATCAGCAGCATGTAAAGAAAATCGCCAGAGAGCTTTCGCTTGCCGAGGCACAGGTTCTTGCCACAGCACGGCTTCTTGATGAGGATGCTACCATCCCTTTTATTTCCCGCTACCGCAAGGAGGTAACCGGCAGCCTTGACGAGGTTGCTGTTACCTCAATTCGCGATAGGCTGGCGCAACTGCGCACGCTTGATGACCGGCGCATGGCGATTCTTAAATCCCTTGATGAGCGCGGCCTGCTCACCGATGAGCTTAAAGGCAAGGTCACGGCGGCTGAAACGCTGGCCGTGCTGGAGGACATATATCTGCCCTTCAGGCCCAAGCGCCGCACGCGCGCCATGATTGCAAAAGAGAAAGGCCTTGAGCCTCTTGCAGATCTTATTTTTGAGCAGTCTGATTTCGATGTTGAAGCCGAGGCGCAGAAGTTTGTCGATGCTGAAAAAGGCGTTGAGACTATCGAGCAGGCTCTGCAGGGCGCCCGCGATATCATAGCCGAGCATGTAAATGAAGACCAGACTGCGCGCGCCCGGATGCGCTCTCTTTTTGCCGATAAGGCGCTTCTTAGCTCAAACGTGCTTACCGGCAAGGAGGAAGAGGGCGCCAAGTTCCGTGATTATTTTGCCTGGCAGGAGCCGGTGAAGAGCTCGCCATCGCACCGCGTGCTTGCCATTCGCCGTGGAGAGCAGGAACTGTTTTTGTCGTTTCGAATTCTGCCCGATGAGGCCCAGGCCATTGCAGAGCTTGAAAGCCTGTTTGTGAAGGCTGGAAATGCCGCAGGCTCTCAGGTGCGCATGGCCGTGCAGGACTGCTACAAGCGCCTGCTTTCTTCATCCATGGAGACGGAAATACGGCTGAGCGTTAAAGAGCGCGCCGATCAGGAAGCCATTAATGTATTTGCTGAAAATCTCCGCCAGCTTCTTATGGGCGCTCCCCTCGGGCAGAAGCGGGTGCTTGCCATTGACCCGGGCTTCCGCACGGGCTGCAAGGTGGTCTGTCTTGATAATCAGGGCAAGCTGCTGCACAATGACACTATCTATCCCCATGAGCCGCAAAACAAAAAGCAGGAGGCAGGTTTGAAGCTTCGGGATATGTGCGAGCGCTTTTCCGTTGCCTGTATTGCCATTGGCAATGGCACGGCGGGCCGAGAGACAGAAAGTTTTGTGCGCGAGCTGAGTCTCGCAGGTTCACCCTCTGTTGTCATGGTAAGTGAGAGCGGGGCCTCGGTCTATTCGGCATCAGAGGCGGCCCGGGAGGAGTTTTCCGATTATGACCTGACCGTGCGGGGTGCCGTATCAATCGGCCGCAGGCTTATGGACCCGCTTGCAGAGCTGGTGAAGATCGACCCTAAAGCAATCGGGGTGGGGCAGTATCAGCACGATGTGGACCAGCGGCGACTGAAAGACAGGCTCGACGACTGCGTGATGAGCTGCGTGAATCAGGTTGGCGTCGAGATAAATACGGCAAGCCGCCAGCTTTTGACGTATGTGTCGGGCGTGGGGCCAAAGCTTGCACAAAAAATTGTTGAGTTTCGCAATGAGCATGGCCCGTTTGCCGCGCGCAAGGATGTGCTGAAGGTTGCAGGTCTCGGCCCCAAGGCTTTTGAGCAGGCAGCAGGTTTTTTGCGCGTCAGGGGAGGGGCCCAACCGCTGGATGCAAGCGCTGTGCACCCCGAGAGCTATTCGGTCGTTGAGGCCATGGCCCGCGACCTTGGCTGCGCGGTTGCAGAGCTTATGCAGGATGAAAAGCTGCGCAAAAAAATCGATTTAAAAAAATACGCTACCGACACTGTCGGCATGCCGACCCTGCAGGACATCATGGCCGAGCTTGCCCGGCCGGGCCGCGACCCGCGCGAGCAGTTTGAGGCCTTCAGCTTTGCCGACGGCATTTCGCGCATGGAGGATGTGCAGCCCGGCATGCGCCTGCCCGGCATTGTTACCAATATCACCAACTTCGGCGCTTTTGTGGACATCGGCGTGCATCAGGACGGCTTGGTGCATATAAGCGAGATTGCCGACAGGTTTGTGAAGAATACAACCGATGCCGTGAAACTGCATCAGAGGGTGACCGTTACCGTGCTTGAGGTGGATATGAAGCGCAAGCGAATCGCCCTTTCCCTGCGTTCCGTACCCCGGGCTGCGACTCGCATCTAAGACCCCACCCCCGGCTCCGGCCGGCCTTCGAATATGCCGGGGCCGACCGGGGTTGCACAAAGTGCCTGCCTTTCGTGACCACGTCCGGCATATTATTTACGCTCTGATAAGCTGCCCCATCGCATCTCCACCGACGCCATTTCAAAGAGGCAGAGGCGGCTTTCCCCCCAATTGAAAAAGCATTCTTTTGTGCTACCTTTGTAAGTGTGAGTTCTCGTGTGTTCACATCATTTAAAGTGAAAGGGGGGCGATTGTATGAAGCGTATATTTTTCGACAGGTTGGTATTGTGCATTCAAAACAGCGCCGGGGATATCGTGCGTCAGTGGATTGAGCATTTGAAATCCGATCCAACGACGGTGACATTTGCTGAAAGTGATCTTAAAAAATTCGAGATTCGTGCGCTTGAACTGCTTGCTCATCTGGGGGAGTGGATCAATTATGACAAGGACAAAACCGATGTCGGCAGGCGCTATGCCCAGGAGGGCATAGGCCTTTTTAAGATGGGCATACCGCTGTGCGAGGGGATACGGGGGCTTATCCTTTTAAAGCGGACCATCTGGCTGTTTGCGATGTATGCAATGCCCCTTGATACCGTTATCGAGCTGAACGAACTGCGCGAGCTCAACGACCGCATGGCATTGTTTTTCGACCGGGCAGAATACTATTTCATACGAGGGTTCATGGAGGAAATGAACCGGAAGATGCAGCAGATCTGGAAACTTACTGACGGTGACACTGACAAGGTTTTTTTTGGCAGGTCGTTTTATGTGCGGCATGGAATGGCTGCATAGGTATTCGGGCATGGATGACATCCATTGACCGTTTTTTTGACTTTTTTTTCAATCACCGCCCGTCACACTGCTTCTGAAGTGCCCGACCAGCATGGTTCAGATCAGGCCGCAGGGCACCCCATATCTTAATAAAATCAGATTGCATCATACAGCACTTTTCAACAGGTACTGCTGCAAGCCGGGTTGCAGCTTCAAAGTTCCTACTGGCAAATGCCTCATAAACCTGTTAAGATTAAGAAGTATTAAAGTAAAAAATATTAAAAATTATCGTTAAATAGGGGAATAATGGTGCGCACCACTGCAAAGCTTTTTTATGTCATCACAGTCCTTTTGGTTATAATGCTTCTACCTGCCATGGCGGCAACAGCAATCGGCGCTGTCATCACCATAACCTCTCTTGCCGACCTGCAAAAAATCGGCAATGACCCGGGCTATCCGCTCAATGGACAGTATGTGCTTGGAAATGACATGGACGCCTCAAGTACGCGCACCTGGAATGATAACGGCACGGGCGGTTTCTACGGCTTTGCCCCCATCGGCCCCACTGCTGCTACGCCCTTCATAGGCTCGTTTAACGGGCAGGGCCATACGATAAAAGGATTATATATCAACCGTCCTCTGACCAAATTCATTGGCCTGTTTGGCTATATTGATATAGGGGCAACCATCAGCAATATTACTATGCTGGCTTCTGAAATACAGGGGGACCGAATCGTCGGCAGTCTCGTTGGATATAATAATGGCAGCATCAGCGGCTGCACCACTTCAGGCACGGTAACCAGTCTTATATCTGCTGGTGGGCTGGTGGGCGCCAATACCGGTACAATCACCGGCTGCTACAGCACGGGAGCGGTGCACTGCACTAGCGTAACGGAGACTAATAATATCGGTGGCTTGGCGGGGTATAATAACGGCGGAAGCATAAGCAACAGTTCAAGTGCCGGAACAGTAAGCGGCAGCAACATTAAGGTCGGAGGGCTGGTAGGCTTAAACGGACCAGGTTCCGCCACTATCATTAACTGCTCAAGCTCGGCCGCTGTAAGCGGCACGTCATGGGTGGGCGGTCTTGTAGGGCATCTTCAGGCCGGTTCTACCACAACCTCCTACAGTTCGGGTACGGTGAGCGGAAAGGGGTACTATGTCGGAGGACTTGTCGGGGAGAATAATGCCACCACCATCAACTGCTATAGTTCAGCAACGGTAAATAGCGGAGTAAGCAATGATGCAGGCGGTCTGGCGGGTTCTAATAGCGGCAGTATCACAAACTGCTACAGCTCAGGGGCGGTGGTAAGTGGAAATCCGTTTACCGCAGGTGGTATGGTCGGGGAAAATAATAGTACAGTTTCAACCTCCTTTTGGGATAAAGACACCTCCGGGTGGGCCACCTCAAAGGCCGGCACGGGAGGAACAACCGTTGAATTGATTCAGACGGCTACGTATACGTCCTGGGATTTTACTACCGCCGGGGCATGGTTCATGCTGGACGGGCAGACACGGCCCCTTTTGCGCATGGAATACGCTACCGCCATCAGCAATGCCCACCAGCTGCAGCTTATGGCCATGACTCCGGGGGCTTCCTATACTCTTAAAAACGACATAGACTGTGCCGATGCCTTCACCCGCAAGGCCGATATCTGGGCTACCGATAAAAACAATGCCAGCCCGGGTGCGGGTTTTTCGCCCATCGGC